>NZ_CP084550.1:1592849-1911419 GCF_021800405.1 Arthrobacter sp. FW306-07-I | reverse complement strand
AGACGTCCATGGACCGCCGCCTCAGCATGCGCGAGGTCGCCGAAACCATCATCAACCAGGTCAACTAGCGCGCAGGCCGGGCCCGGAGGAATTACGACGACGGCCCGGCCACCAACCGGGAACGGTCACCACAGTGGCCGGTCACCAAAGCAAGACAGCGAAAAGGACCCCTGCCAGAAGGCAGGGGTCCTTTTTGCTTTGTCAGAAGGCTAGGCCTCTGCGGCCTGGTTCTTCTTCTTCTTTTCCGGCCAGGGGCCGAGCTTCTCGCGGTTGCTTGCGATCTCTCCCCCGCGGGTGGAGTCGGCGAGGTCGCCCACCTTGTGCACCTTCAGGGAGTTGGTGGAGCCGGCCTTTCCGGGAGGCGAACCGGCGGCGATGACCACCAGGTCACCGTCCTGGACCAGGCCCATCTCTTCGAGGCTGCGGTCAACCTGCGCGGTCATGGCGTCCGTGTGGTCCACCATCTGCACCAGCACCGGCTGGATGCCCCATGTGAGGGCCATCTGGTTCCAGACCTGCTCCACTGGGGTGAAAGCGAAGACCGGCTTGATCGGCCGCAGGCGGGACAGGCGGCGGGCCGAGTCACCGGACTGGGTGAACGCACAAATGTACTTGGCGTCCAACTGGTCGGCGATTTCGACGGCGGCACGCGTAATGGCACCGCCACGGGTCCGCGGCTTGGTGCCCAGCGGGGGGACGCGCTCCAGGCCGTGGACCTCGGTGGACTCGATGATCCGGGCCATGGTCTTCACGGTCTCAATGGGGTACTTCCCCACGCTTGTCTCACCGGAAAGCATGACAGCGTCGGCACCGTCGAGCACGGCGTTGGCGCAGTCCGAAGCTTCTGCACGGGTGGGGCGCGGGTTATCGATCATCGATTCGAGCACCTGCGTGGCCACGATGACCGGCTTGGCCCACCGGCGTGCCAGTTCCACGGCGCGCTTCTGGACGATCGGCACTTCCTCCAGCGGCAGTTCCACACCGAGGTCGCCACGGGCCACCATGATGGCGTCGAACGCGTCGATGATCTCGGGCAGCTGCTCCACGGCCTGCGGCTTTTCGATCTTGGCGATGACCGGTACGCGGCGGCCTTCCTCGTCCATGATCTCGTGCACGCGGCTGATGTCCGATGCGTCGCGGACAAACGACAGAGCCACCAGGTCAACACCGCGGCGGATGGCCCAACGGAGGTCGTCCTCATCCTTTTCGCTCAGCGCGGGAACGTTGACGGCCACGCCGGGGAGGTTGATGCCCTTGTTGTTGGACACCATGCCGCCAACGGTCACCTCGGCAACCACTTTGACGTCGTCGACCTCAATGGCGCGCAAGGCCACCTTGCCGTCGTCGATCAGCAGGGCATCGCCCACCTTGACGTCCTCGGTGAGGCTCTTCAGGGTGGTGGAGGCGATCTCCTGGGTACCGGGAACGTCCTCGGTGGTGATGGTGAAGATGTCACCGACGGCCAGCGCGTGCGGGCCGTCCACGAAACGGCCCAGGCGGATCTTTGGTCCCTGGAGGTCGGCCATGATGGCCACGGCCTTGCCAAGGTCGGACGCTGCCTTGCGGACGTTCTCGTAGGTGTTGTCATGCACGGTGTAGTCACCGTGGCTCATGTTCATGCGGGCGACGTCAACGCCGGCTTCCAGCACCGCGAGGGTGTTTTCGTAGCTGGCAATTGCCGGGCCGAACGTAGCCACAATTTTTGCGCGTCTCATATACCTACCCTATTGGTCACTTGCATTGTTTAAGTTGTCGGCGAGGTGAACCCTCGGTGCAGTCCTAGAGGACGGCGATGGCGCGGTCCGTCGGTGCGACGGGGGCGGGAAGGATGGTGCTTCCCATCAGGTACTTGTCCACTGCGGCAGCGGCGGCACGCCCCTCGGCAATGGCCCACACAATCAGGGACTGCCCGCGGCCGGCGTCACCGGCAACAAACACGCCTTCGGTGTTGGTCATGTAGTAGCCGTCGCGGGCAACGTTGCCGCGGCCGTCGAACTCGGCATGCACCTGGTCGCTGATGCCCGCAGGCTCAGCGCCGGTGAAGCCGAGCGACAGGAACACCAGGTCGGCCGGGATGATCCGTTCGGTGCCGGCCTTCGGGAGCCGCTTGCCGTCGACAAACTCGGTCTCGGCCACCTTCACGCCGGTCAGCTTGCCGTTCTCGCCAACGAACTCGACAGTGGAGGCGAGGTAGGTGCGTTCGCCGCCTTCCTCGTGCGCGCTGGCCATCTCGAACAGGGTGGGGAACGTCGGCCACGGCTGGTGGCTGGCACGCTCCGACGGCGGCTGCTTGCCAATGGCAAGGGTGGTCACTGATGCGGCGCCATGCCGGTGCGCGGTACCCAGGCAGTCGGCACCGGTGTCGCCGCCGCCCAGGATCACCACGTGCTTGCCGTTGGCGTTGATCTGGTTTTCGATGGTTTCACCGGCCACCGCGCGGTTGGCGGGCACCAGGTAGTCCATGGCGAAGTGGATGCCGTCAAGGTCACGGCCCGGGATGGGCAGGTCACGAGGAACGGTGGCACCGGTGCAAATGACGACGGCGTCGTAGCGCCTGCGCAGCTGCTCCCAGGTCACGTCGGTGCCCACAGCGACGCCGGTCCGGAATCGGGTGCCTTCGGCCTTCATCTGCTCGACGCGGCGGTCCACCTGCTCCTTTTCCATCTTGAAGTCGGGGATGCCGTAGCGCAGCAGGCCGCCGATCTTGTCGTCCCGCTCGTAGACGGCGACGGTGTGGCCCACGCGTGTGAGCTGCTGGGCGACGGCGAGGCCGGCGGGGCCGGAACCGACCACCGCAACGGTCTTGCCGGTGAGGCGGGCGGGCGGCAGCGGGTTGACCCAGCCGTTGTCCCATGCCTCGTCGATGATGGAGACTTCCACCTGCTTGATGGTCACTGCGGGCTGGTTGATTCCCAGCACGCAGGACGCCTCGCAGGGGGCGGGGCAGAGCCGGCCGGTGAACTCGGGGAAGTTGTTCGTGGCGTGCAGGCGCTCGATCGCTTCCTCGCCCTTGTCCCGCCACATGAGGTCGTTCCACTCGGGAATGAGGTTCCCCAGGGGGCAGCCCTGGTGGCAGAAAGGGATACCGCAGTCCATGCAGCGCCCGGCCTGGGCTTTCAGCGTGCCCTTTTCCTGTGCCTCGTAGACCTCTTTCCAGTCCATGATGCGGACAGGGACGGGACGGCGCGGCTGGGTTTCACGCTGGCGTACTTTCAGAAATCCGCGTGGATCAGCCACCGGTAACCTCCAGGATTCGGGACCATACTTCTTCGCCGTCGGGGTCAAGGCCCTCTTCAATGGCGTCGAGGCGGGTTTGCAGCACGGCCGCGTAATCGCGCGGCAGCACCTTGGTGATGCGGGCAGCGGTGTCGTCGAAATTCTCGAGGAGGCGCGCAGCCAGCTGGGAGTCAGTTTCTTCCACGTGCTTGACCAGCAGGCCGTGGACAATGTCGCGGTCCTCGGCGTCCAGCTCGCGCAGCTGCAGCTCACCGGATTCCAGTGCCTGCTTGTTGACGCGGGTGGTCCGCAGGTCCAGGACGTACGCGGTTCCGCCGGACATGCCGGCGCCGAAGTTGCGGCCCGTGCGTCCGATGATCAGCGTCTGGCCGCCGGTCATGTATTCGCAGCCGTGGTCACCAATGCCTTCGACGACGGCGGTGGCACCGGAGTTGCGGACCAGGAAGCGTTCGCCCACCTGGCCGCGCAGGAACAGCTCGCCGCTGGTGGCGCCGTAGCCGATCACGTTCCCGGCGATCACGTTGGTCTCCGCCTTGAAAACGTTGGTGCGGTCCGGTCGGACGATGATCCGGCCACCGGACAGGCCCTTGCCCACGTAGTCGTTGGAGTCACCGAACAACCGCAGGGTGATGCCCGCGGGCAGGAAGGCGCCCAGGGACTGGCCGGCGGTGCCGTTCAGCGTGACGTCGATGGTGTCCGTGGCAAGGACGTCGGTACCAAAGGTCTTGGTGACAACGTGGCCCAGCATGGTGCCCACCGAACGGTCGGTGTTGATGACGTCGACGGTGATCTTCACCGGGCTGCGGTCCGTCAGCGCCTCGGTGGCCATGGTGATCAGGCGCTGGTCGAAGTGCTTGTCCAGCTCGTGGTTCTGGCCGGTCATGTTGCGCAGCGGCGCGTCGTCGTCGAACTCCAGGCCGTGCAGGATCGGGTCCAGGTCCAGCCCGTCGGCCTTCCAGTGGTTGACCGCTTCGCGGGTGTCCAGCACCTCGGCGTGGCCGATCGCCTCCTCGAGGCTGCGGAAACCGAGCTCTGCCAGGATCTCCCGGACTTCCTCAGCAAGGAATTCGAAGAAGTTGACCACGAACTCGGGCTTGCCACTGAAGCGTGCACGCAGCTCGGGGTTCTGCGTGGCAACACCTACGGGGCAGGTGTCCAGGTGGCAGACGCGCATCATGATGCAGCCTTCCACCACCAGCGGGGCGGTAGCGAAGCCGAACTCCTCGCCGCCCAGCAGGGCAGCAATGACAACGTCGCGGCCGGTCTTGAGCTGGCCATCCACCTGCACCACCACGCGGTCGCGCAGGCCGTTGAGCATCAGCGTCTGCTGCGTCTCGGCCAGGCCCAGCTCCCAGGGAACACCGGCGTGCTTGAGCGAGTTCAGCGGCGAGGCGCCGGTGCCGCCGTCATGTCCGGAGACAAGTACGACGTCGGCCTTCGCCTTGGTCACGCCGGACGCCACGGTGCCGATCCCGACTTCCGACACCAGCTTCACATGCACCCGCGCCGAGGGGTTGGCGCGCTTGGCATCGTAGATGAGCTGCGCGAGGTCCTCGATGGAGTAGATGTCGTGGTGCGGCGGCGGGGAGATGAGCCCGACGCCGGGGGTCGAGTGCCGCGTCCGGGCCACCCACGGGTAGACCTTCTGGGCCATCAGCTGGCCGCCTTCGCCGGGCTTGGCACCCTGCGCCATCTTGATCTGGATGTCGTCGGCGTTGGTCAGGTAGAGGCTGGTGACACCGAACCGGCCGGACGCGATCTGCTTGACCGCGGAGCGGCGCTTCGGATCCAGCAGGCGCTCAACATCCTCGCCGCCTTCACCGGTGTTGGACTTGCCGCCCAGCTGGTTCATGGCGATGGCCAGCGTCTCGTGTGCCTCCTGCGAGATGGAGCCATAGCTCATCGCACCAGTGGAGAACCGCTTGACGATGCTGGAGACCGGCTCCACTTCCTCAAGGGGAACAGAGGGGCGCTCGTTCTTGAACTTGAGGAGGCCGCGGAGGGTCATCAGGTTGGTGGACTGGTCGTCCACGCCCTTCGTGTACGACTTGAAGATGTCGTAGCGGCGCTCACGCGTCGCGTGCTGCAGCCGGAAGACGGTCTCCGGGTTGAAGAGGTGGGGTTCGCCGTCGCGGCGCCACTGGTACTCGCCGCCACCCAGCAGGGGGCGGTGCGGCTGCTCGATGCCGCCGTCCGGGTAGGCCATCTGGTGGCGCGCGGAAACCTCGGCTGCGATGACGTCCAGGCCGACGCCCCCAAGCTGGGAGTGGGTACCGGCGAAGAATTCGTCCACCAGTTCCTGGCCCAGGCCCAATGCCTCGAAGGTCTGGGCTCCGGTGTATGAGGCCACGGTGGAGATGCCCATCTTGGACATGATCTTCAGGACGCCCTTGCCCAGGCCCTTGATCAGGTTGTAGACGCCGTCCTGCGGGGTCACGCCGGTGACGTCACCGGCGGCGATCAGCTGCTCCACGGATTCCATGGCCAGGTACGGGTTGACGGCGGAGGCGCCGTAGCCGATGAGCACGGCCACGTGGTGCGTTTCGCGGACGTCACCGGCTTCAACCACAAGGGCGGTCTTGGTGCGGTTGGCGCTGCGCAGCAGGTGGTGGTGCACGGCGCTGACCAGCAGCAGCGACGGGATGGGCGCCCACTGGGCGTTGGAGTCACGGTCGGAGAGCACGATGTACTGCACGCCGCGGTTGATGGCGCCGGAAACCTGCTCGCAGATTTCCGTGAGCCGTGCACGCAGCGCGTTTTCGCCGCCTTCGGGCCGGTACAGGCCGCGGACCTTCATGGCCACGCGGTTGCCGTCGGCGTCCTCGATGTTGGCGATCTTGGCAAGCTGGTCGTTGTTGATCACAGGGAACGGCAGCTGGACCTGCGGCTGGCGGACCTGCTTGGTGTCCAGGAGGTTGCCATTGGGTCCGATGGCGCAGGTGAGCGAGGTGACCAGTTCTTCGCGGATGGCGTCCAGCGGCGGGTTGGTGACCTGCGCGAAGGACTGCACGAAGTAGTCGAACAGCAGGCGCGGGCGCTTGGACAGCACGGCCACGGGAGTGTCGGAGCCCATGGCGCCAAGGGGCTCGGCACCGGTGCGGGCCATCGGGCCCAGCAGGATCTTCAGTTCCTCGGTGGTGTAGCCGAAGGTGCGCTGGCGGATGTTCACGGACGCAGCCGTGTGCACCACGTGCTCACGTTCGGGCAGGTCGTTGAGATCGATCAGGTTGTCCTTGACCCACTCGGCCCACGGGTTCGCCGCGGCTACCTCGGCCTTGACCTCTTCGTCGTCGATGATGCGGCCGGCCTCGGTGTCCACCAGGAACATCTTGCCCGGGGACACGCGGCCCTTCTTGACCACCTTGGAGGGTTCGACGTCGATCACGCCCACCTCGGAGGCGAAGACGATCAGGCCGTCCTCGGTGATCCAGAAGCGGCCGGGGCGCAGGCCGTTGCGGTCAAGGGTGGCGCCGACCAGGTTGCCGTCGGTGAAGGAGACTGCGGCGGGGCCGTCCCACGGTTCCATGAGCAGCGAGTGGTACTCGTAGAAAGCGCGCCGGGCCGGATCCATGGTGGCGTGGTTTTCCCAGGCCTCGGGGATCATCATCATGATCGAGTGCGTGATGGGGCGGCCGGAGAGCCAGAGCAGCTCCGCAACTTCGTCAAAGGACGCGGAGTCGGAGGCGCCGGGGGTGCAGATGGGGTACAGCTCTTCCGGCGAGTCACCCAGCAGCGGGTTGGCGAGCTGTGACTGGCGGGCCCGCATCCAGTTCCGGTTGCCCTTGACGGTGTTGATCTCACCGTTGTGGGCGATGGTGCGGAACGGCTGCGCCAGCGGCCACGACGGGAAGGTGTTCGTGGAGAAGCGCGAGTGCACGATCGCCAGCTTGGTCTTGAACCGCTTGTCGGAGAGGTCCGGGTAGAACGGCTCCAGCTGGGCGGTGGTGAGCATGCCCTTGTAGACGATGGTCCGGGAGGACAGCGACGGGAAGTACACGCCGAACTTGTTCTGGGCCCGCTTGCGGATCCGCCACGCACGGGAGTCCAGCTCGTTGCGGTCCAGTTCCTCACCGTTGGCCGATGCCAGGAAGGGCTGGGAGAAGTAGGGCATGCAGGCGCGGGCCATGGCACCGACCAGATCGGCAACGATGGGCACTTCACGCCACCCGAGGACCTTCAGGCCCTCATCGGCAGCCAGGCCCTCGATACCGGCCTTGGCGGCGTCGGCTTCCCGCTGCTCGGCAGGCAGGAAGGCGGTGCCGGCCACGTACTGGCCGGGGGCCGGCAGTTCGAACTCCGTGACGGCCCGGAAGAACTCGTCCGGAATCTGCATGAGCAGGCCTGCGCCGTCGCCGGTGCCCTCGTCGGCACCCACGGCGCCACGGTGCTCGAGGTTGCGAAGCGCAGTCAGCGCGGCGTCGACGATGTCGTACCCGGGTTCGCCGCGCAGCGTCGCGATAATCGCAAGCCCGCAGGCGTCCTTCTCCTGCTCCGGGTTGTACAGCCCGGCGGCTTCCGGCATGGCTGCGAAGCGCTTGAACGGCGACAGTGCAGTCTCAGGCTGGTCCGGTTCGGACCAGCTGGGAGTGTTAAGAGTTTGGGTCATGGGAGACGTCCTTCCTCCTGATCGTGCGTATGGAAGGGACACCGTTGGCCCCACTCGTCGGCGCCGCTGCGATGGGCACAACAAAGTGTTGATTACTGGAAATTGTAGGTCAGCGCGGCCTGCGGAACTAAAGGTTACGCAGGCCCCTGCCCAGGGCAGCACCGGTGGCCATTACTGGCTGTCCGGACTGCCCCATGCCACGACGTTGTGGTTCTTCGGGCCCTTCGAGCGGTGGCTCTGCTGCCCTGCCTGGCCGGCGCCCTACTTGACGGTGCCTGCCTCCGACGCGGGTCCGGTGGCTGTGCTGCCGGAGTGTCCGGCAGCGGTGGCATCCGTTCCGGGCTTTGAGCCTTCCGGTGCCGCCGCGGCGTCTTCCGTGGGGTCGGAAGCATGCCTGGAACCGCTGTGGTTATCAGGGAGATTACCACGCGAATCACTATCTGAGACACCGCGGTCCGTATCACGGACTTCATGACTGGCGCCTGAGTCCGTGGAGGCTTCCACGGACCTCTCCGGTTCATGGCCGGGCAGATAGACGGTGTCCGGATCGGGGCGGCCCTTGAGGCCCAGGAGAATGAAGGCGATCAGTGCCGCGAGGAAGACGAAGATGCTGGTCCACACGTTGAGCCGTGTGGTGATGCCAAAGATGCTGATCTGCTCTGCGTCATCGATGCGCATGGCTTCGATCCAGACACGGCCCAGGGTGTAGTACATGGCGTACAGCCAGAAGAGCCGGCTCCGGCGGAAGTGGAAGCGCCGGTCCAGGGCGAGCAGGATCAGTACGCCGGCCAGGTTCCACAGCGACTCGTAAAGGAAGGTGGGGTGGAACAGGGTGTCTGCAGGCATGCCTGCGGGAAAGTTGGGGTTGTTGGGGTCGATCTGCAGGCCCCACGGCAGGGTGGTGGGTCCGCCGAAGAGTTCCTGGTTGAAGTAGTTGCCCCACCGGCCGATGGCCTGGGCCAGGAGCAGCCCGGGTGCCGCGGCGTCAACGAAGGCACTCAGCTTGACCCCGCTGCGGCGGCAGCCAATCCAGGCGCCGACGGCCCCGAGGACGACGGCGCCCCAGATTCCCAGCCCGCCGCGCTGGATTTGCGGGATCAGGGAGAGGTCACCGGTGCCGTCAAAGCCGGGTCCGAAGTAGGCGTCCGGCGATGAGACCACGTGGTAGAGGCGGCCGCCGATGATGCCAAAGGGGATGGCCCAGATAACGATGTCCCAGACACTGCCTTCAGGGGCGCCGCGCTTGGCCCACCGCACGGAGGTCAACCACAGGCCAACGATGATTCCGGCCAGGATGCACAGCGCGTAGGCGTGGATCCGCAGGCTGCCCCATGGCAGGGGGATGTCGAAACCGGACCAGTCCGGGCTGGGGATGCTCGCCGGAACCAGGGCGGGAGCCAGTGCGGTTGCCTGAAGGAGTGCCTCCATGGACTAGGCCCCGCTTTCCTGCGTGGCCCCGTTGACCTTCGCCAGGCCGGTGCTGAGGTCCTTGGTGAGGGTGGCAACTGCGTCCACGCCGCCGTCGCCCAGGGTCTTCACCAGGGCGGTGCCCACGATGACGCCTTCTGCGTAGGCGGCAATCTCGCGCACCTGGTCGGCATTGGACACACCCAGGCCTACGCAGACACGTTCCGCGCCGGCACCATGTGCTGCGGCGACAACATCCTTGGCGGCACTGCTCACGGACGTACGGGCACCTGTGACGCCCATGATGGAGACGGCGTAAACGAAGCCACGGCTCGCGTCCACGGTGCGCTGCATGCGCTCCGGGGTGGACGACGGGGCAACGAGGAACACACGGTCCAGGCCGTACTTGTCCGAGGCTGCCATCCATTCGGCGGCCTCGTCAGGAATGAGGTCCGGGGTGATGAGCCCCGCTCCCCCGGCTTCGGCCAGCCGGCGCGAGAATTCATCCACACCCATGCGGACCACGGGGTTCCAGTAGGTCATGACCAGGACGGCGGCGTCGGTTTGGCTGGTGATGCCGGCAACCACGTCGAACACCTGGCTGACGTGGAAGCCCTTGGCAAGCGCCTCCGTGGTGGCGGCCTGGATGACCTGGCCGTCCATGACGGGATCCGAGTACGGAATGCCGATCTCGATCAGGTCGGCGCCGTTCCGGGCCGCTGCGATGCCGGCGGTGATGGATTCCTCAACGCTGGGGTAGCCGGCGGGCAGGTAGGCGATGAGGGCGGCGCGGCCCTGGTCGCGTGCCCTGTCGATGGCGGCAGCAGCTTTGCTGGTGCCTGGTGCCGGGTTGGCCGTTCCTGCCGTGCCGTTGATCTCTGCGCTGCTCACAGCTGCTCCCCCTCTTTGCCGATCTCGGATTCGGCGGAATTCTTGTCCAGCAGGTCAAACCATTCGGCGGCGGTGGCCACGTCCTTGTCACCGCGCCCGGACAGGTTGACGATGACGATCTTGTCGCCCGCGGCGGCAGGATCCTCGGCGGCAAGCCGCTGGCCCACCTTGATGGCGCCTGCCAGCGCGTGCGAGGACTCGATGGCGGGGATGATGCCCTCGGTGCGGCACAGGAGGCGGAAGGACTCCATCGCTTCGCTGTCGGTGATGGGCTCGTAGCTGACCCGGCCAATGTCGGCCAGGTACGAGTGCTCCGGGCCGACGCCCGGGTAGTCCAGGCCGGCGGAGATGGAGTGCGACTCGATGGTCTGCCCGTCGTCGTCCTGCATGAGGTAGGAGCGGGCGCCGTGCAGCACGCCGGGCTTGCCCAGCGTGATGGTGGCGGCGTGGCGTCCGGTTTCAACGCCCTCGCCGCCGGCCTCGAAGCCGTAGATCTTCACGGAAGGATCGTCCAGGAAGCCGTGGAAAATGCCGATGGCGTTGGAGCCGCCGCCGATGCAGGCGCAGACGGCGTCCGGAAGGCGCCCCTCCTGTTCCAGGATCTGGGCTCGGGCTTCCTCGCCGATCACCTCGTGGAAGTACCGGACCATGGCCGGGAACGGGTGTGCGCCCGCCGCGGTCCCCAGCAGGTAGTGGGTGTTGGCGACGTTGGCCACCCAGTCACGGAGGGCGTCATTGATGGCGTCCTTGAGGGTCTGCGATCCGCTGGTGACGGGGATGACCTTGGCGCCGAGGAGTTCCATGCGGGCAACGTTCAGCGCCTGCCGGCGGCAGTCCTCGGCACCCATGTACACCACGCATTCCATGCCCATCAGCGCGGCTGCCGTGGCGCTGGCCACACCGTGCTGGCCGGCGCCGGTTTCAGCGATGATGCGCGTCTTGCCCATGCGCTTGGCAAGCAGCGTCTGGCCCAGGACGTTGTTGATCTTGTGCGATCCGGTGTGGTTCAGGTCCTCGCGCTTGAGGAACACACGCACTCCACCGGCGTGCTGGGAGAACCGCTTGGCTTCCGTCAGCAGGGACGGACGGCCGGAGTAGTTCTTGTTCAGGTCCGCGATCTGGGCCCGGAACTCGGGATCGTCCTTGGCCTTGTTGAACGTCTCTTCGAGTTCGTCCAGGGCGGCGATGAGGGACTCCGGCATCCATCGCCCGCCGTAGTTGCCGAAGTACGGCCCCGGGGCGTGGCGGAGGGATCCGCCCTGCAGGAATGCTTCCGCGGTGTTGTTGTCAGCGTTTCCTGAGGGTGCTTGAGCCATCAGTCCTGTCCTCTTCGAAGTTGGCGGTCAAAAGTCTTCTGCTCCGGCGTGGAGCCGGAGTGCGGTCCTGCGCGGCCGGCTGGCGGCCCCACAGGATCAGGTTCGCGTGCCTCAGGCGCGGGCCGCGATGGCGGCGGCGCCCGCGGCAGTGAACTCGGCGATTCGTTCGCGCGGGGTCGCGTGGCTTACCAGCGCCTCGCCCACCAGTATGGCGTTGGCCCCGCTGGCGGCGTAATGCGTGACGTCGTCAGCGTCACGGACGCCGGATTCTGCGACCACGACGGCCTCAGCAGGGATCTTCCCCGCCAGTGAGGCAAAAACTGAACGGTCGACGTCGAGCGTCTTCAGGTTGCGCACGTTGACGCCGATGATGCGCGCCTTGGCCGCGACCGCACGCTCGATCTCTTCTTCCGTGTGCGTCTCCACCAGTACGTTCATGCCAAGTTCGTGGCTGAGGGCGCTGAACTCGGCGAGCTGGGCGTCGGAAAGGGCCGCCACGATCAGGAGGATGAGGTCGGCACCATGGGCTCGGGCTTCCCAAATCTGGTACTCGTCGAGGGTGAAGTCCTTGCGCAGCAAGGGGGTGTCGACGGCGGCACGAACGGCGTCCAGGTCGGCCAGCGACCCGTTGAAGCGGCGCTGCTCGGTGAGCACGCTGATGACGGAGGCACCGCCGTCGGCGTACTGCCGGGCGAGCGACGCCGGATCTCCGATGCTGGCGAGATCGCCCTTGGAGGGGCTGCGGCGCTTGATTTCGGCAATGACCTTCAGCTGTTCCCGGGTTGGGGAGCTTCCGCCGAGAGCCGCCCAAGCGTCGCGGGCAGGTGCCGCGGCCTGGGCCAGGTCCTTCAGCTCAGCCAAGGAAACGAGCCGCTTCCTGGCCTCCATATCCTCCCTGACACCGGCGTTGATGTCATCGAGAACAGTCGCCATCAGTGGCCGGAGTTCTTCAGCTTGCTGCCTTCGACGCCGTAGCCTGCCTTGCGCATGATGTAGCCGAGGATCAGGCCGACGACCATGACGACGGCACCGCCGATGAAGATGGGGGTGCTGGCGATGACGAATGCGATGGCTGCGATGAGTGCGCCTACGAGCATGACGATGACGCAGGTCCAGGCTGCCGGGCTGTTGCCGTGGCCCAGTTCCTGGCTGTGGTCAATGGCGCCGGGGGCAACCGTGCGGGTGCCTGACTTGGAAACGGACGCAGGTGCTTTGCTCATGGAAAATCTCCTCAGGATGGATACTGCTTACATTCTGCCATTTTTTGACTGCCGCCCGCGTACCGCCGGGCTTCAACGCCCGGCCCGGCGCTGGCAAACCCGGCCTTAAGTGGGGTCCTCGCCCCGGGAAAGCCGGTCCCAGCTGTCAATCTCGTCCACCGGGCCGGCCGGTGCAGCGCTGCCGGCGGTGGCCGGGGCGTCGTATTTGGTGCGCGTCTTCCAGTAGCGGGACGCGGGCAGGATCAACAGGGCCGCCAGGGCCAGCAGGCAGCCGGCGACGACGGCGAGCACAGGAAAGGCGGTGACCTCAACGTGGGCCTGGCTGCCTGAGACGCCCGTGGCGCCTGCGATGGTTCCCTGCGCCGCGGCGAGGGGGTCGGCCAGGACCATGGCCGCGGCGGTCACCACGCCGGCTGAAGCAAGAAGGATGATGGCGGTGATGACCCAGCGGGCGATCCTGCCGGCGATGGCCGCGGCGAGGCCGCCGGCCAGCGCCACCAGGGCCAGGGCCGTCACGGTGGTGGCGGCCTTGCTGCCCTGCACCTGGATCGCGTTTTGGGTTGCTGCCGCCTGGCCCAGCTGGTTGGGGTCGAGTGTGGCCGTCATCCAGGTCTGCGTAGTGGTCCCGAAGGCGGCCAGGGCCAGGACGGTGATCAGCAGCACCACGTTGGACTTGCGCGCCCACACGGGCACAGCCCGGGACCTCGAGGACTCGGCCGCCTTCCCTGCCTGGCCTGGCTTACCTGCCTTACCTGGCTGGCCTGCGGCTACTCCGGAACCGGGCATCAGGACTCCGCCCCACCGGGGAGTGATTCCGCGGAGATGTTGTGCAGGGAGCCTGCCGTGTGCACCGCACGCAGCGGCGCGGCTGCCTTGTTGACGGTTTCCAGGGCCTCTGTGGGGTTCACGGAGTCGGCCACGATGCCGCCGCCGGCCTGGACGTACGCGCGCCCCTCCCGGATCAGGGCGGACCGGATGGCGATGGCCATGTCCATGTCACCGGCGAAGTCCAAATAGCCCACCACCCCGCCGTAGATGCCGCGGCGGTGCGGTTCCAGCTCGTCAAGGAGCCGCAGGGCGCGCGGCTTCGGCGCCCCGGAAAGGGTACCGGCCGGGAACGTGGCCTTTAGGACGTCGTACGCCTTGGCCTGCGGGGAGAGCGTGCCCACCACCGTGGACACCAGGTGCATGATGTGGCTGAAGCGCTCCACCTCCATGAACTGGGTGACATCCACGGTACCGGCAACACAGACCTTGGAGAGGTCGTTGCGGGAGAGGTCCACCAGCATCAGGTGCTCCGCGCGTTCCTTCTGGTCCGCCAGGAGTTCCTCGGCCAGGGCCTTGTCCGCTTCCACGGTCTTCCCGCGCGGACGGGAGCCCGCGATGGGGTGGGTGATGACTTCCTCGCCCGTCACCGTCACCAGTGCTTCCGGGGAGGACCCGACGATGGAGTACTCCCGGCCCTCGGCGTCGGCCAGGCTGAAGATGTACATGTACGGGCTGGGGTTGGTGTTGCGCAGCACGCGGTACACGTCCAGTGCGGACGCGTTGCATTCCATCTCGAACCGGCGCGAGATGACCACCTGGAAAACCTCGCCGTCCACGATGGCTTCCTTGCCGCGGTCCAGCGCTGCGAGGTATTCGGCTTCATCCCAGCGTTCCTGCACGCTGGAGGCAAAGTCCAGGGCCGCAGGCTCCAGCACGGAGACCGGCTGCACCACGGGCGCGCTGATCTTGGCCAGGAGTTCCTTGACCCGGGCCACGGCGTCGTGCCAGGCCTCGTCGACCCGCTCGGAGCTGTTGTCGAAGTTTATCGCGTTGGCGATCAACAGCACCGTGCCGTCCACATTGTCATGCACAGCCATGTCGGTGACCAGGTTAAGTGCCATTTCGGGCAGCTGCAGGTCGTCCTCGGGCGGGCTGACCAGCCGTTCCCAGTGCCGGACGGTTTCCCAGCCAAGGAAGCCCACCAGGCCGGAGGTGAAGGGCGGCAGTCCTTCGAAGCGGTCGGTACGCAGGGCGTCGATGGTGTCGCGGATGGCATCCACGGGGCTGCCGCTGACCGGCACACCGGCCGGGGGCTCGCCCAGCCAGTGCGCCTGGCCGTCCTTGGTGGTCAGGGTGGCGCGGGACCTGGCGCCGATGAAGGAGTAGCGGGACCAGGCTCCGCCCACCGCCGCCGATTCCATGAGGAACGTGCCGGGCTGGCCCTGCGCCAGCTTCCGGTACAGGCCGATGGGGGTCTCGGCGTCGGCCAGGACCTTGAGCCTGACGGGGATAACACGGCTGTGGCCGGCGAGTTCCCGGAATTCCTCAAGGCTCGGGCTGATGGTTCCAAGGTCCTGCATGGCTATGCTTGTCCGCCTGTTCTTCGAGAGGGCCGGCCGTGCCGGCACCTTGGGTGTGCTTGCTGGGTGGCTGCAGCCTCGATGGGGCCTGCCCGGGCAGCGGTTCTGCCTAGCCCGCCTGGCCTTCCACCACGGCCAGGTCCCTGCCGTCAAAGCAGGTCCGGGTGCCCGTATGGCAGGCGGCACCCACCTGGTCGACGCGCACCAGCAGTGCGTCGCCGTCGCAGTCCATGGCCACGGATTTGACCCACTGGACGTGCCCCGAGGTGTCGCCCTTGCGCCAGTACTCCTGGCGTGAGCGGGAGTAGAACGTCACCCGGCCGGTGGTCATGGTGCGGTGCAGGGCTTCATCGTCCATCCAGCCGAGCATCAGCACTTCGTTGGTGTCGTACTGCTGCACCACTGCTGCCACCAGGCCTGCGGCGTCGCGCTTGAGTGCCGCGGCGATCCCTTCCGGAAGGGGGCTGGCGGAGGGCGCTTCAACGGACGACGACGGCACGTGAGGCACGTCGGGTCCTGCGGTTTGGACGGGGGTTGGCTGCTCAGACATCGGGTCAAGTCTAGTGCCTTCACGCACCCGCTCTCCTGTTGTGAACAACGGCACGCCACCGGCCGCTCCAGTGCTGCCCAACTCCACAGCTCTCGTGCTAGTTTCACAAGTGATGCATTTCGTCGAACCGTCCCGAGAAGTCCTGGCCGAAACCCTGCTTGCGGCGGGCCCTGATGCTCCAACGCTGTGCAAGGGCTGGCGCACCAGGGACCTTGCCGCGCACCTGTACCTGCGCGAGCGCAAGGCTGCCGTCGGTCTCGGCCTGGTGATCAAGCGGCTGGCCAAGGCATCGGACCAGGCCACGGCCAAGCTGGCTGCCAAGCTCACCGGCAGCGACGACTACGCCCGGCTGGTAAACACCTTCCGCGCGGGCCCGCCCGCGCTCTCTCCGATGAGCATCAAGGCGCTGGACGAAAGCGCCAACCTGATCGAGTACTTCGTGCACACCGAGGACGTCCGGCGCGCCGTGGACCGGTGGGCCCCCAGGGCACTCGATGAGGCCTACTCCGACGCGCTGTGGGACGAACTGGTGAAGCGCGCCGCCATCCTGTACCGCGGCGTGGACCTTGGCATTGTGCTGGTGCGCCCGTCCGGCCCCCGCCACGTCGCCAAGCGCGCGCCTGTTTCCGTGGCCATCGTCGGCGAGCCGGGCGAACTGCTCATGCACGCCCACGGCCGCACCCGCCACGCCCTGGTCACCTTCGAAGGCCAGCCGGACGCCGTCGCCCTCCTCCAGTCAGCCGAAGTAGGGCTCTAGAAAACAAGGCCTACGACCACAGAGGACGAAATGGGCCCACGCCCGCAGGGGTTCCCTGGCCGAGCTTGCGAGGATAGGGGGCGGGCGGGCATTACCTGACTTCGAAGCCGGCTTCGCGGATGGCGTCCTTGACCTGGTGCATCATGTTGTCCGGGCCCCAGTGGAAAATCGAGGCGGCCAGGACTGCGTCCGCGCCGGCCGCTACTGCGGGCGGGAAGTGGGCAGGCTCCCCTGCCCCGCCGGAGGCGATGATGGGGACCTTGACGGCGGCCCGGGCCAGCTTGATGAGCTCGAGGTCGAAGCCGTCCTTGGTGCCGTCGGCGTCAATGGAGTTCAGCAGGATCTCCCCCACCCCCCGGTCCGCAGCTTCCCTGGCCCACTCGATCGCGTCGATCCCGGTGCCGGTGCGCCCGCCGTGGGTGGTCACTTCGAATCCCGACGGCGTGGGCTGGGATCCCGGGCGGGTGCGCCGCGCGTCGACGGACAGGACGAGCACCTGGGAACCGAAGTGCCGAGTGATCTCGTCGATGACGTCGGGCCGGGCCACGGCCGCGGTGTTGATCGAGGCCTTGTCGGCGCCGTAGCGCAGGAGCTTGTCCACTTCGGCCACGCCGCGGACGCCGCCGCCCACGGTCAGGGGGATGAAGACTTCCTCGGCGGTGCGGCGGACCACGTCGAAGGTGGTCTCGCGGTTGCCGGAGGACGCCGTGACGTCGAGGAACGTCAGTTCGTCGGCACCGGCATTGTCGTAGCGGTGGGCGAGCTCCACGGGGTCGCCGGCGTCCCGGAGGCCTTCGAAGTTGACGCCCTTGACCACGCGCCCGGCGTCGACGTCGAGGCAGGGAATGACTCGAACTGCTACTGCCATGGGAACTCCTGGATGTTCTGTGCTGCTGAAGGGTGCCGGTTGTCAGATGCGGCAGGCGTGGATGCTGCTGACCAGGATGGCGCGGGCGCCGAGGTCGTACAGCTCGTCCATGATCCGGTTGGTCTCCTTCTTGGGCACCATGGACCGGACGGCCACCCAGTCGGAGTCGCGCAGCGGCGAGACCGTGGGCGACTCGAGGCCGGGGGTCAGGCTGGCCGCTTTTTCCACCAGTTCCTTGCGGATGTCGTAGTCCATCAGCACGTACTGCCGTGCCACCAGGACGCCCTGGAGGCGGCGGATCAGGACTTCGATCTCCTTGGCCGTGCCGTTGGCGGCCCCGCCGTTGCCGGTGCGCCGGATCAGGACTGCTTCGGATTTGAGGATGGGGTCGCCGAAGATTTCCATTCCGGCGGCCTTCAGGGTGTTGCCGGTTTCCACGACGTCGGCGATGGCGTCGGCGACCCCGAGGCGGACGGAGGATTCGACGGCGCCGTCCAGGCGGACCACCTTGGCGTTGATGCCGCGCTCGGCAAGGTAGTTCCGGAGCAGGCCGTCGTAACTAGTGGCCAGGCGCTTGCCTTCCAGCTCCGCGGCGGAGCTGAAGTCGCCTACCGGGCCGGCGAAGCGGAAGGTGGAGGCGGCGAATCCCAGCGGAAGCAGCTCTTCGGCTTCCACCTCGGCATCCAGCAGCAGGTCGCGGCCGGTGATGCCGACGTCGAGCGTTCCCTGCCCCACGTACACGGCAATGTCGCGGGGGCGGAGGAAGAAGAACTCGATGTCATTGTCGGGGTCCACCATGACCAGCTCGCGGCTGTCGCGCCGCTGGCGGTATCCGGCTTCGGAGAGCATGGCGGAGGCGGCTTCGGACAGGGAGCCTTTGTTGGGGACGGCTACTCGCAGCATGGGAAGTACTTTCTGGATTTAGAGTTGTCTAGGTGTTCAAGCAGTGCAGGCCACGGCAGGAACCGGCGGCAAAAACGCGCCGGACCGGTGGCTACAGATGCTTGTAGACGTCTTCCAGGGTCAGGCCTTTGGCGAGCATCAGAACCTGCAGGTGGTACAGCAGCTGGGAGATTTCCTCGGCCGCGGCTTCATCGGATTCATATTCGGCAGCCATCCAAACCTCGGCTGCTTCCTCAACGACTTTTTTGCCGATGCCGTGAACACCGGACTCCAATTCAGCGACGGTGCGGGAGCCTTCCGGGCGGGCGGCTGCCTTCTCGCTGAGCTCAGCGAACAGCGTCTCGAAATTCTTCACGCCCTCCAGCCTACTTGCTGCGGCCGCACGGGCGCTTCCCGGGCCCTTGCATGACGGGCGCGATGTGAGGGAATACACACCGCACCCGTCCGCTGCAGCGTTTAGCTGCGGTACTGCTTGAGGACGACGGCGGTGGCCAGCGCTGCGGTCACGGCTTCGTGGCCCTTGTCTTCCTTGGAGCCGGGGAGCCCGGCGCGGTCCAGGCCCTGCTGTTCGTTGTCGCAGGTGAGCACACCAAAGCCCACCGGCACTCCGGTGGAGACGCTGACGTCGGTCAGGCCCGACGTCGCGGCCTGGCAGACGTAGTCGAAGTGCGGGGTTCCGCCGCGGATCACGACGCCGAGGGCAACGACGGCGTCAAAGTGCGGTGCCAGCCGCGCGGCAGCCACCGGAAGCTCAAAACTGCCGGGAACGCGCAGGACGGTGGGCTCGGCGATGCCGGCGTCCTTGGCCGCCCGGAGCGCGCCGTCCAGGAGCCCGTCCATGATCTGGGTGTGCCAGCTGGCTGCGATGATCGCCAGCTTCAGCTGTGAGGTTTCGGCCGGGTTGAGGGTGCTCAGGTCAATGTCGGGGGCGCCGTGTCCGCTCATGGGTTCTTCTGTTCCGTTCGTTCTTGAAGACGTCAGTCTTGTTCGTGGTCGTAGGGGGCTTCGGGGGCCGGCACGGAAACGGGGGCCGCCTGCGTGTCCAGCAGCAGGCGGTGTTCCATGCGGTCCTTCTTGGTGCGCAGGTACCGGATGTTCTGTTCGCGGGACGGCACCTCGGTGGGCACCATTTCCACGACCTTCACCCCGGCCTTGGCCAGCCTGTTCTGCTTGTCCGGGTTGTTGCTCAACAGCCGCACCTCATGCAGCCCCATCTCGGCGAGGATCTGGGCCGCGGCCTTGTAGCACCGGGCGTCAACGGGCAGGCCCAGCTGCTCATTGGCTTCCACGGTGTCGAAGCCAGCTTCCTGCAGCGCATAGGCCTTGATCTTGTTGGCCAGCCCGATGCCGCGGCCTTCCTGGCCCCGGAGGTAGAGCAGGGTGCCGCCGTTGTCCCGGATCAGTTCCAGTGCGAAGGCAAGTTGTTCACCGCAGTCGCAGCGGTAGGAACCGAAGACATCGCCGGTCAGGCACTCGGAGTGCAGGCGCACCAGGGGAGCTTTTCCGTCGGTGGGAGGGTTGGGGGAACTGACGGCGAGATGCTCAACGCCGGTCACGAGGTCCGTCCATGCCTGGGCTACGAAGTCGCCAAAGGCGGTGGGGAGTTGGACGATGGGCCCTCCGCTGACGGGATGGGGCGCTTCACCGGACACCGCGTGGGGCTTCCGGTGGCCGTCCTGGTGGCTGTCGTCGCTGGCTGCCGCTGCCGTCATGGCTTCTCCTTCTCTTCGCCCGGGACCGCCCGGGCATCCTCCTGCGGGACTCCCCCGGCCCCGGCTTCAAGATACGCCACCAGGTCCTCGATGGAGATCAGGGGGCATCCATGTTCAGCTGCGAACGAACGGAGCCCGTCCAGGCGCATCATTTCACCGTCGTCGTACACCACTTCCGCGATCACCCCGACAGGCTCCAGGCCTGCCAGGCGGCACAGGTCCACCGCGGCCTCCGTATGGCCCTGGCGTTCCCGCACACCTCCGTCAACTGCCCGGAGCGGGAAAATATGCCCCGGCCGGGTCACGGATGCCGGACCGGCATTCGGGTCCGCGAGGACGCGGGCGGTCAGGGCCCGGTCGGTGGCGGAGATTCCCGTGCTGACACCGGTGGCGGCGTCACAGGACACGGTGTAGGCGGTGCCCTTCGCGTCCTCGTTGACGGCCGTCATGGGCGGCAGGGCCAGGGCATCGGCACGGACTCCCGTCAACGGCACGCAGATGACGCCGGAGCTGTAGCGGATGGTCCAGCCCATCAGTGCCGGCGTGGCGTGTTGGGCGGCGAAGATAATGTCGCCTTCGTTTTCGCGGTCCTCGTTGTCCACCACCAGAACGGGGTGGCCGGCGGCCATGGCGCGCACGGCGTCCTCGATGGTGTCCAGTCCCCTGGCCGGTGCGGCCGGCGCTGCGGCGGAC
Source organism: Arthrobacter sp. FW306-07-I (assembly GCF_021800405.1). Classification (NCBI taxonomy): domain Bacteria; kingdom Bacillati; phylum Actinomycetota; class Actinomycetes; order Micrococcales; family Micrococcaceae; genus Arthrobacter; species Arthrobacter sp. FW306-07-I. The sequence continues at coordinate 1,890,911 of NZ_CP084550.1, read as the reverse complement.
ACCAGATCGGCGGCAACCTGGGATTCCAGGTGTACTGCGGCGTTCACCGGGCACCTCCGGCAATTGCGGCTTCGCCGGCGGAGGTTGCTTCGCCTGCGCCGCGGAAGGCAAGCAGGCGTTCGGTGTATTTGGCCAGCACATCCACTTCCAGGTTCACCCGACTGCCGGTGGTCTTGGTTCCCAGACCGGTTTCGGCCAGGGTGGTGGGAATCAGGCCCACTTCGAACCACGGCTCCTGCTCGGCTGCCGGGCTGACTGCCGTCACCGTGAGGGAGACGCCGTCGATGGCGATGGAGCCCTTCTCGGCGATGTAGCGGGCCAGGTTGGCGGGCACGCCAAAGCGCAGCCGCTCCCAGTTGCCCTGGGGTTCGCGTTCCAGCAGGACGCCGACGCCGTCCACGTGTCCCTGCACCACGTGCCCGTCCAGGCGGCCGCCGGCGGGAACGCAGCGCTCCAGGTTCACGGTGTCCCCGGCGGTAAGCTCGCCGATGGTGCTGCGGACCAGGGTTTCGCCCATGACGTCCACGCTGAAGTCCTTGCCGTCAATCGCTGTTGCCGTGAGGCAGACCCCGTTGACGGCGATGGAGCCACCCAGTGCCAGGCCCTCGGTCGAGCCGGGCGCGTGCAAGCGGAGGGTGGCGCTGGTGTCGCCGTCACGCTCCACGGACAGCACCTGCCCCTGCTCGGCAATAATTCCGGTGAACATCAGTAGCCTCCCTGGGCTTGCTCCGCGGTGGCGCGGGTTGGTTGGTGGTCGAGTGCAACTTTGCGCTGCGGTCTCAGGTGCAGTCGAAGGTCCCGGCCCAGCGTACGGACAGCGCCGCCGTCGGACGGGTCCCATTCCCACTGCTGGGCGTCCGGGAGGCTGGTGATGCCGAGCCCGTTCAATGAGGGGGTGCCGGATCCCAGCAGGGTCGGCGCCAGGTACACAATGAGTTCATCCACCAGGCCTGTGGCGAGGAAGGAGCTCAGGATGCTGGAGCCGCCCTCCACCATGACGTGGCGGGTGCCGGCGTCGTAAAGCATGGACAGCGCCTCGCGCGGGTCGCGGGTGGGAAGGTGCACGGCCAGGCCGTCGTCGCCGTGGATGGCGGCGTCCGCCGGAATTCCGCGGAGCCCCATGACGGCCCGGACGGGCTGTTTGGGCGAGGGATTGCCTGAAGCGTCCCTGGCGGTCAGCCGGGGGTTGTCCACCAGCACGGTCTGGGTACCTACCAGGATGGCGTCGATGCGGCTGCGGATCCCGTGGTTGTCCGCAAGGGACTCGGGGCTGGAGATCCATTGGCTGGTGCCGTCTTCCGCGGCGATCCGGGCGTCCAGCGTCTGGGCGATGTGGAGGGTGACGAAGGGGCGCTTGGCGGCCACGGCCTCGAACCACTGGCGGTTCAGGTCCAGCGCTTCCTCGGCGCCAAGGCCGCTCCTGACTCGGATGCCCGCCGCGCGCAGGGTTGCGGCGCCGCCGGCGGCGGGGTCGTGGGGGTCGTCAACCGCGTAGACGACGTCGGTGATCCCCGCGGCGATGATCGCCTCCGTGCACGGGCCAGTGCGGCCTACGTGGTTGCAGGGTTCCAGCGTGACCACCATGGTGCAGCCGGAAAGATCCAGGCCGACGGCGGCAGCCTGGGCAATGGCGTCGGCTTCGGCGTGCGCGGTGCCGGCTCCGCGGTGGTAACCCGTTACGAGGTCCTTCCCGTCAGGACCGACGACGACTGCGCCCACCAGGGGGTTTGCACCGCGCGGTCCCTGGAGGGCTGCCTGGAGGGCATGATCCATGGCCCGGGTTTCGTCTGCGGTGAAGGCGGTGACCACCCCGGCGGCGGGGTGCAGTTCCACGGCGCCCGTCATGCGGCGGCCGTTGTTGGCAGCGCGGACGCGGGATGTGGGCCTGCCATCAAAGCGGCAGGAGTTTCGGCGTTAAAGAGCCATCGCTGGGGGTTCATTCGTGTGTCGTTCCTTCCCTGTCGAACCGCGATGGCTCCGGGGATACGACAGCAGAACGCTGCGCGGCGCAAGGCTGCACAGATACAGCTGTACGTGCTTCTCTCATCCAGACTTTAACTGTCGGTACCGGAATTCCACCGGTTCAACCGTCCGCCGGGATCCCCCTGAAGAGAACACCGGCTCGCGGGTCGCGGACTGTCACCGCCGGTTCGGACTTACACCGACCCCGGAGCACGTATGTGTGTTGTTATTGTGCCACAACCTGCAGGGGCTCCCGGTTATTCCGTCGCCGCACGTAATGTCCGCGCACCCTTGGCGCGCAGCAGGTCGATGGCGGCGGCGGGATCGTCCGCGCCGTAAACGGCGGAGCCTGCCACGAAGACATTGGCGCCGGCCTCAGCGGCGCGCTCAATGGTTTCCTCGGTGATGCCGCCGTCCACCTGGATGGCCACGGCAGCCCCTGATCCGTCCACGGCTGCGCGGGCCCTGCGGATCTTGGGCAGGGTGACGTCCAGGAAGGCCTGGCCGCCGAAGCCTGGCTCCACCGTCATAATGAGCAGCATGTCCAGCTCGGACAGCATGTCCAGGTACTGCTCAACCGGCGTGGCAGGCCGCAGGGCCATCCCCGCCTTGGCTCCCCTGCTGCGCAGCTCCCGGGCCAGCTTGATGGGTGCAATGGAGGCCTCGGCGTGGAACGTCACCGACGCCAGGCCCGCGTCGGCGAACCCGGGTGCCCAGCGGTCGGCATCGGCAATCATGAGGTGGGCGTCGAGCGGAACCGGGCTGACGGCCTGGATCCGCTGGACGACGGGAAGCCCGATGGTCAGGTTGGGGACGAAGTGGTTGTCCATGACGTCTACGTGCACGGCGTCGGCATTGCTGATCCGCTGAAGTTCAGCTTCAAGGTTGACGAAGTCGGCGGAGAGGATGCTCGGGTTGATGCAGCATTGCGTCAAGGGTGTGCCTTTCGCTGAAGGTGCGGTGGTACCACGGACAAATACGTGGGTGGTTTGAAAGCTGCACGGGTTTTCCTCCCGTTCAGGCCTTCTTCTTGATCAGGGCCAGGAACATGGCGTCGGTGTGGTGGATGTGGGGCCAGAGCTGGGCCGTCATGTCGTGCCCGGCCTCAAGGCTTCCGGTCAGGCTGACAGCGTCAAGGGCGGCGCCGGCGTCGAGGAGTTCCAGGTCATCGCGCTTGCGCAGGACGTCCGCCACCACAGCAGTGGTCTCCGCCGGATGCGGTGAACAGGTCACGTAGGCCACCACTCCCCCGGGACGGACTGCCGCAAGGGCGGAGGCCAGCAGTTCGCGCTGCAACGGGCCGAGGTCCGTGATGTCCTTGGGCGAGCGCCGCCACCGGGACTCCGGCCGGCGCCGCAGTGCTCCCAGGCCGGTGCAGGGAACGTCCACCAGCACACGGGTGTACCGTTCCGGCTGCTCGGCCCCCACTTCCCGGCCGTCACCGGTGCGAACCTGCCAGGTGTCGTGCGGAACGGCAGACAACGCCTGGCTGACGAGCTTTGCCCTGTGCGGCGCGGGTTCGTTCGCCAGCAGTGTGGCACCGCGCTGGTGCGCCAGGGCACCAAGGAGCGCAGCTTTTCCACCGGGTCCCGCGCAGAGGTCCAGCCAGGCCTCCTTCGTTGAGTCCGGCGCTGTGCCGTCTGCGCCTGCACGGTCCGACGCCCCGCCGAGGTCCACGGCAGCAAGGGCCCTGGCCACCAACTGGGACCCAACGTCCTGCACCCGCGTGGTGCCGGCCCGCACGGACGCGAGGCGGCCCAGGTCCCCGCCGCTGGAGAGCGCGGAGCCTTCCACCAGTTCGCCGGGGGCGGCACCGTTTTCCAGGGCTTCGTCCAGGCTGCCCAGCCCGGGCAGGGCCACCAGGTTGACCACCGGGGCGGCATTGTCCGCTTCCAGCAGGCCGTCGACTTCGGTGGCGGGCCTGCCGTGTGCCACAAGCGACTGGCGCATGGCCCGCACGATCCACTCGGGGTGGGCGAACCGCAGCGCGGCAATCTTCGTCTGGTCGGTTTCGCCCTCCACCAGCAGGTCCAGCCACTCTTCAAGGGTGCGGGCGGACACCTTGCGCAGGACGGCGTTGATCAAGGCGGAGGGACCGGCGCCAATGACTGCACGGGCCAGCCCCACGGTCTGGTCCAGTGCCGCGTGCGCCGGGACCCGCATGGCCAGCAGCTGGTGCGCGCCGATGCGGAGGGCGTCCAGGACGGCGGGATCGAGTTGGGACAGGGGCCGGTCCACGCAGCGTGCCAGGATGGCGTCGTAGGTGCCCTGGCCGCGCAGGGCCCCGTAGCTCAGCTCGGTGGCAAAGCCGGCGTCCCGCTTGTCCAGGTGGTGGTGCCGGATGCGGGCGGGCAGCACCAGGTTGGCGTAGGCGTCCTCCTGGGCCACGGCGCGAAGGACTTCGAAAGCCACCAGGCGCGCGGGGTCGGCGCGCCTGGTCCGCTGCGACGGCGCCTGCTCGGTGAAGTTTCGTTTGGGCCCGCGGTTGCGTTCCCGTCCCTGGGCATTGCGCCTGCTGGTGTCCGGAGGTCCGCCCCTGCCGCGGCCACCGGCGGGTCCGCCGCTGCTGCCTTGGCCGTTCCTCCCGGCGCCACCCCGCCCTCCGGCGTTGCCTTGTCCGCCTGCGTTGCCGCCGGAGCTGCTCATTCGAACACCACACTTTCCAGAGAAGCCAGGCCGCGCGCCCAGTCGGCTGCGGCCATCATCTTTTTGCCGGCTGGCTGGATCCGGGTGAGTTCCACGGCGTGGGACCCTGTTCCAACCAGCACAGCTTTCCCGTGGAACGCCACTGCGCCAGGGGCCAGGTGGGTCACCTCGGGGCGGAGCCGGACCGGCTCGAGTTTGACCCGTTGTCCGTCCAGCAGGGTCCAGGCGCCGGGCTCCGGGGTAACGCCGCGTGCCTGCCTGCTGATGGCCAGCGCCGGATGGGCCCAGTTGAGATGGCCGTCCTCCAGGGTCAGCTTGGGCGCAAGCGACACCTCGCCGGCCTGCGGCTGGGGGGAGGCCTTTCCGGCATCGATGGCCGACAGTGTCTGTGCCAGCAGCACCGCGCCGCTGTGGGAAAGCCGCTCCAGCAGGTCCCCTGCCGTGTCCTGGGGTTTGACGGCTTCCGTCAGGGTGCCAAAGACGGGGCCTGTGTCCAAGCCTTCCTCGAGTTGGAAGGTAACAGCACCGGTGACGTCGTCACCGGCCATGACGGACCGCTGGACGGGGGCGGCACCGCGCCAGGCGGGCAGCAGGGAGAAATGCAGGTTGACCCAGCCGTGCCGCGGAATGTCCAAGGCTGCAGGTGGGACCAGGCCGCCGTAGGCGACGATGGCAGCAACGTCCGGCTGCACTGCGGAGATTTTGGCGATGGCCTCAGCGTCCAGGCGGGCTGCGTGGATGACGTCGATGCCAAGTTCAGCGGCCCGCTGCGCAACGGGCGACGGCGTCAGCACGCGTTTCCGGCCGATGGGTGCATCGGGGCGGGTCAGGACGGCGACGACTTCGAACCCGGCGTTGACGAGTGCGTCAAGGGATGGGACTGCGACCGCGGGGGTTCCCGCAAAGAGGACCCTCACCCGGCTGCGCCGAAGCTGGCGCCGGGGGCGCTGTTTCCGCCAAAGCTTGACCCGCCGAAACTCGACCCCACGCTCTTGGCGCGCTTGGCCGTGGTGCGTTCGGTCACGGCGTCATAGTTGGCGTTGCGGATGGACCGTAGTGCAGCCTTCCGGTCCTCGCCCTCAAGCCGGTCGGTGTAGAGGATGCCGTCCAGGTGGTCGTTTTCATGCTGGAAGCAGCGTGCCAGCATGCCCTCCCCTTCGATGGAGACGGGGTTGCCATGCATGTCCACGCCGGTGACCCGTGTGGACCGGAAGCGGCGGACCGGGAACCCGAGGCCCGGAATGGAGAGGCAGCCTTCCACATGGTCCGGCTGGTAGTCCTCGCTGTTCTCCAGGACCGGATTGATGATGTGTCCTTCGACGCCGTCGATGCGGTAGGTGAAGACGCGCTTGCTGACGCCGATCTGCGGAGCGGCAAGCCCGGCGCCGTCGACGTCCTCCATGGTCTCGGTCATGTCGGCGACCAGCTTGGCAAGCTCGGGTCCGAATTCCGTCACTGGATCGGCGACTGTGCGCAACACAGGATCGCCGATGATGCGGATATTCAGAATAGCCATGCGCTGTTTGTCCTCACGGTTGGCGGCAATTGGAACCTATCCAGTTTAGGTGCAGTCCTGGTGGCTGCACGGAGCTAAGCCGTGCGCGCCTGGACAGCTCCTGCCTGGGCGAGCGGCGGGGGTGCGATGGGCAGCAGCGCCGTGCCGGCACTGATCGTGTCGGCGTTCAGTTCCCAGACCCGGCGCAGCGCGCAGAATTTCCACCAGTGGTGCTTAAGGACTTCAGGGTTTGCCCGGACGGGCCGGACCTCTGTCTCACCGATGGCGACGGCAAGCAGGACGGGATTTTCCCCATACTTCCAAGGCTCCCAGGTTCCCGCCTCCGCATCCACGAGGCTCTCTTCCGCCTTCATCCCGGCCACCAACTGCATGACCACTTTGTTATCCAGGGGCTTGACCAGCCCGTCCCGGGTGGTGCCCTTGGTCTTGTAGTCAATCAGGCAGACGCGCCCGTTGATACGTGCTACGAGGTCCAGGGTTCCGGCGTAACCGACGGAATCGTTCCACACCGTGATCTCGGGAGCGATGGGCTCCACCCGGAAAAGTTCCCACCATTCATCGAAGCGCACCGCGAAGGCTTCCTCGCCGTTGGCGGCCAGGGCTTCGCGGGCTTCCTTCATGGCATGCGGGCGCCCCAGTGCGCGCAGCGCCACCTGTTCGCAGTAGTTATGGACGCGGTCGCCGCGCCGGGCGGCGTCATCCCGGTAGGTTTCGGCAGCCTTGGCGGCGCGGTTGATGGCCTGCTTGATCTTGGCAGGGCTGCCCAGGCAGTCCGAGAGCAGCGGGTCATTGGCCAGGCTGCTGGCACCCATGTAACCGAACCAGCCGTCGAGGCCGTGTGGCTGCTGGCTGATCACGGTGGTGATGGAAGGGACGGCGAACTGCTCAGACGTTGACCGTGCGTACATCCGACCGTATTCGGTGGCATGGGCGAGAAGCGGATCAGTCATACAAAAGACTCTTTCACAGGGGGCCGACAAAAGCTCCGGGAGCCGGAGCTGCACACGAAAAAAAGGTCCGCTTCCGCTGCTGATGAGCGGAAACGGACCTCTGCGGGTGGGCGATACTGGGTTCGAACCAGTGACCTCTTCGGTGTGAACGAAGCGCGCTACCACTGCGCCAATCGCCCCGATGCATTTGAATGCTAGCCCACCTCTGCCGCATTTCAAAAATCGGCCTCGGCGGCCTCGGCGCCTCCCGGCAAAAGTGCCTCCAGCAGCACCTCCCACCCGCAACCCGGCCGCAGGAGGCCGCCAGGCGCCGTCGTAAAATTACACGCCTGTAAGTCACTAAACCCGCGGAATCACGCGGAAGCGGGGGCATCCCGCATCAGGCGGCCGGAGCGATTTGGAGTTTCCCGGAACCTCCTATATTGTTTTTACTCGTTGGAACGCGAGGAAATGCCGGAAACGGCAGGGAATCAACCTCCAAAGTGCGGACGTAGCTCAGCTGGTAGAGCACCACCTTGCCAAGGTGGATGTCGCGAGTTCGAATCTCGTCGTCCGCTCGCAGGACACTGTCACAGCAAACGTTCCCAGGAACCGGAGCTAACACGGTGGGTTGGCCGAGAGGCGAGGCAGCGGCCTGCAAAGCCGTATACACGGGTTCGAATCCCGTACCCACCTCGGTGAAAACCATGGATTCCGGATCTTTCGGATTCAATGGGCGATTGGCGCAGCGGTAGCGCGCTTCCCTGACACGGAAGAGGTCACTGGTTCGATCCCAGTATCGCCCACTGGCAAGGAAACTTGCCCGCAGTACCACCGGTTTACCGGAACATCCTGCATCCGCGGACGTAGCTCAGCTGGTAGAGCACCACCTTGCCAAGGTGGATGTCGCGAGTTCGAATCTCGTCGTCCGCTCTCTTTTTATCCCACTTACCGGTCTTCCGGTTCGGGGCGATTGGCGCAGCGGTAGCGCGCTTCCCTGACACGGAAGAGGTCACTGGTTCGATCCCAGTATCGCCCACCACGAAAAGCAGCTCTCCGGAGCTGCTTTTGTCGTTTCCGGGTATCCGCTGCTGGCGAACGCGATTCCCTTGGCACCCCTTCTCCGCCCCGATAGGATCGAATGCGCGAGGAGCAACCTGGCTCCGCGATAGAAGGGAGGTGCTCGTGGGTTTGATTGACGATCTAAAGGGCAAGGCTCAGGGTCTCATCCGCGGTAACGAGCAGGCCATCAAGAACGGCATCAGCAAGGCCGGCGATTTCGTCGACACCAAGACCGGCGGCAAGTACGCAGGCCACGTCGACAAGATCCAGGATGGCGCTTCCAAGCTCGTGGACAAGAACGGAACCCCGGGCCAGGCACCTGCCACCGGGCAGGTTCCCCCGGCTGCTCCTGGAAATCCGGTTCCGCCGGTTGACAGGGCTCCGTAAAGGATTTGGCCAGGGCCTTGCCCTAGCACGTCAACGGGGCGCGGGTCCCGCCGCGAGGCGGCGCCCGCGCCTTTGGCGTTTAAGGACTGTCTATACGCGGCACAGTTGAGGCCGGTTGACCGCGATGCCGTTGCAATTCCCGCTTCCCCAAGCCCCACCGGTAACCTGCGGATATGCCCAAGCCCCCCGCACCTTCCACCACTCCACCTGCCGGCCGGACCCGGATCGAGTCCCGTCCGGTGGTGGCCGGAATCGTCACCGCGCTGGTGGGCTTCACCTCGTCGTTTGCCGTCGTCCTGGCCGGGCTCAGGGCAGTGGGCGCCGATCCCGCGCAGGCAGCGTCCGGCCTGCTGGCGCTGACGCTCGCCGTCGGCCTTGGCGTCCTTGTCCTCGCCTGGCGCTCCAAGGTTCCGGTAACGCTGGCCTGGTCCACGCCGGGCGCGGCGCTGCTTGCGGCGTCAGGGATGCCCGACGGCGGGTGGCCGGCTGCCGTCGGGGGCTTCATTGCCGCCGGGGTGTTGCTGGCCCTGACCGGCCTTGTGCCGGCGCTCGGCAGGGTGATGGCGAAGATCCCCTCCTCCCTGGCCCAGGCGATGCTGGCCGGGGTCCTGCTGCAACTCTGCCTGGCCCCCTTCAAGGCGCTGGGCACGGTGCCCGTGTTTGTGGCGCCGGTAATTCTCTGCTGGCTGGTGATGATGAAGTTCGCTCCGCGGTGGGCCGTGCCCGCTGCCTTGCTTGTGGCCCTGGCCGTGATCGGTGTTACGTCGGCCTCTGCCGGCACGTCCGTGGATTCGGGTGCCCTGATGCCTGCACTAACGTGGACCACGCCCGCATTCAGCCTTCAGGCCATGGCAGGGATCGCCCTCCCGTTGTTCGTGGTGACCATGGCCTCGCAGAACGTGCCCGGCGTAGCGGTGCTTCGTTCCTTCGGGTATGAAACACCCTGGCGGCCGGCCATGCTGGTCACGGGAGCGGGAACTGTTGCGGCGGCGCCATTTGGCGGCCACGCCATCAATCTAGCGGCGCTGAGCGCGGCGCTGGCCGCCGGCGATGAGGCCGGCGCCGACCGCAGCAGGCGATGGGTGGCCGGCTTCACGTCCGGACTGACCTACCTGGTGCTGGCCGCCTTCTCCACCGCCCTGGTCTCCGTGGTGAACCAGGCGCCGGCGGGAATGCTCGAAGCCGTGGCGGGTCTGGCCCTGCTGGGCACGCTGGCGTCAGCCGTGTCTGCCGCGCTGGCGGACCCGGAGGACCGCATCGCCCCCGCCGTCACCTTTTTGATGGCAGCTTCGGGCCTGGCCTTTGCGGGCATTGGCTCAGCATTCTGGGCACTCCTGGCCGGCCTGGTGGTCCGGGCAACTCTGGTCAGCCGGCAGAAGCCGGAACGCAGCGGCGGCGAACCGGGAACCCGCTAGGAAGGTTCGTGGTTCTGGCCTTCGCGCGCCAGGGCTGTAAGGCGGGACACGGCGCGGAAGTACTTCTTCATGTACCCGCCGGTCATCATTTCCTCGGTGAACAGCTTGTCGAACGGAACACCGCTGGCCAGGATCGGAACGTCCTTGTCGTAGAGGCGGTCCGCCAGCACCACGAAGCGCAGCGCCACAGCCTGCTCGGTAATGGTTTCCACGTTGCGCCACACCACACCGTCAATGCCGTCGATCAACTGGCGGTAGCGGCTGGGGTGCACGCCGGCGAGGTGGTGGATGAGCGTGGAAAACTCGTCCTGTGCCACGGTCTTGCCGTCGAACTCCGCCTTCATGTGGGCATTCAGCTCGCTGTTCCTCAGCGGGGCCGGTGCCGCGGGGAGGCCGCGGTGCCGGAAGTCCTCGCCGTCGATGCGGATGACCTCGAACTGGTCTGCCAGCACCTGGATTTCGCGCTGGAAGTCCACGGCGGCGAACCGGCCGTCGCCCAGGGAGCCCGGCAGGGTGTTGGAGGTGGCGGCAAGTTTGACGCCGGCGTCGGCCAGTTCCCGCATGAGCCGGGACATCAGGACGGTGTCGCCCGGATCGTCCAGTTCGAATTCGTCGATGCAGACCAGTTGGTAGCTGCTCAGGGCGTCCACGGTCTTGCGGAAGGAGAGGGCGCCCACCAGGTTGGTGTACTCCACAAAGGTGCCGAAAGCCTTGGGGCCCGGGGCTGCGTGCCACAGGGACGCGAGCAGGTGCGTCTTGCCCACGCCAAAGCCGCCGTCCAGGTAGATGCCGGCCCTGGACTCGTCCTTCTTGCCGAACAGCTTCTTGAAAAGCCCGCCCCCGTTGCCCGACCCCACGCCGTCAGCGAATCCCTGCAGTTCACGCACTGCGGCGGCCTGGCTGGGCTGTTTGGGGTCCGGGCGGTAGCTCGAAAAGGAGACCTCGCCAAACCGCGGCGACGGGTAGAAGCCCTTCAGGAGTTCGTCCACCGAAACTGCCGGGGTGCGGGCGGCAAGCTGTTCGATCTGTACCAAGGTGGTCCGTTCTGCTGGTGGTTGGTCCCCAGAAAGGATACCGGCAATGCTGACCGTACCCGGGCGGGAGGCCGTCCTGCCGCCCGGCACGTGATGAAGGCAACATTTCCCCCTGTTAACGGAATACGGACAACCTCCCGGGCGCTGGCTAGGGTGGGAAGAGGTTCCAACGCATGTTCCGCGGTTTCCCGTGCTCTTACTGAAAGGCCAAGCCATGCCCTACCCGGTTGAACAGAATGAGAAGTTCGCAGCCTATGCCCACCCGGAGCGGCTCGTTTCCACCGAGTGGCTCGCAGCTGCCATCGAAGGCGGCGCAGTGGCAAACGGCGAACTCGTCGTGGTGGAGTCCGACGAGGACGTGCTGTTGTACGAGACCGGCCACATTCCGGGCGCGGTCAAGATCGACTGGCACACCGACCTGAACGACGAAGTGTCCCGCGACTACGTTGACGGCGCCGCATTCGCCGAACTGGCCGCATCCAAGGGAATTTCCCGGGACAGCACCGTGGTGATCTACGGCGACAAGTCCAACTGGTGGGCTGCCTACGCCCTCTGGGTGTTCACGCTCTTCGGCCACCAGGACGTCCGGCTGCTCGACGGCGGCCGGGACAAGTGGGTTGCCGAAGGCCGGGAACTGACCAAGGACAAGCCATCGCCTGTCCGCGGCGACTACCCGGTGGTCGAGCGCGATGACGCTCCCATCCGGGCCTTCAAGGACGATGTCCTGGCCCACCTGGGCAAGCCGCTCATCGACGTCCGCTCCCCCGAGGAATACACCGGCCAGCGCACCCACATGCCCGCCTACCCGGAAGAGGGCGCGCTGCGCGGCGGACACATCCCCACCGCTGCGTCCGTCCCGTGGGCCCGCGCCGCTGCCGCCGACGGCACCTTCCGCAGCCGGGAGGAACTTGAGGCGATCTACCTTGGCGAGGCCGGCCTGGCCCAGGGTGACGACGTGGTGGCTTACTGCCGCATCGGCGAACGTTCCAGCCACACCTGGTTCGCGCTCAAGTACCTTCTGGGCTTCGATTCCGTCCGCAACTACGACGGATCCTGGACCGAGTGGGGCAACGCCGTGCGCGTTCCCATCGTCAAAGGCGCTGAGCGCGGGTCCGTACCCGTCGCCGTCGGAGCCTGACCCTCTGCTCCCCCGCGTAGACTTGGACCGATGACTACTCAAGCTTTGCCTTCCGCCCTGGCGGCGATTGTGGACGACTTCCAGGCCCTGTCCGAACCCGAAAGGCTTCAGTTGCTGCTGGAGTTCTCGGAAGGACTGCCGGAGCTCCCCGACCGGCTCAAGGACCACCCTGAGCTCCTTGAGCAGGTGGTGGAGTGCCAGTCGCCGCTGTTCCTCACCATCGAGACAGAGTCCAACGACGCCGGTCCCGCCGGCGAAGTGCGCCTCTACTTCAAGGCTCCCGCCGAGGCTCCCACCACGCGGGGTTTTGCCGGTGTCCTGCACGAGGGGCTGGACGGCCTTTCCGCAGCAGAGATCCTGTCCGTCCCGGATGACATGCCGGAACTGCTGGGGCTCACCCGCGCCATCACGCCGCTGCGCATGCGCGGCATGACCGCCATGCTGGGCAGGATCAAGCGCAAGGTGGCCGCCGCGTCCGGCGCCCAGTCCTGACCGCCCATTCATGGCGCGCAGAAACTCAGCCCAGGGAACCCCGGCTACAGCGGCATTGACCGCGGCCGGGGTTCCCTTTGTGCTGCACCCGTACACCCACGATCCCTCCGCCACGAGCTACGGCGCCGAAGCTGCGCAGGCCCTGGGCATGGATCCGTCCCGCGTCTTCAAGACGTTGATGGTGGACGTTGAGGGCAGGCTCGCGGTGGGCATCGTTCCGGTGAGCGGGACCCTCGACCTGAAGGCCATGGCCGCTGCCATGGGCGCCAAAAAGGCTGCCATGGCCGATCCTGCTGCAGCCCAGCGGCGCACCGGATACGTCCTGGGTGGCATCTCCCCGCTGGGCCAGCGCCAGCCGTCCCCCACGGTGCTGGATTCCAGTGCCCTGGCCCTGGACACCGTGCTGGTGTCCGGCGGCAGGCGGGGCCTGGATATTGAGCTCGCCCCAACTGACCTGGTCCGCCTGACGGGCGCGGTCACCGCGCCCATCAGTTCACTTCCGGCCGGGTAAACCTCCGCCGTTCGCAGACTTTTCAGGACCAGTGTGCCGGCCGGTGAAATTGTCCATGGTCCGGTTGACTCCGAGGACGTCCATGAGCCGGTCAAAAACGCTGACCGGAAGGATACGGAGGACCGGAAGCAGGTTCACCAGGGGCGGCAGGACCAGCTTCCTGTGGCCGGCCTCGATGGCATCGAGGACCTTGGCGGCCACGTCCTCTTCCTGGAGGATCGGCAGGAGCATGGGCCAGCGGGTCTGGACGCCGGCGAACATCCCGGTGTCGATGTAATACGGGCACACCACCAGCGTGTTGACCCCGAGTTGGGCGGCACGGACCTCGGCGCGCAGAGACTCATTGAAGCCGAAGGCGGCGAACTTGCTGGCGGAGTAGTCAGTCTGCCGGGCGACCCCCACCAGTGCGGCGGCGCTGGCAACAGTGACGACGGTTCCGTGGCGCCGGCTTGCCATCCCGGCGAGGAACGCGCGCGTTACCCAATACAGCGCCATGACGTTGACCTTCATGGTCCGTTCGATGGCCTCATCCGTGGCATCAAGGAGCGGTTGGCCGCTGACCACCCCGGCATTGTTGACCAGGACATCCACGGGCCCGGCCGCGGCGGCGGCCGTCGCCACGGCTTCCCTGTCGGTGACGTCGACAATATGGGCCTCGGCCGACCCTCCTGCCGCGCGGATCTCGTCACGAACCGCTGCCCCTGCTTCAGCATCTAAATCCCAGATCACCACCCGGCTTCCGCGCCGCGCCGCTCCCAGCGCCAGGCGGCGGCCCAGCCCGCTTCCACCTCCCGTAATCAACAGTGTTGCCCCGGAAAGTCGGGTTCCTCTGGCCATGTCGGTTCTCCTGGTGTTTGGTGGAACGGGTGTGGGCAGGGCAAGCCCTACCGGCTGCGGGGGAAGCGGCCCATGAGGGTGACTGCGCCCTTCATGATTCGGGCGTAGGCGCGGTTGGACATGCCGGGGGTTGGCGCCACCCTGAGCAGCCGCTGCACGGCAACGGTTTGCGGCTCGGTGTATTTGAGGATGCCTTCCCGGCCGTGGCGGCGTCCGGCGCCGGAGTCCTTCATCCCGCCAATCGGCGCGTCATGGGAAGCCCAGGTTGCGGCATAGCCTTCGTTGACGTTGACGGTTCCCGTCAAAAGCCGGCGGCCCACCTCTTCCCCGTGGCGGGCAGACCAGACGCTGCCGTTCAGCCCAAAGTCGGAATCATTGGCCATTGCCACGGCTTCGTCGTCGTCCGCTGCCCGGTAGACGGCCACCACGGGACCGAACGTCTCCTCCCGGGCCAGGAGCATCTCCGGGGTGACTCCTGCCAGGACGGTGGGTTCGTAGAACAACGGTCCCAGGTCCGGCCGCCGCCGTCCGCCGGCGAGGAGTTGTGCCCCCTTGTCCAGCGCGTCCTGGACGTGGCGGTCCACGCGCTCCACCTGCGCCACGCTGATGAGTGACCCCATGCCGATGTCCCAGTCCGGTCCCGGGCCCATCCGGATCGCCTTCACCTGGTCCGTAAACGCCGCGAGGAAACCGTCATGCACGTCAGCATGGACGTAGATCCGTTCGATGCTCACGCACAGCTGCCCGGAGTTGGAAAAACAGGCGTGGACGGCGCCGCTGGCTGCTTTGGCAACGTCCGCATCGGCCAGCACCAGCATGGGGTTCTTGCCGCCAAGTTCGGCGGAGAAGCCGATCAGACGCTCACCGCATTGCCGGGCCACGGTCTTGCCGGTCTGCGAGGAACCGGTGAACATCAGGAAGTCCACCCGCCCGATCAAGGCGGGGCCAATCTCTGGGCCTGGTCCGGTGACGATCTGGAACAGGTCCGCTGGCAGGCCGGCCTCGCGGAGCAGTTTGAGCATCAGCAGGGCCGTGAAGGGCGTCTGGGAATCCGGCTTCAGGACGATGCCGTTGCCTGCCAGGAGGGCGGGCAGGGCGTCGGAGACCGCGAGGGTAAGCGGATAGTTCCAGGGGCTGATGACCCCCACCACTCCCTTGGGCACACGGTATTCGGTGGTGCGGGTCAGGACAGGGGCGGCCCCCTTCCGGCGCCGCGGCCCCAGGTACCGCTCGGCGCTGCGCTCGTAATAGTTGGCCGTCAGCACGACGTCCGCGAACTCCTCAAAGGCACTCAGCCGGGCCTTGCCGCTTTCGGCCTGCACCAGGTCCAGGATGTCCTGTTCCCGGTCCAGCAGCAGCCTGCGGAAGCTGCGCACCACCGCCCGGCGTTCGGTGACCGGGAGCCCGGCCCAACGCTGCTGGGCGAGGCGTGCGCGGTCAACGGCGGCGCCGACGTCGTCCGTGGTGCACACGGGCACTTCGCCCACCAGGGTCCCGTCGAAGGGGGCGTGGGAAGCCTGGCTTGGCCGGCCTGCTGCGGCCGCCACCAGTTGGGAAAGATCCGCAGCCAGGAGCCGCCCCCGGTCAATCAGCGCCCCGGTCCCCTGTTGTTTCGCCATGTCACGCCCCCGTTGCGGTGTGTTGTGCCGCTGATTCCGGGCCAGGCCTGGAACCGGGATTGAGGCGCGGCGCAAGCTGTTGACGGAGCCACGCCTTCACCAGCCGCTCCCAGCGTTCGGGATCGACGTTCCATTCCTTGGTGTGCCGCGCATGGTTGAACGTTTCGAAGGTCACCATCTCCGGGTTCCGTTCAGCCAGCAGGGCGGAGGGTCCGTACGGTACGTACTCGTCGTCGACGCTGTGGATGATGAGGGTGGGCGTCCGCAGTTCGACGGCCCGGGACACCCAGTCCATGACTTTGAGGTCCACTGGTGCGGACAGGCCGGTGAGCCTGCGTCCCAGTGGATGGCCCAGCATCAGCTGCCCGTACCTGCCCACCAGCGACGGGATCCGGTTCAGCTGCGCATGGTGCGCCAGGACGGTGACCCAGTCGATGACCGGCGCGTCGAGCACCATGGCCCGGATCAGGTGCCGGTGGCGGGAGAGGTCTGCGGTCTGCAGGCAGATGGCTCCGCCCATGGACCAGCCGAACAGGACCACTTCCTCGGCACCGTGGGCCAGGGCGTATTCGATGGCGGCTTCGATGTCCTGCCATTCCGTTGAACCCAGGCCATACCGTCCATCGTCAGCCGAGGGCGCCAGTCCGTCGTTCCGGTAGGACACCAGCAGGCTGGTCAGTCCCAGTTCCAGGGCCGGGCCCACGGCCCGGAGGGCCTCCTGCCGGGTGGCACCGCGGCCGTGCACCATGATGGCCCAGGTGCGGGCCGTTCCCTTGGCGCGCACCAGCCAGGCGGGCGCTTCGCCCCGCTCGACGGGAATCAGCACATCTTCGGCAGGAATCCCGACGGCGGCCGGGTCCGGGTAGGTGGCGCCGCTCCACCATCCCCAGCGCGCGGTCGAGAGGTCCCCGCTGTAGACGGCTTCGACCTCGCGCAGGACCGTCCGTTCCGCCGGTGAGTAGGAAATGATGCGGCCGATGCGCGCGTGGCCCTTGCCGCCGTCGAAAAAGAATCCATAGACCCCATCCACCGTGGTGTCATCGTTGGCAGCCAGGATCACCTGCTGCTTTTGCCCGTCACGGATCACGGCCAGCACTTCCTTGTCCGCCGCCCGTTGCCGGGCCGGGGTGATCACGCGGCGGGCGAAGTACACGGCGAGCGCTGAGGACCCTGCTCCCAGCAGGCTTGCCACCGAGCCGCCGGCAATCGCCCCGCCGATGGCCCACTTCGCCCCCGGCGACATGCCGCCGGAGTCCCGGGTGGGTGCAGTCATTGCAGGGCGCGCTCGCCGGAAAGGTGCCATGGGACTATTCTTACCGGCCCTGCCGCCGATACCTGCATTCCAGGACGGGACCGGCACGTCGCCCGGCGGCGTGCGGCGTGCACCGGAAGTGCAGTGCAGGCCTCCCCGCGCGGCGCTAGGCTAAGGCCATGAGTGATCCCATCGTCATCCTGACCGAAGAACCACTGGGCGCGGAAGACCGCCTGAACATTGAACGGCTGGTGGATGGCGGGGACAGCCGCCTGCTGGTCCTGGTGCCGGCAAACACGGAGCGGCACCTGCTGGTGGACTTCCTCGAAAACCTGTCCCTGCTGGACGTTGCCAAGGCATTCCGTGAGCTCGCGGCACGCAACCCGGACGCCGCCGTCGAACGGGCCCACGCGGACGAAACCCTTGCGGCATCACTTGCTGCGCTGGAGGGGCTGGGTTCCGGGGTGACCGGCCAGGTGGTGGACGGCAAGGCCGTGGACAGCCTGGTGGCCAAGGTCCGGGAAACCGGAGCGTCCCAGGCCGTGGTGATCACCAGGCCGCATGCCGTGGCCGACACCTTCCACACGGACTGGGCCAACAAGGCACAGGACCAGCTGGGCGTCCCTGTGCTCCATCTGTACGCCGGTTCGGGATTTATCGGCGACTCCTGAGCGTTGGAAATGCTATGAGCATCTTTGGAAACAGCATCTTCGGTAACAAGGCAACGGACATGATTGGTGGCGGCCAGGAAAACGCCGCACCGGCAAACGCGGTCCAGAAAACCGACGCCCAGTGGCGGGAGGAGCTGACCCCGGAGGAGTACCACGTCCTCCGCCAGGCCGGGACGGAACGGCCTTACACCGGCGAGTACTGGGACACCCATACCGAGGGCGTGTACCAGTGCCGTGCCTGTGGTGCCGAACTGTTCACCAGCAACGAGAAGTTCGATTCGCACTGCGGCTGGCCCTCCTTCTGGGCTCCGCTGGCTGAGGGGAAGGTCCGCTACATCCACGACCGCACCCTGGGTATGGAACGGATCGAGGTGCGGTGCGGGTCCTGCGACTCCCACCTGGGCCACGTGTTCGAGGGCGAGGGCTATGGCACACCCACCGACCAGCGCTACTGCATCAATTCGGTGTCCCTCCGGCTGGTCAGCAAGGACGACGCCGAAGGCGGTTCGCAAGGCTAAGGCGCACCCCCGGCCCCCGGGCCAGGCGGGCCCAGGCGCACCATCACAGGCCAAGCACCAAGCAAGGCCTCCCCAGCCCCCGCGCTGTTCCAACAGCCGGGGGCTGGTCTCGTACCAGGCCCGCACCCACCGAGCATAAGTATTTCTTACTCATCCCCCCTTCGGGCATAAGCCGTTCTTGCCGCTTGTTACGCTCACCAGAGAGACGCAAGCACCCAGAAAGGCAGCCGACGATGACAGAGACCCTGACCACCGCTGTTACCGGTATTTCCCCCCAGAACCAGGACTGGCTCCGCCTGAAGACGGCAGCCACGGCGCTGCAGGCGCTGCAGGTCAAGGACGGGTCCATCCCGGACCCTGCCGATCACATCGGGGCAGCCGGCCACGTGGAAACCATCGTGACGGCGATCAGGGCCCTGTCCCCCGCCTTCCCGCACGACGCCGCTTACCTCGAGGCTGCCTGCGCCGACTTCGAGGCATGGGCCGCCGGCGGCTTTGCGGTGCCGGACTTCCTGTCCTCCTTGCTGGCGTTCCAGCCGCAGGAACTGCGCCAGGACGGCCTGCAGCACCTGGTGGTCTTTCCCATGTACACCCAGAACGGCAGCAGCAACCGCCTGGTGGAGGCCGTGCTGGTCGAGGTGATCTGGCCGGAGTTCATCAACGGGCTGGAAGCAGGGGAATACTCCAACAAGCTGTTCGTCCCCATCCGGTTCGTCGACTTCACCCCGGGCTACGACACGAACTCTGCCGTCCTGTTCCCCGAGACGGTGGCGGTCAGCCAGACCCCTACCTTTACCTGGGGTGCCATCTTCGCCGACCGCGAGGCCGCCCGGTTCCGCCGCGTCCTGAAGGCCGCCGCCGAGATCACCTCCCTGGAGCTGCCGGAAGGCGCCGCGGAACTCCTGGCGGACCAGGACCTCACCGAGGCCACCTTCGTGATGTGGGACCTGATCCACGACCGGACCCACATGCGCGGCGACCTGCCGTTCGACCCCTTCATGATCAAGCAGCGGATGCCCTACTTCCTGTATTCGCTGGAGGAACTGCGCTGCGACCTCACCGCTTTCCGCGAGTCTGTGCGGATCGAAAAGGACGAGGACGCCGACCCCGAAGCCCGGCGGCACGCGAAGCTGGTGCAGTACGCCATCATCTTCGACCGCATCTTCCGCTTCGCCATCACCGGCAGCCGGATCCGCAACTACGACGGCCTGGGCGGCCAACTCCTGTTCGCGTGGCTGCACCAGCAGCACGTGCTGCACTGGACGGACACGCGGCTTACCATCGACTGGGATGAGGTGGCGGACGCCGTCATCGCTTTGGGAGCCGGCATCGACGAACTGTACTGGCGTTCCATCGACCGGCCCAAGACCGCCCACTGGCTGGCGGCCTATAAGCTGGTGTCCGCCACCGTCACCCCGAACCCGGCCTCCGTGTGGGCCAAGGGCCCCGATGCACTGCCGTTGGCGGGGACACCCCGCGGCCTCACGGACCAGGTCTTGGATGACGAATTCCCGCTGTCCATGTTCTACGAGGCACTGGAGAAGAAGATGCGCCCGGTTATTGAGTCCACCGCCGGCATCACCGGCCGTTCCGCGCTGTGACAAGTACGGCCACAGGCGCCGCGACTGGCTCTGCGCCGGCGCGCGTCCTGGTCACGGGCGGCAGCGGCGCCTCGGGGATCGCCGTGGCCCGCGCCCTCGCCTCGGCCGGCCACCGCGTGGCGACGGTGGGCTCGGATGAGGCCAGGATCAGGGCGGCCGCGGAGAAAGCGGGCGACGGCGTCACCCCCTTCACGTGCGACCTGGCGGATTTGGAAAATGTCAGGAAGCTGCGCGGCGAGGTCGGCGCAGCCTTCGGGCCCGTGGACGCCGTGATCCACCTGGTGGGTGGCTGGCGCGGGGCCAAAGGGATCCCCGACCAGACCGACGACGACTGGGACTTCCTGGAACGCGGCGCCGTCACCACGCTGCGGAACGTGTCGCGGGTCTTCTTCGAAGATATCGCGGCGTCCGCCTCCGGCAGGGTTGCGATAGTGTCGTCCACCGCGCTGGACAAGCCCACCGCGGCAGTAGCCAGCTATGTCGCAGCGAAGGCAGCGGCGGAAGCCTGGACCATGGCCGTAGCCGACGGCTTCCGCCGGGCGTCCGAGGCCGGCGGCGGCAACGCCGCTGCCACCATCCTGGTGGTCAAGGCGCTGGTGGACGACGAACTCCGCCGCGCCCACCCGGAGCGGAAGTTCCCGGGAGCGACGGACGTAGCCGACCTTGCTGCCGCCGTCGTACGGCTTTTCGACACCCCGTCCACCGAACTCAACGGTGCCCGGCTCCGGCTGGCGGACTGACGGCCGTGACTGTCCCTAAACTGAAAGCGTGAGCAACCCTATGACGACAACAGCAGAAACCGGCACGGCGCTGCGGCTGCACGATCCCAACGTGCGCGGCTTCGCTTCGGACAACTATTCCGGCGTCCACCCTGAGGTTTTGGCGGCCCTGGCCGCGGCCAATGAAGGGCACCAGGTCTCCTACGGCGAAGACGACTACACCGCACGGCTGCAGGAACTGATGGTTGAGCACTTTGGGCCCGGCATTGAATGCTTCCCGGTGTTCAACGGCACCGGAGCCAACGTCCTGTCCCTGCAGTCGCTGCTCCCCCGCTGGGGTGCCGTGGTCTGTGCCTCCACCGCCCACATCAACATGGACGAAAACGGTGCTCCGGAACGCATCGGCGGCCTCAAGCTCCTGCACGTTCCCACCCCCGACGGCAAGCTGACCCCCGAACTGATTGACCGGGAGGCCTGGGGCTGGGGCGACGAGCACCGGGCCCAGCCGCTGGCCGTGTCCATTACCCAGACCACGGAACTGGGCACCTGCTACACACCGGAAGAGATACGCGCCATTGCCGACCACGCGCACGCCAAAGGCATGAAGCTGCATATGGACGGCGCGAGGCTGGCCAATGCGGCCGCCCACCTTGGCGTGCCCCTGCGCGCCTTCACCAGGGACGCCGGGGTAGACATCCTGTCCTTCGGCGGCACCAAGAACGGACTGCTCTTTGGCGAAGTGGTCGTGGCGCTGAACCCGGAAGCAGCCCACGGCCTGCTCTACCTGCGCAAGATGGACATGCAGCTCGCCTCCAAGATGCGCTTCATGTCCGCCCAGTTCATCGCTTTGCTGGAAGGCGACCTGTGGCTGCGCTCGGCCGCGCACGCCAACGCCATGGCTGCCCGGCTCCGCGCCGCCGTCGACACCATCGACGGCGTACGGCCCACCCAGAAGACCGAATCCAACGGCGTCTTCGCCGTCCTGCCTCCCGGTGTGGCGGACAGGCTGCGCAACTCCTTCCGGTTCTACGACTGGGACGAAGCCACAGGGGAAGTCCGGTGGATGTGTTCCTTTGACACCACCGAGGAGGACGTTGATGCCTTTGCCGCAGCAATCCGCCATGAGCTCCGGGATTACCGGGACCCGCAGGCCGGCTGAGCGTCCGCTGACGGCGAGCCTTCCTGCCCCGCACCGCCCCGCACCGTAATCTGCCAAGGTGAACGCACTTGACCAGGTTCCCCCGGATTTTCTCCATGCCTTGGGAACCCTCAGGAAAGCCCGGTGCCGCAAGGAACTGCGGCTCGCGGAGATCCCTGCCCCTGCACGCCTGGCACCCTTCGCCGTCGCGCTGGGCGCCGAAGTCATGGCGCCCGGCGTTGCTACGCCTTCCACCCCCGTGCACGGACCGGCGGCGCTGGCCTTCGCCGCCGCCTCCGGAACGGCCGGCCCTGCGGCGGATGAGGACGAAACGGAACTCGCCACCGGGCGCTTCATCCTGCTGCACGACCCCGAGGGCTCCGCGGTGTGGGGCGGGGAATTCCGCATCGTCACCTACATCCGCGCCGAGCTGGAACCGGAGATGGGTAACGACCAGATGCTGGGGACCGTGGCGTGGACCTGGCTGGTGGAGGCACTGGAAAACCACAAGGCCGGCTACCGGGCAGCGGGCGGCACCGCAACCCGGGTCCTCTCCGAAAGCTTCGGCACCCTGGCGGAGCGGCCGGGGTCGATCGACATCGAACTCCGGGCCTCCTGGACCCCCGATTCCTCCGACGTCCAGGCCCACCTTGAGGCCTGGTCCGACATGGTGTGCACGTTCGCCGGCCTCCCACCGCTGCCCGACGGCGTCACCGCGCTCCCGCCCCGGCGCCGAAGCCAACAGAACGGTTATGGCACAGCCCGGTAAACTGGGGGCATCATGACCCTAAACACTCCGGAAAACACCACAGCCGGCGTCCCGGCTGCTGCTGCCGCACCCCACATCACCGTGGAGGGCTTTGACAGCCCCATCCCCGAAATCATCGACCTTGACGCTCCACGGGATGGCGTTCCGCTGGTTATCGAGACCCAGTCCGGCCTGGAGCGCTGCGCCGCTGCCATCGCCGCCGGGACCGGACCCGCGGGCGTGGACGCCGAACGCGCTTCCGGCTTCCGCTACGGGCAACGCGCCTTCCTGGTGCAGATCCGCCGCGAGGGCGCCGGCACATGGTTGATCGATCCGGAGCCGTTCGGAAACCTGGAGATTATCAACGACGCCCTGCGCGGCGTCGAATGGATCCTGCACGCTGCCAGCCAGGACCTGCCCTGCCTGTCCGAGCTGGGCATGTGGCCGGACAAGCTCTTCGACACCGAACTCGCCGCCCGGCTTGCGGGGCTGCCCCGCGTAGGGCTGGCCGCGGTCATCGAACAGCTGCTGGGGTTCGGGCTGGCCAAAGAGCACTCCGCGGCCGACTGGTCCACCCGCCCACTGCCTGAGCCATGGCTGCGCTACGCTGCACTTGACGTCGAAGTCCTGGCCGAACTGCGCGAGGAACTCATCGAACTGCTGCAGGCCAACGGAAAACTGGAGTACGCCGAGCAGGAATTCGCAGCCATCCTGGCAGCCGGCATCGCTCCCCCGCGCGTGGACCCGTGGCGCAAGACCTCCGGCCTGCACCAGATCCGCGACCGCCGCCAGCTCGCCGCGGTCCGCGAGCTGTGGCTGGAACGCGATTCGCTGGCGCAAAAACGCGACGTGGCCCCCGGCAGGCTGCTTCCCGATTCAGCCCTTGTGGCAGCGGCGAAGGCCATGCCGGCCACTGTTCCGCAACTGCTCACCACCAAGGGGTTCCACGGCCGAGCCGCACAGCGCGAAGCTCCCCGCTGGCTGCGCTGCATCTCTGCGGCCCGCGCCTTGGAGGAACTGCCTCCGCTGCACCTGGCCACCAACGCTCCGCCGCCGCCCCGGGTCTGGGCTGACCGGGATCCGGAAGCAGCCGCCCGCCTGGCCACGGCCCGGCCCCTGCTCCAGGCGAAAGCCGAGGAACTGGACCTGCCGCTGGAAAACCTCTTGACGCCGGACTACCTGCGGCGGGTGGCGTGGCGGCCGCCGGCCGAGGTCACGGTGGATTCGATCGCCGCAGAGCTGCTGGCGCTCGGCGCCCGAACGTGGCAGGTTGAACTCACCGCTCCCCTGATCGCCGGTGCGTTCCTTGACCCGCAGCCGCTGCCGCCCAAGGAGGCCAAGGCGCCTGCAACGGCGGGCGGCCAGTAGCCCGCGCGATTCCAGCCCTTGCAGGCTAAGTTACTCACGAGTAACATCGAGGTGACCCACGTCAGGCTGCTGCCGTCCTTCGGCATGCACCGGCGCGTTACGTCTCGATGAGGAGTTACACGTGAGCCAGCACGGAAGCGGCGCATCCCAGCGCACTGTCCGCGACGTCGTCTTTGTGGACGGCATCCGCACACCCTTCGGCAGGGCCGGCGAGAAAGGAATCTACGCCGGAACCCGGGCCGACGACCTGATCGTGAAATGCATCCGCGGCCTGCTGCGCCGCAACCCGTCCCTCCCGCCGGAGCGGATCGATGAGGTGGCCATTGCCGCCACCACCCAGACCGGCGACCAGGGCCTCACGCTGGGCCGGACCGCGGCCCTGTTGGCCGGCCTGCCCCGCTCCGTCCCCGGGTTCGCCATCGACCGCATGTGCGCCGGCGCCATGACTGCTGTCACGACGACGGCCGGCGGCATCGGCTTCGGCGCCTACGATGTGGTGATTGCCGGCGGCGTGGAGCATATGGGCCACCATCCGATGGGCTCCGGGGCGGACCCCAATCCGCGGTTCATGTCCGAACGCCTGGTGGACCCTGCGGCCCTGAACATGGGCAACACTGCAGAGAACCTGCACGACCGCTTCCCCGCCATCACCAAGCAGCGCACCGACGCGTACGCGGTGGCCTCGCAGGACAAGCTGGCAGCCGCCTACCAGGACGGGCAGATCCAGCCCGACTTGGTTCCCGTCGCCGCCCGCAAGCCCGGCGAGGGTTGGACGGTGCACAGCAAGGACGAGCCTCCCCGGCCCGGCACCACCCTGGACGACCTGGCCGGGCTGCGCACGCCGTTCCGCGCACACGGCCGGGTCACCGCCGGAAACGCGGCCGGCCTCAACGACGGTGCAACTGCGGCGGTCCTGGCTTCCTCCGACGCCGCCGCAGAACTGGGCCTGCCGGTGAAGATGCGGCTGGTCAGCTACGCCTACGCCGGCGTGGAGCCCGAAGTCATGGGCATCGGCCCTGTCCCCGCCACCGAAAAGGCGCTGCAGAACGCAGGACTGACCATTGATGACATCGGCCTGTTCGAAATCAACGAGGCATTCGCCGTCCAGGTCCTGAGCTTCCTGGACCATTACGGCATTGCCGACGACGACCCCCGGGTCAACCGGTACGGCGGCGCCATTGCGGTGGGCCACCCGCTCGCTTCCTCCGGCGTGCGGCTGATGATCCAGCTGGCCCGCCAATTCGAGGAAGACCCGTCCGTCCGTTACGGGATCACCACCATGTGCGTCGGCCTGGGCATGGGCGGCACCGTGATCTGGGAAAACCCGCACCACCCCGACTACAGTGGAACCCCCTCCGGCGAGACCGCCGCCGCTACCGTTTCCGAAGGAGCCCTGGCATGAGCGCCGCAGACTTCCGCAAGTTGGCCGACCTCTTCCCCAACGAAACCGTGACCCATTCCTACGTGCAGGACATCACCCTCCCGGCCACGGCAGGAAAACCAAGCCCCGGCACCTTCGCCCTGGTCACCCTGGACAACGACCTGGACCACACCAAGCCCACCACCCTGGGCCCCAACACCCTGGTGGAGCTGGGGACCGTGCTGGAGGGCCTGCGGGACCGCGCGGCCCGCGGCGAAATCGTGGGCGTCGGCGTCACCGGCAAGCCGCATTACCTGGTGGCCGGCGCGGACCTCTCCGCCGTGAAGTCACTGGAAAAACGCGAGCACGGACTGTGGATGGCACAGCTGGGCCATGACGTCTACGCCACACTGGCCAACCTGGGCGTCCCCAGCTTCGCGTTCATCAACGGCGCTGCCCTGGGCGGGGGCCTGGAGATCGCCCTGCAGTCTACTTACCGCACGGTCTCCACGGGGGCCGGCGCCCTGGCGCTGCCGGAGGGATTCCTTGGCCTGGTGCCCGGCTGGGGCGGCGTCTACATCCTGCCCCGCCTGGTGGGTCCGGAGAACGCGGTCAAGGTCATGATCGAGAACCCGCTCAGCAACAACCGGACCCTCACCGGCACCCAGGCCTTCGCCATGGGCATCGCGGACGCCGTCTTCGAGCCCGCCGACTTCCTGGAACAGTCACTGGCCTGGGCAGCCGGCGTCATCTCCGGCGAGGTGGTCCCGGAGCGGCCCAACGCCGTCGACCCTTCCTCCCCCGACGCTGCGGCCCGCTGGACCGCCGCGGTTGAAGGCGGCCGCAGGTTCGTGGAGGGCAAGACCTCCAATGCCTCCCCGGCCCCCGCCAAGGTCCTGGAACTCCTCGAGGCCAACCGGACCATGACGGCCGCGGAATCCGCCGCCCTGGAATGCGAGACGCTGGCCGGACTCATGCAGACGGACGAGTTCCGTTCCACGGTCTACGCGTTCCTGGACCTGGTGCAGAAGCGTGCCAAGCGCCCCGCCGGAGCCCCCGACCGCAAGCTGGCCCGCCCTGTCACCAAGGTGGGCGTGGTGGGCGCCGGGCTGATGGCCGGCCAGCTGGCACTGCTGTTCGCCCGCCAGTTGAAGGTGCCGGTGGTCCTGACCGACATCGACCAGGCGCGGGTGGACAAGGGCGTGGCCTACGTCCATGCCGAGGTGGACAAGCTGCTGGCCAAGCAGCGTGTCAGCCAGGACGCCGCCAACCGCACCAAGGCACTGGTGACGGGATCGGTGTCGAAAGAGGTGTTCGCGGACGCCGACTTCGTGATCGAGGCCGTCTTCGAGGAACTGCACATCAAGAAGCAGGTGTTCGCCGAGCTGGAGGGGATCGTGGGGCCGGAGTGCATCCTGGCCACCAACACGTCCTCCCTGTCCGTGACGGAGATGGCCGCCGACCTGCAGCACCCCGAGCGGCTGGTGGGTTTCCACTTCTTCAACCCGGTCGCCGTCATGCCGCTCCTGGAGATCGTCCGGGCCCCGCGGACCGATGACGCTGTCCTGGCCACCGCCTTCGAACTGGCCAAAGCCCTGAAGAAGACGGGCGTTCTGGTCAAGGACGCCGCGGCGTTCGTGGTCAACCGCATCCTGCTCCGGCTCATGGGCGAAGTGACGGCTGCGTTCGACGAAGGCACTCCGGCGGAGGTGGCAGACACCGCGCTGCGTCCCATGGGCCTGCCTATGACGCCTTTCACGCTGCTGGCCATGGTGGGCCTGCCGGTGGCACAGCACGTCCAGGAATCGCTGCATGCAGCTTTCGGGGAGCGCTTCCCGGTGTCCGACAACCTGAAGAAGCTCATCGACAACAACGTCAAGGCGTTGTGGGAGGCTGCGCCGGACGGCTCGCGGGCCATCCCGGCTTCCACGTTGGAGCTGATGTCCTTCGGTACCAGCCCTTCCACCGGAGAGCAGGTGCTGCACCGCGTCCAGGATGCCCTGGCTGAGGAAATCGGACTCATGCTGGACGAGGGCGTCGTGGCAGGGCCCGAGGACATCGACCTTTGCATGATCCTTGGCGCGGGCTGGCCCATGTTCCTGGGCGGCATCACGCCGTACCTGGACCGCGTGGGCGCCTCGGAACGGGTCAACGGCAAGCGTTTCCTGGCCCCCGGCGTCGCCTCACCGGCGCAAGGCTAGCAGCGGCAGGCTGCCTGGCCCGCAAGGGCCAGGCAGCACACGCGGTCAGGCCGGCACCAGCCGGCCGCCGTCGAGCGCCAGAATGCGGTCCGCCGCCGAGCGTGCATAGGCCAGGTCATGGGTAACCAGCACGACGGCGGCGCCCCCCGCCGCTGCTGACCGTACGGCGGCGTCGAGCAGGGCCAGCCCGTCCGCATCCAGCGCCACGGTGGGCTCGTCCAGCGCCAGGACGGCGGGCTTGCGGGCCAGGACGGTAGCCAGGGCCAGGAGGCGCTGGGCTGACGCCGGCAGCTCGGCCGGATGGTCTTCAGCCGCAGCCGCCAGGCCCACCGCCTGCAGTGCCGAGGCGGCACGGTCCTTCGCCGCTGCCGGGCCCACCAGGCGGTCCAGCCCGAAGCTGACCTCCCGGTGCACGGTCCGCTCAAACAACTGGTCACGCGGCTGCTGGAACAGCAGGCCCACCGCGGCCGCCGTCCTCCCCACCGGGGTTCCGGCGATGTCAGCGCCGCCGACTGCCACGCTGCCCGATGTGGGCCGCAGCAGGCCGTTGAAGTGCCGCAGGAGGGTCGACTTGCCGGCGCCGTTGGGTCCGGTCACGGCCACGATCTCCCCCGGATGGACGACCAGGTTTATGTCCTGCAGCACCGGGGTTGAGGGTTTCCGCCTTAATACTTTCCGCTGTCTCCTGCCCCTGGGCGGTGCCGGGTAGCCGAAAGACACGCCCTGCAACTGCAGCGAAGGGGCACCACGCTTGACTGTCAGTGTCCGCGGAAGGGAGCTTGCCGGAGCCTGCACGGTGCCAGGGCGCCGGATCGATGCCGGCAGCGACCCTGGACTGCTTTCCATGGCCGCCGGCGGACCGCTGGCGGTGACCGTACCGTCCGACAGCACCAGCCAGGAGCCGGCACCCTGCAGCAGGGGATCAATGGTCTGGCTGAGGATCACGACGGCGGTGCCGCGGTTCAGGAGGTCGCGTACCAGGGCTGCAAGCTCCGCAGTCCCTGCCGCGTCCAGGGAGGCCAAAGGCTCGTCCATGACCAGTACCGGCGGCCCGGCGATGATCGCGCAGCCAATGGCCAGGCGGCGCAGTTGGCCACCGGAGAGCCGTGCCGGGTCCTCGTCCAGTTTGCTCCGCAGTCCCAGCAGCCCCACGGTGCGTTCCACCGCCGCCACCATGGCGCCGCGCTCGATCCCGGCGTTTTCCAATCCGAACGCCAGCTCCTCGGCCACCGTCGCCCGGACGGTGGACAGCACAGTGGCGGGGTCCTGCGGGACGAAACCCACCTGGCGGCCCCACTCGGCGGGATTGATCCGCGGATCCCCCGGGCCGCCGTCGAACTCCAACCTGGTGCCTGACAGCTCAAGGAATCCTGACAGGGTCCCATGGCCGCCCGGTGGCAGCCAGCCGGCCAGGAGACGGCCCATGGTGGATTTGCCGCTCCCCGAGGCGCCCAGGACGGCTGTGAAGGACCCGGGCGGAAAGGAAACACCCACCTCCCGCAGTGCCGGGGCTTGCCCGTCATGGAAGGTGAAATGCCGGATCCCGGCCGCGAGCACAGGCGCGGCAGCAGCACTGTCATTGCCCGCACTACTGTCATTGCCCGCCTTGCCTGCGTTCCGTGGGCCTTCCGTGGCCATGCGCTCAGCCACCCGGACCTGCCTGCACCAGGCGGAGCACCACCGCTGCCAGGGCCATCAACACCAGGACCGCGCGTGCGGCCCGCTGCAGCCTGGAATCAGGAACCTCGCGGAAGCTGGTCCGTGGGCCGGGATTGCTCAGTCCCCGCGCCTCCAAAGCCGCCGCCCTGGTTCCGGCATCCTCGATCAGCGACAGCACCAGGGGGACGGCCTGCAGCCGGAACGCGTCAACCCGGGACACCAGGCTGCGGGTGACCACCAGGCCACGTGATTCCTGGGCCTGCCGGATCCGTTGTGCGCGTGCGGTGATGGCAGGCAGCAAGGTCAGGGTGGACGCCAGCACGAATGCGAACCGGCCCTGCACGCCGCGGGCGGACAACGCGGCCACAAGGTCAGGCACCCTAACGCTGAAGGAAAACAGCAGCAGCGCCAGAACGACGGCGGCCAGCTGCAGGATCCGCCGGCCCGCGAAGTCCAGGCCCTCTGCCGTGATGCGGGCAGGTCCCCACTCGGCCAGGACCGTGCGGCCTTCAGGGAAAAACAATCCGTGCAGGACAAGCAGTGACAGGCCAAGCGGAACCAGGACCGCTGCGGCCGCCGGCAGCACGCGGCGGGCTGTGCCACCTGCCAGCGACAGGCCAAGCGACGCGGCAACCACGGCGACTGACAGCTGCCAGCTTGCTGCCGCCGTCGTAATGGCCGCCGTGCTGCCGGCAGCCGCCAGCAGGGTCAGCGGATTAAGCCGCGTCCGCCTGGCGCCCGCCGCGGTCCTGCCTGCCGGGGATGCTGTCACAGGGTCCGGTCAGCCTTTCGCAGCTGTACCCGGGGCCGGGGCGTCCGTGCGGGCCTCGGCAGACGAGGCGTCTCCGGCAAGGACTCGGTGGCGCCGGATGAACGGGAACTGCTGGCGTGCCCGGCGGGGCAGCGCGTAGGCCAGGATGGCGACGATGGTGAACACGATCGCCTTGTCCATGGGATCGGAGATCAAGGCCTGCTTCGTGATGGCACCCAGCAGGCTGTCCCCCATGGCCCGGAAGGCGCTGACGATGGCGCCCGTCGCCACACCGGAGGTTCCGCCGAAAACGAAGGCGGCCACCGGAGCGGAGACCACGCCCGCGACGATCCCGGTGATGAAGCCGGCGATCGGAGCCAGGTAGAAACGGCGGAACAGTCCGTAGCGTGCCGCTAGTCCTGCCAGGCAACCGATGAGCGCGGCGCCGGCAGCGAACGGCAGCACCGTGGGGTTGAAGAAGGACCAGACGATGCTGCTGAGGGCACCGGTGGCTGCGCCGGCTGCCGGTCCGGCCAGGACTGCGATCAGCACCGTGCCGATGGCATCGAGGTAGAAGGGCACCAGGGTGCTGCCGACAAACTGCCCCAGCACGATGTTGAGGACCAGGGCCACGGGGATCAGCACCAGGGTGGACGCGGGCAGGGTGGGCAGGACGGCGACGATCAGCAGGACGGCCCCCGCAAGGAAGCCGGTGAGGGCAATCAGGGCGGACGCGCTGCCCGGGCCGCCGGTGATATCGGCCGGCTGGTTGAGCACAAGGTAGATGTAGGTGGCGGCGATGGCCAGGGCGCCGAGGATCTCCAGCAGGCGGCGGCGCGCCGGTGAGCGTTCCTGTGACGGGAGCGTCAGAGAGGGCGATGACATGGGGAATGTTCCTTTGGGGTGCAGGCAGTGGCCCGGCCAGTACCGGGCCGGAGTGTGGCTGCCTATGTCACCTCGGCAGCAGCCGGCGGCAACTGCGCCGGGCCGGTCCGGTGCCCATTCTACCGGCCATTCCCCGGCAGCGTCCCGTGGAGGACCACCACCCGGTGCAGCCCGTTTTACCCCTGTTCGCCTGCCCTCCGGCTACCCCACGCGGCGGGCCAGTCTCCCGACGGCGGACACCAGCTCACCAAAGGCCTGCCGGGGGTTGTTCCCGGACACCACCCGGGCGTTCGGCGGCGCGCCCCAGAGCCCGCGGAAGTCAGCCACGGTGGTCCCCACCAGGAGCGGTGAGTCCGTTTCCACGTCCACGGTGGCGGGCCGGGCGGTGTACTCGAGCGTGCCGGCGGCGACTCCGGCGGCGAAAAAATCGTGGACGTGGGCCAGGTACCCCTGGTCGTAATGCCGGTGGAATTCGAAGTAGAAGCGGAGCGCATCCGACAGGTGCCTGACCAGGCTGTTGTCGGAGGTGCTGCGCCGGCCCTCCGGGTCTTCGGGGAGAACCAGTTCAGGGACGGTGGCCCCGGCGGCCTCGGCAAGCGCCTGGACGTGGGCAGGGTGCAACTCCATGCGCTCCGTGGTGTCCAAAGAGCAGACTATGGGCAGCTTCTCCTCCGGCCGGCCCCGGTATGCGGCGTACACCTCCTTCGCGGCGTGGGGATCCACGTGGGTGTTCCACTCGGCCGTGGGCGTGGTGTTGCCCTGGTGGTAGAAGGCACCACCCATGATCACCACCTTGGCCAGGAGATCGGGAAGTTCCGGTTCCTTCCGCAGCGCCAGGGCGAAGTTGGTCAGCGGGGCCGTGATCAGCGCAGTGAGTTCCCCCGGCCGGGCCCTGGCGTGTTCGATCCAGAGGTCCACGGCGTTCCGGGTGCTGAGCTGCCCCGATGGTTCAGGCAGCACGGCGTAGCCGATGCCCTGGGGTCCGTGGGTTTCGGGGGTGGTGAGCAGCGGGATGGACAGCGGCTTGCGCGCCCCTACCGCCACCTCTACTCCGGGCCGGCCGCACAGTTCCAGCAGCGCCAGGGTGTTGCGGGCCACCTGGTCCGCGTCCACGTTCCCCGGCGTGGCCGTCACCGCCACGAATTCGGTGTCCGGGAGGGCGGCAAGGTAGGCAAGCGCCAGGGCGTCGTCGATGCCGGTATCGACATCCAGCAGGTAGGCGGGCACGGCTGCCTAGAAGAGCGCCACCTTGGGCACTGCGGGGAAGATCTCATCCAGGGCGGCGAGCTCGTCCGGGGTGGGGACCCAGTTGGCCGCTTCCGCGTTCTGCCTGACCTGCTCCGGCCTGGTGGCGCCGGCGATGACGCTGGCCACCGAGGGCTGGGCGGCGAGCCAGGAGAAAGCCACCTCAATTTCCGTCAGGCCGCGCTCCTTGGCGAAGGCGCTGTACTGGCCCAACTGGTCCCAGTCGGCGTCGTTCACCAGGTTGGTGCGGGTGTGGCTGAGGCGGGACCCCTCTGGCGCGTGGCCCGGCGCGTACTTGCCGGTGAGCAGCCCGTTGGCCAGCGGGAAGTACGGCAGCACGCCCAGGCCGAACTCCTCGGCGGCCGGGGTCACTTCGAGTTCGGCGCGCCGGTCCAGGAGGTTGTAGTGGTTCTGCGAGGAGATGAAGCGTTCAGTGCCCAGTTCCCGGGCCACGTACTCCGCCTGGGCAATCTGCCAGCCGGACCGGTTGGAGTGCCCGATGTAGCGGACCTTGCCGCTGCGGACCAGGGTGTCCAGCGCTGCCAGGGTCTCATCGATGGGAGTCAGCGGGTCCGGGGTGTGGAACTGGTACAGGTCAATCCAGTCGGTGCCCAGCCGGCGCAGCGAGGCTTCCACCGCCTCCATGATGTAACGCCGGGAGCCGCGGGCGCCGAAGTCCGGGCCATTGGCGCCTTTGGCGTCCATCCCAAACTTGGTGGCCAGGACCACGTCGCCACGCCGGGCGCCGAGGGCCTTGCCGAGCATGGTCTCGCTGAGGCCAGGTTCCCGGCCGTAAGTGTCTGCGACGTCGAACAGGGTGATGCCGGCGTCGAGGGCGGCATGGACGACGGCGTCAGTTGCGTCCTGCGACTCCGTGGCGGTGTTCGCCCGGCCCAGGTTGTTGCAGCCAAGTCCCACGGTGGAGACGGTAAGGCCTGATTTTCCGAGGCGGCGGTAACTGGTCAAGGCTGTCTCCTAGAGGCTGAAGCCGCCGGCGGGCTTGGCTGAGTGCTTGAGTTTGAAATGGTCCGGGTCATTGTAGGGAGCGGCACCGATGCTGAGCTTGGTGAAGTCCAGGTCCTCGCCGCGGATGCAGACCTTGATGGCATTGACCGCTTTGTTCACATCCGGGCACAGGCAGAAGATGTTGAGCTTGTAGTCGGTGAACTCGGAGCGTTCCACCGTGCCCAGGCCGCGCCATGCCAGGTGGCTGATCAGCGCGTCCTTGGCCTTCTGCTCCAGGTAGCGGTCCCGCTCCGTGCCTTCCTTGGTCTTGAGGGCGAACTGGGCCACCACCCAGGACTGCTCCTCATTGGGGATTTCGACGTAGCCGTCCTCGGCGCACTGGGCCGCGAAGGCGTCCAGGAGCGCGTCGGCAGCAGCGGCGTCGGGGACGTCGGTCTCCTCCGTCTTGCTCTGGTGCCCCACGGCACCGAAATTCATCACGAACTGGGAGTAGTCCTCGTCGAACCAGGCCTCCCTGAACTGGAGGGCGCCCTCGTCGTCGCGCTTGTAGACCCTGACAATGCCGCTCATATGTTGCGTCCTTTGGTAAACCAGTCGACGTCGGTGCCGTCGAAGGGCGCCTGCTGCGCCTTTACTGCGTGGTAGAGATCGTCCGCTGCGGCCTGGATGTCCTGGATCAGCCGCTCCGGGTAGTGCATGGAGACGCTGTGTTCCGCGAATTCGTCCTGGTCGTCGATGAAGACACCGCGGCTGTCGGTCCGGATAACGTCGAGGTCCATGTCGATCACATGGAACTCGGTCACGGTGGGACGGATGTGCGTCCACTCGTGGCCGACGGCGAGATCAATGTACACGCGGACGCCGCCCGGGTGGGCTGAGTCGTAGAACGTGGCCACCCAGTCACCCTGGCGCGGCACCAGCAGGACCGCGTCGGAGCGCGTGTAGAAGGCAGCGCCGGGGCGGGAGCAGAACTCGTTGGTGCCTTGGAAGATCCACCATCCGTGCTGGTCTTCGCCGATGTACTGCCCGGGCACCACCCAGTGGGCCTTCCCGTTCCACTTGCGGTTCCGGGAAACCACCAGCTGGCCCGGCTGCAGTCCGTTGGGGACCCTGGTCGTGGTGGTGTGCAGAACCGGTCCGGACTCCCCGGCAGGGCCGGGATACTTCAGTTCGTCCTCGTCCCTCACAGGATCGGAAGGCTGCCGGTGGTGGGGTGCTGCTGCCCGGGGAGGGGACGCGCAAACGGAACCTTCGTGCCCAGGACCTGCGCCACGACGTCGTGCGTGATCTGCTGGGCGGTGAGCCCGACACGCTCCAGCACCTGGTTGCGGGTGCCGTGGTCCAGGAACTCGACGGGCAGGCCCACCTCGTTCAGGGCGGTGTCCACTCCTGCCGCCCGCATTTCCTGGCGGATGCGGGAGCCCACGCCGCCGGCCCGGACGCCGTCTTCGATGCAGATCACCAGGCGGTGGTGTGAGGCCAGCGCAATGATGGAGCGGCGGACCGGGAGGACCCAACGGGGGTCCACCACGGTGGTGCTGATGCCTTGGGCGCCGAGCCGGTTGGAGACATCGAGGGCCAGCTCCGACATGGCCCCGACGCTGACGATCAGCACGTCATTTTCGGTGGAGCCGGAGGGACGGCGGGCCAGGACGTCCACGCCGTCGCTGAGCCGTTCCAGGGCCTCCACTGCCGGGCCGACGGATCCTTTGGAGAACCGCACCACGCTGGGAGCGTCACTGATGGCAACGGCCTCGCGGAGTTCCTCGCGGAGCCGGGTGGCGTCACGGGGCGCGGCCAGGTGCAGTCCGGGAACGATCTGGACCATGGCCATGTCCCACATGCCGTGATGGCTGGCACCGTCGGGTCCGGTGACGCCGGCGCGGTCCAGGACGATGGTGACGCCTGCCTTGTGGAGGGCGACATCCATGAGCAGCTGGTCGAAGGCGCGGTTCAGGAACGTGGCGTAGACGGCCACGACGGGGTGCAGCCCGCCGAAGGCCATGCCTGCGGCGGCGGTCAGGGCATGTTGTTCGGCGATGCCGACGTCGATGACCCGTTTGGGGTGCTTGGCTGCAAACTTGTGCAGGCCCACCGGGATCAGCATGGCCCCGGTGATGCCGACGATGTCGTCGCGTTCGTCGGCGATGGCGGCGATCTCGTCCGCGAACACCGAGGTCCAGGACTGTGCGCTGCCCGTGCCGGTGGGCTCGCCGGTTTCGGGGTCGATGATGCCGACGGCGTGGAACTGGTCGGCTTCATGGGCGCGGGCCGGAGCGTAGCCGTGGCCCTTTTCCGTCATCGCGTGAACGATGACCGGGCCGCCGTAGTTCTTCGCAGTGGACAGTGCATTCTCCATCGCCTGGAGGTTGTGGCCGTCCACGGGGCCGATGTATTTCATGCCGAGGTCCTCGAACATGCCCTGCGGTGCCCACCAGTCCTTGATGCCCTTTTTCATGGCATGCAGGCTCTTGTAGGTGAACTGGCCTACGGGGCCGCCGTTCTGCAGCCTCTTCTTCCACCAGTCCAGGGCGCCCTCGTAGGCAGGGGCGGCGCGGAAGGAGTCGATGGTGGGGCGAAGTGAGGCAAGGTAGTCAGCAAATCCGCCCACGGTGGGTGCATAGGAGCGGCCGTTGTCGTTGACCACGATCACCACGCGGCGCTTCTTGTCGGCTGCGATGTTGTTGATGGCCTCCCAGGCCATGCCGCCGGTGAGGGCGCCGTCACCCACGATGGCCACCACGTGCCGGTCACCTTCACCGATGAGCTGGCGGGCGCGGGAGATGCCGTCGGCCCAGGACAGGGACGATGACGCGTGGGAGCTTTCCACGATGTCGTGTTCGGATTCGGCCCGGGCAGGGTAGCCGGAGAGGCCGCCTTCCTGCCGGAGGGTGCTGAAGTCCTGGCGCCCGGTGAGGAGCTTGTGCACGTAGGACTGGTGGCCCGTATCAAAGACGATGCTGTCACGGGGAGATTCGAAGATGCGGTGCACGGCCAGCGTCAGTTCCACGACGCCGAGGTTGGGCCCGAGGTGGCCGCCCGTCTGGGAGACGTTCGTGATCAGGAAGTCCCTGATCTCCGAAGCCAGCTGTTCCAGCTGTTCCTCGGTCAACTCGTTCAGGTCCTGCGGATTCCGGATGGTGTCCAAGATTCCCAATGACCCCTCCTTCGGATGGTAGACGTGCCGTTTAACTCTAACGCCTCGGTTCGCAGGGCCGGACGTGGCTGAAAAGCCGAAGCCCCGGCTGGTCGGTGACCGGCCGGGGCTTCGGGAGGATGCTGCCTGCTGGCAGAGCCCGCTAGTTGGCGGAAATCTGGCGCAGCACGTACTGCAGGATGCCGCCGTTGCGGTAGTAGTCCGCTTCACCCGGGGTGTCGATGCGCAGGACGGCGTCGAACGTCTTCGATGAGCCGTCCTCGGCGGTGGCGGTGACCTTCAGGGTCCTGGGCGTGGTGCCCTCGTTAAGGGCGGTGACGCCCTCAACCGAGAAGGTTTCGGTGCCGGTCAGGCCCAGGCTGGCAGCGTTCTCGCCGGCCGGGAACTGCAGCGGCAGGACGCCCATGCCGATGAGGTTGGAGCGGTGGATACGCTCGTAGCTCTCGGCGATGACGGCCTTGACGCCCAGCAGCGCGGTGCCCTTGGCGGCCCAGTCACGGGATGATCCGGAACCGTACTCCTTGCCTGCCAGGACCACCAGCGGGGTGCCGGCTGCCTGGTAGTTCTGGGCGGCGTCGTAGACGTAGGCCTGGGGGCCGTCTGCCTGCGTGAAGTCGCGGGTAAAGCCGCCCTCAACGCCGTCCAGGAGCTGGTTCTTGATGCGGATGTTCGCGAACGTACCGCGGATCATCACTTCGTGGTTGCCACGACGCGAGCCGTAGGAGTTGAAGTCCTTGCGCTCCACGCCATTGGCCAGCAAGTACTGGCCGGCGGGGGTGTCGGACTTGAACGAACCGGCCGGGGAGATGTGGTCGGTGGTGACGGAGTCGCCGAGCTTCAGGAGCACGCGGGCACCGGTGATGTCCTTGACCGGTTCCGGCTGCGCCTGCATACCCTCGAAGTACGGGGGCTTCCGGACGTAGGTGGACTTCTCGTCCCAGGCGAAGGTGTCACCTGCGGGGGTGTCCAGCGCCTTCCAGCGGTCGTCGCCTTCGAAGACGCCCTCGTAGCCCTTGGCGAACATGTCCTTGTCGATCGAGGAATCGATGACCTGCTGGACCTCAACCGGGTTGGGCCAGATGTCCTTCAGGAAGACGTCGTTGCCTGCTTCGTCCTGGCCCAGGGGGTCGGCTTCGAAGTCGAAGTCCATGGTGCCGGCCAGGGCGTAGGCGATGACCAGCGGCGGGGAGGCCAGGTAGTTCATCTTGACGTCCGGGTTGATGCGGCCTTCGAAGTTTCGGTTGCCCGAGAGGACTGCAGTGACCGAGAGGTCGTTGGCCTGGATGGCCTCGGAGATCTCTGCGTCGAGCGGTCCGGAGTTGCCGATGCAGGTGGCGCAGCCGTAGCCCACGATGAAGAAGCCCAGCTTCTCCAGGTAGGGGGTCAGGCCCGACTTGTTGTAGTAGTCGGTGACCACCTTGGAACCGGGAGCCACGGAGGTCTTGACCCACGGCTTGGCAGTGAGTCCCTTCTCCACGGCGTTGCGTGCCAGCAGTGCGGCGGCCAGCATAACGGAGGGGTTGGACGTGTTGGTGCAGGAGGTGATCGAAGCGATCGACACCGCGCCGTGGTCCAGTTCGAATTCGCGGCCGTCGGCGGTCTTGACCGCTACCTTCTTGGAGGGGCGGCCATTGGACTTCGGTCCGTGGGCGTGCGGGGCTTCCTCGGAGAGGTGGGTGGCCGTGGCGGTGAACGACGGCGAGTCGGAGGCCGGGAAGCTCTCGTCGATCGCTTCGTCCAGGCTGCCGTCAGCGAGGTCCACCTTGACGTAGTTGCGGAGGTCCTCGCGGAACTGGGCCTTGGACTCGGAAAGGATGATGCGGTCCTGCGGGCGCTTGGGGCCGGAGATCGACGGAACAACCGTGGACAGGTCCAGTTCCAGGTACTCGGAGAACTTGATGTCGCGGGAAGGATCGTGCCAGAGGCCCTGTTCCTTGGCGTACGCCTCGACGAGGGCGACGTTCTGGTCCGGGCGGCCGGTGAGGCGCAGGTAGTCCAGGGTGACGTCGTCGATGGGGAACATGGCAGCGGTGGAGCCAAACTCGGGGCTCATGTTGCCGATGGTGGCGCGGTTTGCCAGCGGCACCGCGGCCACGCCTTCGCCGTAGAACTCAACGAACTTGCCCACCACGCCGTGCTTGCGCAGCATCTCGGTGATGGTCAGCACCACGTCGGTGGCGGTGGCGCCGGCGGGGATGCTGCCGCTGAGCTTGAAGCCCACGACGCGCGGGATCAGCATGGAGACGGGCTGGCCGAGCATCGCTGCCTCGGCTTCGATGCCGCCAACGCCCCAGCCCAGCACACCCAGGCCGTTGACCATGGTGGTGTGCGAGTCGGTGCCGACGCAGGTGTCGGGGTAGGCGCGGAGCGCACCGTCCACTTCACGGGTCATCACGGTGCGGGCCAGGTATTCGATGTTGACCTGGTGCACGATGCCGGTTCCCGGGGGAACCACCTTGAAGTCGTCGAATGCGGTCTGGCCCCAGCGCAGGAACTGGTAACGCTCACCGTTGCGCTGGTATTCGATCTCCATGTTGCGCTCCAGCGCCCCGGCGTTGCCGAAAGCGTCGATCTGGACGGAGTGGTCGATGACCATTTCGGCCGGTGCCAGCGGGTTGACCCGCTTGGGGTCGCCGCCCAGGTCCTTGACCGCTTCACGCATGGTGGCAAGGTCGACCACGCAGGGGACGCCAGTGAAGTCCTGCATGATCACGCGTGCCGGCGTGAACTGGATTTCTGTATTGGGCTCCGCATTGGGATCCCAGCCTGCCAAAGCGCGAACGTGATCGGCAGTGATGTTCGCGCCGTCCTCGGTCCTCAACAGGTTTTCAAGCAATACCTTGAGGCTGAACGGAAGGTTTTCTGCACCTTCAACGGAGTTCAACCGGAAAATTTCGTATTCGGTTCCGGCTACATTAAGTTTGCCTTTTGAACCGAAGCTGTCCACAGTGCTCATCGCAGGACTCCTCTCGCAACAGTTTCATCTTTGTCGCGCGGTTGACCGCCTGCTAGTTAGGACGCCCTAAGTAGTTACAGGGCCCGAAAATTGCACACGGCCGGCCGAGAATTCGGGCGCGACGTGGGACTACTACCGCCATCGTAGTCCAAAACCCCGGCCCCATCACCGACCCGGAGTAAGCAGCGCCACCGTCTCAAGGTGGTGGGTGTGGGGGTACAGATCGAAGGCGCGCAGGCCTACCAATTCCCATCCGGAGCGACGGAAGTAACCGAGGTCACGGGCAAACGACGCCGGGTCGCAGGACACGTATGTAATGGCGCGGGGCTGCGATGCGACCAGTTGTCCCACGACAGCCTTCCCGGCACCTGCCCGGGGCGGGTCGAGGACCAGGGCGTCGAAATTCCGCGGCTTTTGGCGCAGGACCCGCTCCACGCGGCCCTGCACCACCTCCACCTGCGCGGCGGAATGCAGGTTTTTCCGTGCGTCACGGCTGGTTCCCGGCGCCCCTTCCACGGAGAGCACGGACCCCGTCTCCCCCACCGCATCGGCCAGGACGGCAGTGAAGAGCCCGGCACCCGCGTAGAGGTCTGCAACCACCGCACCCGGGTGCAGGAAGTCCCCTTGCAGGGGGTCCCCTTGCCGCAGGAATTCCGTGACGGCCCCCACAAGGGCCCCGGGCGCGTCGCGGTGGATCTGCCAGAAGCCTTCGCCGGTTACGCGGTATTCGTGGCCGACGGCGGACTCCTGCACCCAGGTGCGTCCCCGGAGTTGGGTCACCTGCCCGGTCAGCGGATCAAAGGCAGCGACGGAGGCCTCATCCGGCACTTCCGCGGCGATGGCCCGCAACCGTTTTTCCTTGGTTCCGGGAGCCGGGGCGAGGAGCACCAGGGGGCGCGAACCGTTGGCGGGGGCGGCTACCTCAACGCGCTCCACCCCTTGCAGGTCCAGGTTCCACAGGCCCAGGCCATTGATTGCTTCGCTGGCCAAGGGCATCTCCCGCACGGGGATGATGTGGTCGGAGCGGTGGGCGTGCATCCCCAGCCTGCCGCCGGGGGTGACCGAGAAGCTGGCGCGTGTGCGCCACGCAAGGCCCGTGCCGCCGTCGTTCCTGTCCCCTACCGCTTCCACGCCACCCGTCCACACGGACGGCACCTGCTCGAAGCCGGCCAGCCGGGTGAGTTGCTCGGCCAGCACGTCCGCCTTGAGGCTGCGCTGCCGGGCCAGGGCGATGTGGCCGAATTCGGCGCCGCCAACCGGCGGGTGGCCATGGCTCCAGGCGCGCAGGGAATCGGCCGGACGCCAGAAGTGTTCCACCCGGTCCGGGGAGGCTTCCAGCACCCCGATGGCATCTGCGCGCCAGAATTTGGCGCCGTCCTCCGCATCGGTCAGCCGGACCCGGACCTTTTCGCCCGGAATGGCGTGGCGGACAAAGACCACGCGGCCCTCATGCCGGGCCACGCAGTGCCCGCCGTGGGCAACGGGCCCGACGTCGAGCACCGCCTCTTCACCGGTGTGGCCGGCCTCACCAACTTGGTGCTGGGTGGCTGTGGGCGTCCTGCTGGTCACTGCACGTCCTGGAGGTTCTTGGCTTCTTCGGATGATTTGAGCTGCCAGGGCACGCTGGCCACCATGACGCCCGGTTCGAAGTGGAGGCGGGTCTTGATGCGCAGGGCCGTCTGGTTGTGCACCAGCTGCTCCCACCACTTGCCCACGACGTATTCGGGGATGTACACCACGATGAGGTCCCTCGGGGAGTCCAGGCGCATCTGCTTGACGTAGTCCATGATGGGCGTAACCGTTTCCCGGTAGGGGCTGGCCAGGACGGTCAGGGGCACCGGGATTTCGAGCTTGTCCCAGTCGGAAATGGTGTGCGCCGTTTCCTCCGGGTCGATGTCCACCGTGATGGCATCAAGCCGCGACGGCCGGGAAGCACGGGCGTAGGCAAGGGCACGCAGGACGGGCTTGCGGACGTGCGACACCAGCAGGACCGCGTGCACCCGGGTGGGGAGCGCCCGCGGCGAGGAATCCTCATCCACCGCGAGTTCCTTGGCCACGTTGTCGTAGTGCGCCCGAATGCTCCACATGATCAGGAACAGGACGAACATGGCCAGCAGGGCGATCCAGGCACCCTGCTCGAACTTGGTGATGAGGACGATCACCAGCACCAGGCCGGTCATGCCGAAACCGATCGTGTTGATGGTGCGTGACTTCAGCATCCGCCGCCGCACAGCCTTGTCCTTGGCGAGTTTCAGTTCCCTTCCCCAGTGCCGGATCATGCCCAGTTGGCTGAGGGTGAAGGAGATGAAGACACCCACGATGTAGAGCTGGATGAGCTTGGTCACGTCGGCGTCGAACGAAATGATGAGCACCAGGGCGCCGGCGGCGAGGGCCAGCACACCGTTGCTGAAGGCGAGGCGGTCGCCGCGGGTGCGGAGCTGGCGGGGCAGGTAGCCGTCCTGGGCCAGGATGGAGCCCAGCACGGGGAAGCCGTTGAAGGCGGTGTTGGACGCGAACACCAGGATGACGCCGGTGGCGGCAACGACGATATAGAAGGGAATGCTGCCTGCGCCGAAGATGGTCTGGGCGATCTGAGAGATGGCAGGGTTCTGGACGTAGCCCTCCGGCAGCGGCTTCCCGTCCAACAGGAATTCCGTGGCGGGGTCCAGCACAATGTGGACCTTGGTGGCGTTGGCAAGATAGATGATGCCGGCCAGCATGGCTGCGCCGATGACGCCCAGGAGCAGCAGCGTGGTGGCCGCGTTCTTGCTCTTGGGGTGCCGGAAGTTGGGAACGCCGTTGCTGATCGCTTCCACGCCCGTGAGCGCCGCGGCGCCGGAGGAAAAGGCCCGGAGCAGCAGGAAGGCACCGGCCAGGCCCACCAGGCCCTGGTCGAAGCCCTCCGCCGGGACGATGGTGAAGGCCGCCGACGGCGCCTCCCCCAGCTGCCCTGTTGCGGCCTGGAACATGCCCACAGCGGTCATGCCAAGGATGGAGGCCATGAAGATATAGGTGGGGACGGCGAAGACGCTGCCCGCTTCCTTGATGCCGCGCAGGTTCACCAGGGCAAGGATGACGACGCCGATGGTCGCTATCACGGCCTGCTCACCATGCAGCGACGGTACTGCAGTGGTGAGGTAGGCGGCGGCGGACGACATGGACACGGCCACCGTCAGGACGTAGTCCACCAGAAGGGCCGACGCCACCGTCAGGCCGGCGAACTTGCCGAGGTTTTCATTGGCGATCTCGTAGTCGCCGCCGCCCGAAGGGTATGCGTGTACGTTCTGCCGGTAGGAAGCGACCACGGTGAGCAGCACCACCATGACGGCCAGGCCCACCAACGGCGAGATGGCCACGGCACTGACACCGGCCAGGGCCAGGGTCAGCAGGATCTCATCCGGAGCATAGGCCACGGAGGACAAGGCGTCGGATGCAAAGATCGGAAGTGCGATCTTCTTCGGGAGCAGGGTATGGGACAGGCGGTCGTTCCGGAAAGGGCGGCCCACCAGCACGCGTTTGACGGCGTTCAGTATTGTCAACACCCCACAAAGCTAGTCTGATTCGCGGGCGATGTCATGACGGGGCCGGGCCGGGCCGAACGGGGGCCATGCCGGTAGAGTTCTAGCTGCACGATCCTGACATACATAAAGAGGAGATACGGTGGCGCATTTCGTGATCATGGGATGTGGCCGGGTGGGGGCAACGCTGGCGCATACGCTGGAGGATGCCGGGCATTCCGTGGCCATCATCGACCAGGACGACCGCGCTTTCCGCCGGCTCCGCCAGGGCTTCACCGGCCGTAAGGTCACCGGAGTGGGCTTTGACCGCGAAACCCTCAAGCAGGCAGGAGTGGGCGAGGCCTATGCCTTCGCTGCCGTTTCCAGCGGCGACAACTCCAATATCCTTGCAACGCGGGTTGCCCGGGAAACCTTCCACGTGCCGCATGTCGTCGCGCGCATCTACGATCCCGGACGTGCTGAGATCTACCAGCGCCTGGGCATCCCCACGGTGGCCGCCGTCCGCTGGAGCGCGGACCAGGTGCTGCGGCGCATCCTTCCCGAACAGCACCTCGCGGGCGACTTCCGTGAACCGTCCGGACGCCTGGTCCTGGCCGAACTTGACCTCGACGCCGGCTGGATCGGGCACCGGATCAGCAGCATCGAAAAGGCCGCGGATGTCCGCGTCGCCTACCTCACCCGCTTTGGCGAGGGCATCCTTCCCGATGCCGGGACCGCATACCAGGACGGCGACACCGTGCACGCCATGCTGCAAGTGGAC
Organism: Arthrobacter sp. FW306-07-I; assembly: GCF_021800405.1. Classification (NCBI taxonomy): domain Bacteria; kingdom Bacillati; phylum Actinomycetota; class Actinomycetes; order Micrococcales; family Micrococcaceae; genus Arthrobacter; species Arthrobacter sp. FW306-07-I. The sequence continues at coordinate 1,847,890 of NZ_CP084550.1, read as the reverse complement.
CGCAGCGCCCACATCGCCCAGGTCCTCGCCAAAGCCCCCGCCAAGGAGTACCAGTGAAAGTCGTTATCGTCGGCGCAGGCAGCGTCGGTTCATCCATCGCCCGGGAACTGCTGGCGCACAAGCACGAGATCCTGCTGATCGACCTCAAGCCCGAGGTGATCGGCCGCAGCGGCCTGCGTGGCGCCCATTGGCTGGTGGGCGATGCCTGCGAGCTTTCCACCCTGCAGGGCGCCAAGGTGGAGGACGCCGATGTGGTGGTTTCCGCCACAGGCGATGACAAGGTCAACCTGGTGGTGTCCCTGCTGGCGAAAACGGAGTTCGGTGTAGGCCGCACCGTGGGCCGGGTGAACAACCCGAAGAACGACTGGATGTTCAACGACTCCTGGGGCGTGGACGTCGCTGTCAACACTCCGCAGCTCATGACCGCCCTCGTGGAGGAGGCGGTGGAGATCGGCGACCTGGTCCGGCTCCTGACGCTGCAGACCGGGGTTGCGTCGCTGGTGGAATTCACCGTCCCGCACGATTCGCACGTGATCGGCATGACGGTGGGCGATATCCACTGGCCCGAGGACGCCACCCTGGTGGCCATCCTCCGGGACCAGGCACCCATCACCCCCAGCAGGGACGACGTGATCGACGGCGGCGACGAGCTCTTCTTCGTCACCACCATCGCCGCTGAGGACCGGCTCCGGGAGCTGCTCTCCTCTGCCCCCGGCAGCATCGACGCCGGCCACGTGCCGGCGGACAGCAGCACGCCCGCCGGCGCCAGCCACGGGCATGCCACGGACGACGACGGCTTCGACGGCTAGGTTTCCGGCGCCGCCTTTGGTGCCGGGTGCTGGGCGTCAGCCGACATTGGGTGCCGGCGCGGGGCGCGTTCTGGTGCCAGTTTCTTCGGTGGGTCAGCTTTCCTGGTCGGCTTCGGGTTCCGCCGGAGCCGGCCGGGTCACGAGCCAGGCCACCCAGATCCCGAGGATGTACAGGGGTGCACCCATGATCAACCGGGTGGTGGCGAGGGCGGCCAGGCCGTCAGTGCCCATCAGGTACAGGGGCACCTGCACGATGAGCCGGAGTGCCAGGACGGCAACAATGATCCAGGTGCCCAGGCGGTAGGCCTTGACGCGGTCCGGATCCTTGCGCCATTCCACGCCCTCATTCCGGATGAAGCCGAAGAGCAGTCCGGCCACAGGCCACTTGACTGCGATCGAGATAACCATCGCCAGGATGTAGGCTGCGTTGGTGAAGAAGCCCGGCAGGTAGAAGTCTTCGGCTTTGCCGGTGGTGTTGGCCAACCAGGCCGAAATGCCGACGCCTGCCACGCCGGCCAAGGCCTGGGTGAGGGGCCGGCGCTGGACCAGGCGGACAACAGTGAACACGGCCGCCGATGCCAGGGCCGCCACCAGGGACAACGTAAGTTCGCGGGTGACGGTGAAAGCCACCAGGAACACCAGGCCAGGAACAATGCTTTCGGCAATGCCCTGCACTCCCCCGGCGCTGCGCAGGACGTCCACGCGGCCGTCATGGGTGCGGTGGAGTCCGGCCTTGGCTGCATACTCTGCGGCCAGGCCGGCAACTGGGGACTGTCCTGCAACCGGGGACTGTCCTGCAGCCTGCGGCCTTCCCTCCTGCGGCCTCCCGGCGGGGCCTGCAGAGCCGTTCGGCTGCTCGGGCTGGTGCTCGCTCATTCGTTCTCCTGGCGGGACAGTATCTCGTAACGGGGATTGAAGATGGTGGGCACGTCCTTGCCGCGGGCCAGCATTCCCTCTACCCGGATCTCGGCGCCCGCTTGGATGCCCGGCACGCGCCGCCGGCCCAGCCAGACAACCCGGAGCCGTGGGGGCCTTCCGCGGCCCACCCCTGTAGCAGGGCGGCCAGCGTCGTCCTCAGTGACGATGGCGCTGAACTCGGGGGCCCGGTCGGCCGGAACGAAGGTCACTGATTCGATGTGCCCCTGGCAGAGGACACGTCCCCTGTCCGGAAGCTGCCGCAACGGCGTGAGGCCGCCACGTCCCGTGGCCGCCTCGTCGGGGTGGGAATCAGCCGATCTGGGTGATTTCTGGACCACGTTCGGGCTCCTCCAGGGTGGGCGCGGCGGGCGGAGGAGTAGTGGAGGCGTCCTTGGGCAGCCGCAGCTGCAAAAGATCACGCGGCGGCATGGGGCTGTCACCGCGAACCACCACAACCTGCCGGAACAGGGCTTCAAGCGGTTCCGCAGCGGGGCGTTCCAGTGCCGCAGGTCCACCCAGGACGCCGCGCAGGAACCAGCGGGGGCCGTCCACACCGATGAACCGGGCCACACGGTAGCCCTGGCTTCCGTCCGGGAGCCCTGCGGGAAGCTTGGCCACCAGTTCGGTACCGAATGCCCCTTCCACCTCTTCAACCTGGCCGCCCTGCGCACCGACCGACTGGCCGATCTGTTCGCGGATCTCGTCCCAGAGCGTCTCCGTCTTGGGGGCGGCGAAAGCCTGCAGCTGAAGGCTGGAGCCGTTCAGGTCAAGGGTCACTGCCACGACCCGCTGTGTTGCCTCTTCCACTTCGAGCCGGAGTTGAAGGCCCTCGCTCGGCGTGATCAGCAGGGCGCCCAGGTCCACGAAACCGTCGGTGCTGGTGATTTCGGACTCGTCGAACGGGCCGTGCTGGCGGCGGGCGTCGGGGGCGGGGGCGTCTTCGCCGGCCTCCGCGAGCGTCAGCTCTTCCACCGGCTCCGCCGGTTCGTCCTTCTTTGCTTTCCTGCCGAACCCAAAGACCATGGGTGACTCCTTAATTCTTCAAATGTGCCAGTTCTGAAACCTGCCGGCCGGGCCCTGGAGGTCCCGCCGTCGTGCGTGCTGGCGTGGCAGCGGGTGCAGCCGGGGTCAGGCCCCGGGTACGTTGAACCCGCCGGTGGAGCCGAAGCCCCCGGTGCCGCGCACGGATTCGCTCAGGTCACTGACAGGAATGAACTGGGCGTACTCCACCCGCTGGATGACCATTTGGGCAATTCTATCGCCGCGCCGCAGCTCTATCGGCTGGGTCGAATCGGTATTCAGCAGGGTTACCGAAATCTCGCCTCGATATCCCGCGTCCACGGTGCCGGGAGCATTGACGATCGTGAGGCCATGCTTGGTGGCCAGGCCGGACCGGGGGTGGATCAGCGCCACGAAGCCGTCAGGCAGTGCAATGGCCACGCCGGTGGGAACAAGCTTGCGCTCCCCGGGCAAGAGGACCACGTCCTCCCGGGCGCGAAGGTCGGCGCCGGCGTCGCCCGGATGCGCGTAGGAGGGGGCTTCCAGCTCCGGATCCAGCATCTTCAACTGCACCTGCAGGGTGGGGGCAGCAGCAGCGGGCGATGCTGCGTCCGGGACAAGGTCTACCGTTGCGGGATGATCAGTCACAGTCACTCACTCTAGCCCGCGCCCCCAAATCGAGCCTAGGCAGCACTTGGGCGCGGGGCTGTCCAGGGGCCGGCACGGGCGGCCGGGGCAGGGTTGCGGGAGCAGGGTGGCCCAAGGTGAAATACCCAGCCAAAGGTGGAAAGCTTGGGCTATGCCCGAATCAAGCCCGCACGCATCCGTACCAAGCACGCCCTCAGCCGGGGAGCCTGTTGTCTACAGGGAAAAACTGTGGCCCAACGCCTGGATCTGGATCATCGCAGCCGGCGTCTCCGCAGCGGGCATCCTGGTCTTCGCCCCCATCAGCATGGCGGCGGGTTACACGGCGGCGCTGGTGCTCTTCGCCATCATCACTGTCCTCCTGGTTCTCTCTACCCCCGCCATTACGGTGACCGGGGACGCGCTCACCGTTGGAAGGGCCACCATTGAACGCCGGTTTGTGGGCAGCGTGCAGCAGTTCACCGGCGGCGAGGCGACGGCCGAGCGCGGGACCCGGTTGAACGGCCTCGCCTACCTGTGCATCCGCGGCTGGATCGATCCCGTGGTGAAGATCGAGATCACTGACCCTGCCGACCGTACCCCGTACTGGCTCGCCTCCACCCGTCATCCGGATCAACTGACTGCGGCCCTGACGCGGCGCTGACGACCCCGGGATCCCGGCGCCGGGACCTCCGAAGTCCTGTGACCTCCCCCTTTATCCCTGGGGATACAGCGGAAAATGACGGCGCGCCCTGCTCCTTGAGCCAAATCCGCGCCTCCGAGTGGCAGAGTTTCGGTTGATAGTAATGCCAGGGTGGAGGATTTGTATGCAGGATCTACGGCTTGTAGGCGTGCACGACGACGGGACGCATGTCCTGTTGAGCGGGGCCGGCGGCGAGATGTTCCAGCTGCCGATCGATGAAGCACTCAGGACGGCCAGCCGGTCTACGGCAAAACCGCGCGCGGAACGGCCAGCTGTTCCCATGTCTCCCAGGGACATCCAGGCCCGCATCCGTGCCGGTGCCACCGCTGCGGACGTCGCCGAGTTGTCCGGGATGCCGTTGGCCAAGGTGGAGCGCTATGAAGGCCCCGTCCTGGCGGAGCGGGAGTATGTTGCCCAGCAGGCCCGGAAAGTGGAAGTTGCGGCGCCCTCCCCCGGCCACGACGTCTACCGGTCCGCCTTCGGCGACAACCCGGCGACCCTGGATGACATGGTGGCCCACCGCCTGTCAGCCCACGGCATTGACCCCGGAACCGTGGAATGGGATTCGTGGCGGCGCCAGGACGGCACGTGGACGGTCTCGGCAAGCTTCGAGGCCAAGCCCGGCGGGACGTCCGGAATCGGCGAAGAACCTCCGGCCCTGTGGACGTTCAACCCCGCACGGAAGTCGCTGCAGAACACCAACCGCTGGGCGCAGCAGCTGAGTGAACTTGAGCCGTTGGACGGTCCTGTTCCCGCGCGCAGGCTCACTGCAGTTTCAGACCGCCCCTTCGATTTCGAGACTGACGCTGATACGTCCAAGGCCTCTTCCGGTGCCCAGGCCGGCCCTGCCCAGGATGCCGGCAAGGAACCCGATGGCCTGCTGGACATGCTCCGGTCACGGCGCGGGCAGCGGCTGGGTGTGGACGAGGATTCCGACGACGCACTTGCACTGCTCCTCACGCATGGCGTACCGGCCGCGCACCCCCGTCCTTCCGAAGTGGCCGCCGAACCTGAGGCAGAGGAACCAGAGCCACGGGACGACCAGCGGGACGCGCCCGCGGCCCAAGGCGATTCCTTCATCCGGCGCAGGGACACCAGGCCGTCGATGCTTTCGAGGCTCAGCCTGCTTCCGCAGCACCGGGAGGGTCACGACGATGGTCTGCGGCTCCACGACGGCGTGAGCACAGATACCAGGGAAATCACCATTGCGGCGTCCCCGAAGAATCCCTCCGGTTCCGCAGCCGGCTCGGGGTCCGAGAATACTGGCGGAGCCGGGCTGGATGAACTGTTGGGCAGCAACCCGCGCCGCCCTGCCAAAGAGGACGACGCTGCACCTGCCACTGGGCAGCTGCCTGAGACCGAGGCACCGGAGCGCCCTGCCCGGCCGAAGCGGTCCAGCGTGCCGTCCTGGGATGAAATCGTCTTCGGCACCCGGAGCGACTAGGGCTTTTCCTCCCGCCGTAAGGGGTGTTCCTGCTGCGCTGCGTGCTACGATCCCCGCACGCTCTCGGTCAGAAGCTGCAAGTACGGAGGTTCCCTGTGTCGGACACTACCTGCCACATGTCCATGTCGCTGGACGGCTTCGTCGCCGGGCCTGACCAGAGCCGCGAAAACCCCTTGGGTAAGCGCGGGCTGGAACTGCATGGCTGGCACATTGGCGATCCTCGGGCCAACGATGCCGACGAGACCGCAACCGGATGGCTCATGCGCCCCCGGGGAGCGTATGTGATGGGCCGGAACATGTTTGGCCCTATCCGTGGCGAGTGGGATGGTGACTGGACGGGCTGGTGGGGGCCGGAACCGCCGTACCACGCTCCGGTGTTCGTGCTGACCCATTATGCGCATGACCCGATCCAGATGGAGGGCGGGACGCCTTTCCACTTTGTCACCGGGGGCTTCGACGCAGCCTATGCGGCAGCACTCGATGCCGCCGGCAGCAAAGGGGTGGACATCGCGGGCGGCGCCTCCACTGTCCGGCAGGCGTTGAAGGCGGGCGTTATCGACGAGCTCACCCTCGACATCGCGCCGGTTCTGCTCGGCTCGGGCGAGCGGATCTTCGACGGGATTGAGTCCTTCGACTTCGAACCTGTCGAGGTGCTACATTCCCCACTCGCCACCCACGTCCGCTACCGCCGGGTGGCCTAGCGAGAATTTGTGCTGCCGCAGCCCCGAATGCGGCACCACTCCGGAGTGGCACGATTACAAGACGAGATGCTCCTCGAGGGCTTCCTCGAGGATGCTGTGTTCGCCGGGCAGGGTACAACGAGGCCAGTGTGTTGGTTCCCAGTCCTGGTGCTCGCTGGGGTAATGCCGGCCGGTGGGTGAAATCCAGCCGGGCGGCTCGTTCTTCGCGGCCGGGGTGGGTTTCCATCCGGTGGTGTGCCGGAGTTTGTGGTGTTTCGGGCAGGGTTGTCCCAGGTTGCTGATCCCGGTGGTGCCGCCCTTGTGCCAGGCGAGGATGTGGTCGGCGTCGTTGTCCAGGGAGTTGTTGCTGCAGCCCGGAAACGGGCACTTTCCGTCCCGCATCCTCAGCCAGGCCCGCATCGCCCCGGTCACCCGGTAACTCTTCCGGCCGATCTCCAGCGGCGCCCCATCCCGCGGATCCACCAACACCCGGTAAAACGACCCGGCGCCGTTCGCCACCAGGTCCCGGGCCATCGACGGCGGGATCGGCCCGTACCCGTCGAGCATGGCCGGTTCATCGGTCAAGCCCATCAGGGAGAACACAGGAACCGTAACCAGAACCTGGGCCCGGATCGGTGAAGGCAAGTCTTCCCGTCCGGCGCCGGCACCTTCAACGTCAGCACTGCCGCTGTCACGCGCCCCGCCGTGGCCACTGCCGCTGCCGAGGAACACCTCGGCGAAGTTGTCGGCCCGCAACTGGGACATGGTCCGGGACTCCTCCGGACCCTGCATGCTCCGGGACATTGCGGTGAGCCGGTTCCACCCGGCCAACGCCTGCTCCGCCGGCAAACACGCGGACAGCCACGCCATCCCGTCCTGGTCCGGCCGGAACTCAACCCGCCGATCCGCCACCCCCTTGGCATGGCGCACTTCGATGCTCTCGGCGTGGTGGCGTTCCCGCCACGTCCGGGCCTTGACCCTGAACCGATGCGCTGGCATCTCCCCCACCGGGCATCCCCTCGCCGGATCCTGGGCATCCGGGTCCAAGAAATGAGCCTCCAACGCTGCCGCCCCGGCAGCATCCAGGCACACCGCTTCATCGGCCATCACCACCGCGTGCTGCCACGACAACGTCCCCGCCTGCAGCCCCGCAAGGGTCCGCGGCAACGACGACATCAGGGCGTGCGAAGTCGCCAGGAACGACGACGCCGCCCGGGGCCCCAACGCCAGCACACACCCAATCTCAGCAGCGACCGCCATCTCCTGCGCCTGCACCGGCACACCCGGCCCGGCAACAGCGCATGCGCTCTCCGCGTACCTCACCGCGGCCTTCGCCTTCAACCCCGCCAACCCGGCTTCAACCTCCCGGGCACCGGCAAGAATGTCCAGGCACCCATCAGCCAACCCAGCCAACGGATCAGCCACCGAAAACGCGTCAGACCCGCACCCATCCACCTCAGCACCAAGCACAGCAAGGGCAGCCCGGATGTCCGCATAAGCCTTGGCCACCGCCGCCTTTCCCATAAACCCATCATGACAAAGGGGTACGACAATCAGACTTTGGCACTTAAGACCTGCAGTAGCTGCTTCTGCCTGCACAGTTACCGACAATTGAAGCGCACCATGCAGCTATGCCAGCAGGTAGCATCCTCGTTCCCCGACCCTCAACTGAGGCTAAACCCGGGAGCAAAAAAGCCCAGATAGAAAAAGCCTGCTCCCACAACCAGCGCCATTACTCCAAAAACGCGCACAAAAAACATCGAAGCCAGCAAGGACTTGGAGTAATCCACACCAAAGGGGTGGTAATTCTTAATGCCCTCCACTAACCCGCTGGCAGCCCCGTTGATGTTGGCGATCACGCACAGGCCCAACAGGAATAGGACGACGCCCATGCTGCCAGACGTCCAGCGGACGTATTCAACAAGTTTGAAGGCCACGGCAATCATGTTCACGATGAAAACCAGGAAAAACACGAGGTATAGGCTTTTCAGTGGTTGGGGCAGGGCCCCAATGAACTCCCGCATCGCTCCCCCGTTACCTTCGCGCCGGTTTCTCCAAAGAATAGGGGAATTAGCGTCGAGGAAGAAGCATTATGTTGCGCGGCTGTCGCCCAGCCCACCCGAACCCCGCCAGAGGCACGCGTCCACGTCGAACGGCAGCAGCTGATCCTGCTGCGCCATTAGGGACGCACCGTGCGCCGTGACCCGCCGCATGAAGTGGCGCCGGCACAGCGTCTCGTATCCCACCACCGGAAGGTGCCCGGCCTCCGGGGCGGCGGCCTCGACCACCATGTCCACGTCGCCAACCACCACCTGCGCGCCCTCGGTGACCATGACGCCGTCGACCGTCCTGGCATTGTGTGTGGCCCTGCGGCCACACCAGCACAGCGCCTCCACTTGAAGCACCTGCACCCGGTCGGCGAGCTCTATCAGGCGCTGCGAACCCGGGAACAACCGGGTTCGGAAGTCGGCGGTGATGCCGAAAGCGAAGACGTCCACATCGATCTCGTCCACCACCTTGGCCAACTGCTCCACCTGCTCGGGAGTATAGAACTGGGCTTCGTCGCAGATCAGGTAGTCAACCCGCTGGCCTTGCGTGCGCCGGACCATGACTTCCTCCCAGAAGTCCGTGCTGTCCAGCACCTCCACGGCATCCGTCTCCAGGCCGAGGCGGCTTGAGATCCGGGACTCGCCGGCGCGGTCGTTGCGGCTGAACCGTACGCCGCCGCGCCCGCGGGCCCGGTGGTTGTAGTCCATCTGCAGGGCCAGGGTGGATTTGCCGCAATCCATGGTGCCGGAGAAGAAGATCAGCTCAGCCACGACGGTTCCTTCCCTGGGCGGTAAAGCAGAGCAGCGGAACCTCCCGCTCGGCCTTCGTCAGCGAGCCGTGCTGGCCCACCACTTCCATGGCCGTGGGCCGCATGCGCCGACCGTCGTAAAGCGCGACGGCGTCACGCGCCGCGATCATGACGTCACCGATCCTGCCTTCAACAGCAGGCCGCACGTCACCAAAGAGCCCACCGGCAACGGCCTCCTCCTTGGTGAAGGCCCACACCCGGTCACCGAACCGGGCTTTCCACGCGGCCAAGAGCCGGTCGCGGGCACCGGCGGCGGACTCCACGTACCCCTCGTCGAGGTACAGGTGCACCATGCGCGGTTCACCGGCCGTGTGGCGGACTCCGTCCACCAAATCCGGATCCTTGGAGAAATCAATACGCTGCGACTCGGGGACGTCCAGCATCCCGTGGTCCGCAGTCAGCAGGATGGTGGTGCCGGCTGGCAGGGAGGAGCTAAGCCGCTTGACGGTGGCGTCGAGCTCTTCCAGCTGGTGTTCCCACTGTTCGGACTTGCAGCCGTAGCGGTGCCCTGCCTTGTCGAGTTCATTGACGTAAAAATACATCAGGGACCGGCCGGAGCCGGCCATGGCCTCTGCCGCTGCGGCGGTCCGCGCGTGGGAGGTTGTCCCGGAGATGAACCTGCCGCCCCGAAGCGCTGCCCGGGTCATGGGCGAACTGTCGAACTGGGCAAGGCTGACAGTGCTGACATCCACCTCTTCGGCGATCCGTTCAAAAACCGTGGGGAAAGGCTGCCACGTCGACGGATCGACACCCGGATCCCAGTTTCCCAGCAGGTTGACTACCTTGTCCTGGTCCGGGTCCAGCACGTCATAGCCCACCATGCCGTGCTGGCCGGCCGGAAGACCGGTCCCAAAGCTCGACAATGCCGCGGCGGTGGTGGAGGGAAAGGCGGAGTCCAGCCACACCGGAACCTCGCCCTGTCCTTCCTGCACCACCGAGCGCAGGAAGGGTGTGTGCGCGGCCTTTTGCTTCAGGAGGTTCCGGCCCAGGCCGTCCGCGAGCACAACGCAGATTTTGGCGGCGGAGGGGAGGCCGAGGGTGTTGGCGAAGCTGTCCACGCCAAGGCTGGCTGCCGCGCTGGTGAGCACTTCGGCGATGGAGCGGTGCCCATAGGCGGGAGCGGGCGGAAGGTCGGGGGCTTGTACTGAGTGGTTGGGGTCTTCCGGCATCTCAGCGCTGCTGGTGCCCGCGGCTGAGCCGGTTGCCAAACACTCCGGAGCGCGTCCGGGGGCCCATGGACTGCACATGCGGGACCGGCGCGGCGGAGCCGGTATTGACTGCCCGCAAGGCCCGGGCAAATAGCTTGGCGTCCTGCACGGCCCGAAGGCCATCCGCCTCGGCGCTGATGCGGAGCACGATGTCTTCCTGCGCGATGGTTCCTGTGTAGCCGTGGTCCGCTTCGCACTGCGGATCGCCGCAGCTGGCCGGCCCCATGTCCAGCCGTTGGCCGCCGGACCACGCGATGGACAGGGTCAGTTCGCGGACGGGGTCCGACGGCTTGTAGTTCTGCGGCTGGGCGTACATGTAGCTCAGGACCACGGACCGGATTTGGGCCACGGGAACGGACTCGGTGGAGATCTGGGCGACGATCTGCTCCCCCGCCTCGTCCAGTTGCTGGTCGTCCACGTGGGTGATCACCAGCATGTCCGCAGTGAGGACCAGCACGGTGATGTGGCGGCGGACCTCGGCCCGGTCGAAGTGGGTCTCCAGGTGCACCAGGTGGGCCACGCAGTCCCGGCCGTCCAGTGCGTCGTCGACGACGTCCGAGACAAGGCGCGGGTAGAACCCTGCCTTCTGCAGTGCGTCTTCCAGGCTCTGGCCCTGCACTCCGTGGTTGTGTGAGCTGTGGTGGCGGACGGCCTGGTTTTCATTGCCGGGCGTTTCGGGCGCCGACGCGGGAGGCTGGAAGCTCATGCCCCCATTTTCACAGATCGCCCGGTCACTTGCTAACCGCGTCAGCCCAGCATGGCCCGTCGCGCGCTGTCCGTGCGCTGCGCGGCGTTGCCGATCCGCACGTCGGCGGCGAGAATGGTCACCCCGGTGGTGCCGCACAAAACCGGGTTAAACTCCACCAGCGCGATCTCCGGATGGTTGTCCTTCATCCAGGCCAGCCGCCCGGCAAGGTCCTCCAGGGCAGCGACATCAACGGGCGGCAGGCCCTGGTAGCCGAAGAGCTTTCGGGACGCCCGGGGGGAACGGATGAAGTCGTGCACGTCGGCGGCGGAGAGCGGCGGGACGCGGTGCGCCCAGTCGTCGAGCAGGTTGACGGCGTCACCGGCAAGGCCGAACGAGATGACGGGGCCCAGCAGCGGATCCTCGATGGCACGGAAGGTGCACGCCTGCCCCACCGGCGCCATCGCCTGCACTTCGAGCGCAGGGTCTCCGTAGGCTGCGAGCGCCCGCCGCATCTGCACCACGTTTTGGCGCAGCGACTGTTCATCCTCGATGCCCAGGCGCACCCCGCCAAGATCCAGGCGGTGGCGGAGGGCCGGGGCGGTGGTCTTCAGCACCACCGGCCAGCCCAGTGCGTCAGCGGCCGCCACGGCCTCATCAGGGGTGCTGAAGGGCAGGGAGGGCAGGACCGAGATGCCGTAGTGCCCCAGCAGGGAAGCAGTCGCCGCCGGTTCCAGCTGCTTGAGCTGGTCACCGGTGACGTCCCGCAGCAGTTCGTCGAGCTCAGCCTCGGCCTGCCGCGGGTCGCAGCCTGCGGGTTCCACAAACTGCCCCTGGTCGCGGGCGGCCCACTCCGCGTACCGCACCACGGCGGCGAGCGCGGCGACGGCGGCTCCGGGGTTGGAATAGCAGGGGACGGTGCAGCCGTCCGCCCCCAACAGGCCTTCCACATTGATGGCCGGGTCCAGGATGCCGGTGAAAGCGGCCACCACCGGTTTGCGGGCGCTGGCCGAACATTCGGCCAGGACCTGCGCCACGGCATCGGGTGTCAGTCCGCGGGCCGGCAGCAGGGCAGCGACGGCGGCATGCACGGCATCGGAGGCCAGGGCATCGAGGAGGGCCTTCCGCAGTGCGGGAAGTGCCACCGACTGGCCGGCGTCGAGGTCCAGTCCGGAGACCACCTGCGCCACCCCCAGCCCGTGGGCCACAGCACTGTCCGCCACCACATTGCCCAGCGCCTGGGAGTTGCTGAAGATGGCAACATCCGGTCCCGCGGGAAGCGGCCGGCCGGAGACCACCTGCGCCACGTCCACCAGCTGCTCCACGGTTTCCACCCGGATCACGCCCGATTGCCGGAGCATGGCATCCAGCGCCCCGGCCGGTGCCTGGGTGGTCCGGACGGCATGGCCGGGCGGCAGCCGCAGGCCCATGGTGTCCGACTTCGCCACGATCACGGGCTTGGTGCGGGCCAGCCGGCGGGCGATGCGGGAGAACTTGCGGGGGTTGCCGATCGACTCAAGGTACAGGCCCACGGCGGAGGTATCGGCGTCGTCCTCCCAGTACTGCATCATGTCATTGCCCGAAACGTCCGCCCGGTTGCCTGCCGAGAGCAGGCTGGACACTCCCACCCGGCGCCGGCTGGAGGCGGCGTAAAGCGAGACGCCGATGGCCGCGGACTGGCTGAACAGGCCCAGGCCGCCGCGCAGCGGCATGGTGGGGGCCATGGAGGCGTTCAACGCCACGTCGGGGTGGGTGTTGGCGATGCCGAGCGACGCCGGCCCGATCACCCGCATGCCGTTCGCCCTGGCCTGGCGCACCAGGGCGCGCTGCCGCAGCAGGCCGCGTTCGCCGTCGTCCGCGAAGCCTGCCGAGGCGATCACGACGCCCTTAACGCCCGCAGCGGCGCACTCCGCCACAACCCCGGCCACCTCCTCGTAGGGGACGGCGATGATGGCCAGCTGGACGGGTTCGGGGACCTCTGAGAGCTTGCCGTAGGACATCATGCCCGCGAGCTCCAGCGCTTCCGGGTTGATGGCGTAGACGGAGCCGTGGAAGCCGCCCTCGATGATGTGTTCCAGCAGCTGGTACCCCACGGTCCCCCACCTGCGGCTGGCACCGATTACAGCAACGGACGACGGCGCCAGCAGCTCCCGGACGCTTCTCGCCTCTGCGCGGTGCTCGCGGGATTCCATGACGGCCCGCGATTTTTCGGTGGGGTCGATGTTGAACTCGAGGCTCACGACGCCGTCGTCGAAGTGGCGCTTGACGTCGTAGCCGGCGTCGGAGAAGACCATCAGCATCTTCCGGTTTTCCGGCAGCACCTCTGCGGTGAACTTCCGGATCCCGTTTTCGTGCGCAGCGGCGGCCAGGTGTTCGAGCAGGATGGAGCCGATGCCCCTTCCCTGGTGGGCGTCGGCGATGTTGAAGGCCACCTCGGCCTCTGTGGGGTTGGGGAGGCGGTCGTAGCGTCCGATGCCGATGATTTCCCCGTGGATGGTGATGACGAACGCCACGCGGTCCTTGTAGTCCACCTCGGTGAAGCGCTTGAGCTCCTTGGCGGACAGCCTGGCCTTGAAGGCGAAGAAGCGCATGTAGATTGAATTCTGCGACTGCCCGGCATGGAAGGCCTGGACAGCATCCGCGTCCGACGGGTGGATGGGCCGCAAATGCGCTGTTCCGCCGTCCCGCAGGACGACATCGGCTTCCCAATGTTCCGGATATTCGCCGTCCCCGGGCCGATCCACCATAGGCTTAGCCTAGCCAAAAACTCCCGCAGCACACCCCAACGGCTGCGCAGTAACCCCAGAAGGATTCACCACACCCCATGGCCCGCCGCCAAAGTCCAGCCCCCATCGCAGACGAGAACTACACGGAAAACATCGTCGATATCGATGTCACCTCCGAGATGCAGGGCTCGTTCCTGGAGTACGCGTACTCAGTGATCTACTCGCGCGCGCTCCCGGACGCCCGTGACGGGCTCAAGCCGGTGCAGCGGCGCATCCTCTACATGATGAGCGACATGGGCCTGCGCCCCGACCGCGGCCACGTCAAGAGCGCCCGCGTGGTGGGCGAGGTCATGGGAAAGCTGCACCCACACGGCGACGCCGCCATTTACGACGCCATGGTGCGCATGGCGCAGGACTTCTCGCTGCGCCTCCCCCTGATTGACGGGCACGGCAACTTCGGCTCGCTCGACGACGGCCCCGCAGCACCGCGGTACACGGAAGCGAGGCTGGCGGCGGCCGCCCTCACGCTCACCAACCACCTCGACGAAGACGTGGTGGACTTCGTCCCGAACTACGACAACCAGCTCACCCAGCCGGACGTCCTGCCTGCCGCTTTCCCCAACCTGCTGGTCAACGGCGCCACCGGCATCGCCGTCGGCATGGCCACCAACATGGCCCCGCACAACCTGGTGGAAGTCATCTCCGCCGCCCGGCACCTGATCGCCAACCCGGACGCCACCCTGGATGACCTCATGCGGTTCGTTCCGGGCCCGGACCTGCCCAGCGGCGGCCGGATCGTCGGCCTGGACGGCATCCGCGACGCCTACGCCACCGGCCGTGGATCCTTCAAGACCCGCGCCAAGGTGGAGATCGAACAACTTTCCGCGCGCCGCACCGGCCTGGTGGTCACGGAACTGCCGTACATGGTGGGCCCGGAAAAGGTGATCGAAAAGATCAAGGACGCGGTCAACGCCAAGAAGCTGACCGGCATCAGCGACATCGTGGACCTGACCGACCGCAAGCACGGGCTCCGGCTGGTCATCGAGCTCAAGAACGGCTTCAACCCCAACGCCGTGCTGCAGCAGCTTTACCGGTACACGCCGATGGAGGACTCCTTCGGCATCAACAACGTCACCCTGGTGGACGGCCAGCCGCAGACTCTGGGCTTGGTGGACCTCTTGTCCGTCTACGTCAACCACCGCATCAACGTGGTCCGCCGCCGGACCGTGTTCCGCCTGGGGAAGAAGAAGGACCGGCTGCACCTGGTGGAGGGCCTCCTCATCGCCATCGTGGACATCGACGAGGTCATCCAGATCATCCGGTCCTCGGACGAGGCTGCTGCGGCCCGTGAACGGCTGATGTCCATCTACGACCTCACCGAGGTCCAGGCCAACTACATCCTGGAACTGCGCCTGCGCCAGCTCACCAAGTACTCCCGGATCGAGCTGGAAAAGGAACAGGACGAACTGCGCCGCGAGATCGCCGAGCTGCAGGCAATCCTGGACTCCGAGGAACTGCTGCGCACGGTGGTCTCCGACGAACTCGGCGCCATCGCCGAGGAGCACGGTACGCCCCGCAGGACCGTCCTGCTGGAATCCGAGGCCGTCTCCCCCACCGTGGCCGCCGAACTTGCCGGGGCCAACGGGAAGAAGGGCAAGCCCACTCCACTGTCCCTGGAGATTGCGGACGACCCCTGCTGGGCCATCCTCACAGCCTCCGGGCAGGTGGCCCGCACCAGCAACCAGGAACCGCTGGCCGAGGCCGGTCCCCGCAGCAAGCACGACGTCTACACCTCGGTGGTGAAGACGTCGGCCCGGGGCGAGATTGCGGCCGTCACCTCGCTGGGCCGCATGCTCCGGCTGCAGGTCATGGACATGCCCGTGCTCGCGCCCATGGCCGGGCTGCCCAACCTCGCCGGCGGCGTTCCGGCCAAGGAGTTCCTCACCCTGGTGAAGGGCGAGTCCCTGGTGGCGTTCGTGCGCCTGGACGAGGTCCTGGCCATCGGCACCGCCCAGGGCGTGGTGAAACGCGTCCAGCCGGACTATCCGCTGAACCGCGAGGACTGGGAAGTCATCACCCTCAAGGACAAGGACTTCGTGGTGGGCGTGGCTCCGGCCAGCGCAGACGACGTCGACCTGGTGTTCCTCACCCGGGAGGCCCAGCTGCTGAAGTTCCCCGCATCCGCCGTCCGTCCCCAGGGGCGTACCGCCGGCGGCGTGGCGGGAATCAAACTGGCCGCGGGTGACCAGGTGATCTTCTTCGGTGCCGTGCAGCCCAAGGACGAGGCCGCCGTCGTGGTAACCATCGCCGGGACCAACGGCGCCCTCCCTGGCACGGCTCCAGGCACGGCGAAGGTCACCGCCTTCTCCGAATACCCGGCCAAGGGACGCGCCACCGCCGGGGTTCGGTCACACCGTTTCCTGAAAGGCGAGGACATGCTGCTGCTCGCCTGGGCAGGACACGGCCCGGCGAAGGCGTCATCCGCCGCCGGCGTGGCAAGGTCCCTGCCCCAGGAGCACGGCCGCCGTGACGGATCGGGCGTCCCGCTCTCCCAGGCCGTGGAAGCGGTGGGCCCGGCCATGGCCTGGCCGGACGGAGCATCCGAGGACGACTAGTGCGGGCGGGACTGAGGCGCAGCCGCATCCAACAGTGCAGCTGCGCTCAACCCGCCACGTCCCTGCGCCGAAAGCCCGCGACGGCGAGCGCCAACAGCACCGCAATGGTGAGGGCGGACACCAGCACGCTGTCCCACGCGGGCCCCTTCCGCAACGGGTCCTGGCCAACGTACTGGTAGAACGGTGAGGCCTTTTGGATCCGGCGGAAGGCCTCCACCAGCGGTGCAAGCGCGTTGACGATGTAGGCAAGAACCGCCAGCACGGCGGGAATTCCGCGGCTGAGGCCGGTCCGCCCTGTGGACGCCGACAAGCCGAGGGCCAGGGATCCGAAAACCACGCCCAGCAGTGCCAGGTGCAGCATGGCGGCAGCCACCTTGTCCGGCGGCAGGACAAGGTCCGCCATGTTGCCCTCAATCACCAGCGACAGCCCCATCACGGCGGCCAGCAGGAAGGTGCCCAGCACCATGGCGAAGAACTTGTCCACCACCACCCTGCCCCGGCCCACCGGGTTGCCAAGCAGCAGGTCCATGGTGTGCCGGTCCTCTTCCCCGCCAATCGACCCGGCCCCGGCGCTGATGGCGTAGATCAGCACGGCGATCGGCCCCATGAAGGACAGCAGCTCCACCTGGATATAGCCCGTGGGAGTGGACATGTCGGCGCTGGATGTGGCGAACAGCGACCGGAACGCCTCCGGCATTTGGTCGATGAAGTCACTCATGGACGGCTGCGACTTCACGGACGGCCAGATGGCTGCGTACGTGGCCACAATCAGCGCCAGGGAGACGGCCCATGCCAGCAGCACCCTCCCCTGGTCCCGGAGCGTCTTCAGCAGGACGTTAGCCAGCATGGCCCACCGCCGTTCCGGACACGCTTTCCGTCTCGGCGGCGGACGCGTGGCCGGGTTGCTGGTCAATCCCGTAGTAGCTCAGGAACATCTCCTCCAGCGGGGCCTCGGAACATTCGAAGTCCTCCACTTCCCTGGCGCTGACCAGCTTGAGCAGTGCATCCAGGGCGGCCTGCGGGGCGTTGCAGCTCAACGTGCGGCCGTCAACCTGCAGATCCCGCACCCCGGGAACACCGGCAAACTCCGCCGCAGAGACCCCGTCGGTGAAACGGGCCCGCACCCGGTGCAGGGAGCGGGCGGCAAGGTCCTGCAACCGTTCCACCGCCACCAGTTTTCCACCGCGCACCACTCCGATTCGGTCCGCCACACGCTCCACCTCGCCCAGGACGTGGGAGGAGAACAAGGCTGAACCGCCGTCGGCAGTGTGCTCACGCAGGATGGAATGGAAAACCTGCTGCACCAGCGGATCGATTCCGCTCGTTGGTTCGTCCAGCACCAGCAGCCGTGGCCGCGACATCACGGCCAGGACCACGGCGAGCTTCTGGCGGTTCCCGCGCGACAACGTGCGGGCCGGCCGGTCCAGGTCCAGGTCCAGCCGGACCGCGACCTCCGCTGCCCCTTTCCGGTCGTCGCGGTGCCGCAGGTGGGAGCAGTAGGCGACGTGCTGGTTGCCGGTGAGGCGGTCGTACAGCGCCGGCTCGCCGGGCACGTAGCCCACCAGGCGGTGGACGTCCCGCGACTGCCGCCAGGCATCCAGTCCCAGTACGGCCGCTGTTCCCGCCGAAGGCCGCAGCATCCCCATCAGGAGGCGGATGGTGGTGGTTTTGCCTGCCCCGTTCGGGCCCAGGTAGCCAAACACCTCGCCTGGCCCGATGGTGAGGCTGACATCGTCGAGCGCTGTGTTCCGGCCAAACCGCTTGGTCAGGCCGGCCAGCCGCACCATGCTTTCCCCGTCCGTGCTTTGCGCGCCCATGCTCGTTTCCGGGCTCATGCTGCGACGCTAGCCGGGCCGCTGCGTCCATCCCAGAGTCTTTTGGCCCGCACCGCTTAGACTGCTCCCATGCCTATCGTTCCCGATGCCAAGGACTGGACCTGGGTCCTGTCCCGCCCCTGCCCGGAATGCTCCTTCAACGCCTCCTCAGCCACACCGGCAACGGTCCCGGGCAGCATCGAAAGCATGATTCCGCGATGGCTGGCCGTCCTGCGCCGGCCGGACGCGACCCAGCGCCCCAACGACGACACCTGGTCCGCGGTTGAGTACGCCTGCCACGTGCGGGACGTCTTCACCCTGTTCGTCCAGCGGCTGAACCTGATGCTCACGGCGGATGATGCCCGCTTCGCGGACTGGGACCAGGACCGGACAGCGGTCGAAAAGGACTACGCCAACGCCGACCCGTCGGAAGTGGGCCCGGAACTGGCGGCAGAAGGACACGAGGCGGCCGAGTCGTTCGCCGGCGTCCCCGAAGAGGACTGGGGACGCAAAGGGCTGCGCAGCAACGGCTCGGAGTTCACCGTCCTGACGCTCTCCCAATACTTCCTGCACGACGTCTTCCATCACCTGCACGACGTCAACGGCTAGGGATACAGGCTTCCCGGCCCCTTTCCGGCTTTAACGGGAGGGGCGTCAGCGCAAACGCGCCAGCGGTGCCCGCGCCTGTCCCGAGAATTCCGACAGGTCAAGGCGCCCGTCACCGGCCTGGATGTCCGCCGGGTTGTGGGTGACCAGCACCACCGTGCGGTCCCGCAGCCCGGAACGCAGGTCCGCGAGCATGGCGGCGGCGGACTCCGCGTCCAGGTGGGCGGTGGGCTCATCCAGCAGGATCACCTCCGCACCGGTCAGCAGGGTCCGGGCCACAGCCAGGCGCTGGCGCTCGCCGCCGCTCAGGAAAGCACCCCCCGGGCCGATCCGCGTGTCCAGCCCCGCCGGCAGCCGGCCAACCAGCCCGGCCAGTCCGACGGCGGCCAGGACGGCGTCCAGCTCTTCGTCACGTCCCGCAGAGGCGCCGCCGGTGGACGGCCTGCCCAGCAGCAGGTTGCCGCGGATGGTGGAGTCGAACAGGTGTGCATCCTGCGGGCACCACGCCGCCCGGCCGGTCACCCTCACCTGGCCGGAAGCGGGCGGCAGGAAACCCAGCAGCACCGAGAGCAGCGTGGATTTGCCGGAGCCTGAGGGTCCGGTGACCGCCAGCCAGCGCCCGGGTGCTGCCTCCGCATCCACGCCCGAGAAGACCGGGGAGCCACCCGGCCAGGCCGCAGCCAGGTCCACCAGTTCGATGCCTGGCGCACCGCCGGCCCTGGCGGGAACGGGCTGCAACCCGTCGGACGCGTCGCCGCCTTCTTCAAGCGCCCCCGACTCCCCCACCCGGCGCATGACGGCACGGAGCGCCGGGAACTGGCGCACCGCCGTCGTCATTGCTGCGAAGGGTTCCACCAGCGCCAGCAGCAGGAGGACCACCACGGCCGCGATGGCCGGGGCAACCCTGGCTGCAAGGACTTCGGGCCCGGCCAGCCAGGCTGCAGCCAACGCGGCAGCACCGCAGGCGGCCGTGGCGACGGCGTGTCCCAGCCCGTCGGCCCAGGCGGACCGCTGGGAGGCGCGGGTGGCGTCCCGGTCCTCGGCCAGCAATGCGTCAAGGACGCGGGGCGCCACACCGTTGGCGTGCAGTTCGGCCCGTGCGTCCAGGGCTGCCGTGACGCGGCGCAGGACGCCGGAGCGCAGGGCCTGCTCGGCACTGGCGGACTTCCGGTCACCCCACAGGGCGGCTGCGGGCGCCAGCAGCAGGCCACTGACCGCAGCCCCAACCACTGCGGGAAGGGCGGCCGGCACCAAGGTTCCGGTGGCGGCCACGGCAAGGACGGACACCGCAAGCGCCGTGACCGGCGGCAGGACCACGCGCGGCAGGAGGTCGCGGACGGTGTCGACGTCGTCGATCACCGTACCCAGCACGTTGCCGCCCTGCAGGAGCCGGCGCAGCGACAGCGCCCTGCGGCTCAGGGACTCCCACAGCCGTCCGCGCAGGCGGGTCAGGGCGGCGAACACGGCATCGTGCAGCAGCAGCCGCTCCCAATAGCGGAACACGGCGCGGCCGATGCCAAAGAACCGGACGCCGACAATGGCCGTCAGGAGGTAGAGGATGGGCGGCTGCTCGCTGGCCCGGATGATGAGCCAGCCAGACAGGCCGGAAAGCGCGACGGCGAAGACGGCCGCCAGGGTGCCGACGAAGGCCGCCGCCGCGAACTTGCCCCGGACCGGTGCCAGGAGCGCGGCCAGGAGGCGGGCGGCCCGGGGATCGGCACTAGGAGCGGCACTCCGGGCGGGGCGGACGGGCCTGACGCGCCTGGCGTCCGTTCCGCCGTCGACGCCGGTGTCTGTGGCGGGCGTGCCATTCGACCTTGTGCTGCCGGCGGTGCCGGCGTTGTCTGCCAGGAGCGCGGAAATGCCGGCATGCGGTACCTCCGGTGTCGTACCGGCAGGGCCGACCGGCACCAGGACGTCTGCCAGCTGCCGGGTGCGCTGGTTGTGGGCCACCAGGATCACGGTGACCTCGCCGCGGAGCCGCCGGATGGCGTTCTCGACGATGACGGCCGAGGCGTCGTCCAGGTGCGCCGTGGGCTCGTCCAGCAGCAGGAGGGTGGCACCAGCGTCGATCCGGGCCAGGCCTCGGGCCAGTGCCACGCGCCGCAGCTCACCCGGGCTCAGCTCCGCCTGGTGCTTCCCGGCGAGGTGGCCGGCTCCTGCGCGTTCCAGGCAGCCGCGGGCGGCGCTTTCGGCCGTGAACCGGTCCGGGCCGTGCCTGGCGTCCGGTGAGAGGTACAGCAGCACCTCGTCCAGGACCTTTCCGGCGACCATGACCGGATGCTGCGGCACCCAGGCCACGGCGCCACGGTCCAGGCCGTTGATGTACCCGGTAATGCTGGTTCCTGCCGCATCCGGTTCGCCGCCGTTGCCGATGGTGCCGGCCAGTACACCCAGGACAGTGCTCTTGCCGGCGCCGCTGGGCCCGTCCAGGGCGGTGATCCTGTCCTGGGGTGCGGTGAAGGAGAGGGGTCCGACGGCGGCTCCGGACCGCCCGGGATAGGTCACCGTGAGGGCGGTGACCTCCAGCGGCGCGCCCGGCCTGCCGGCCTTGGCGGCCGGCAACGGCGCCGGTTCAGGCGCATCCGTCACGGCGGCTGTTTCCGCGAGCGCCACCCGGCCGTCGTCGCTGGCGTGGTGGGCGGTGCCCAGTTCCCGCAGCGGAAGGTAGCAGTCCGGGGCCAGGAGGAGTGCCAGCAGGCCCGCCTCCAGCGGCATGCCGCCGTGGACCAGCCGGACGCCAATGAAGACCGCCACCACGGCCACCGAGATGGTGGCGATGAGTTCCAGGGCCAGGGCGGACAGGAACGCGGTCCGGAGGGTGCCCATGGTGCGCGAGCGGTATTCCTCGGAGATCTCCTCCAGGGCCTTGCGCTG
The DNA here is from genome assembly GCF_021800405.1 of Arthrobacter sp. FW306-07-I. NCBI lineage: Bacteria > Bacillati > Actinomycetota > Actinomycetes > Micrococcales > Micrococcaceae > Arthrobacter > Arthrobacter sp. FW306-07-I. The sequence continues at coordinate 1,826,325 of NZ_CP084550.1, read as the reverse complement.
CGCGGTGGCCCGGCCCAGTCCCACCAGGACCGGCAGGCCCTTGGCGAGCTCCAGCATGTGGCCGGACAGCCGCGCCAGCGAGGCCTGGGCCTGCCGCACGTTGTCTTCGGTGTAGCGGCCGATCAGCACCATGAACACCGGGATCAACGGGACCGTCAGCACGATGACCAGCGCGCTGACCCAGTCTGCGAAGAGGATCCGGGCCCCGAGCAACAGCGGAACGGCGGCGCAGTTGACCAGCGCCGGGAGGAACTGGGTGTAGTAGCTGTCCAGCGCATCCAGGCCGCGGGTGGCCAGGACGGCCAGGCCGCCGTCGCCGGGACCGGTTCCCCGCACCCCGCTTCGCAAGGCCCGCTCCAACAGTTCGGCGCGAAGCTCCTCCTTGACCCCCAGGGCTGCGCGGCGGGCGGCGACGGCCTGCCCCCAGACGGTCAGGGAGCGGAGGACGACGCCGACGGCACCTGGAGTGAGCTGCTGTGCCCAGGCCTCGTTCCCCTCGGCGAGGCCGGCCAGGACGGAGGCCACCGCCTGGCCGATGAGGATCAGGGACAGGGCCTTGAGCGCGGCCAGCAGTCCCAGCCAGTAGATTGCGGACCGGGTGGCCGGGCCTGTGGGGAAGGTTGGCCGCACGTCAGCCCTTGGTGGTGAAGGCTTTGGCGGCGATGGCAGGGAGGAAGCTGTGGGCTTCGGGAATGTGCGCAGCGCTGACGCGGCGGCGGAACACCCAGTAGGTCCAGGCCTGGTAGGCGATCACCAGGGGAAGCCCAAAGGCCGCCACAATGCTCATCAGCCCCAGGGTGTAGTCCGAGGATGAAGCGTTGGAGATGGTGAGGTCAAAGGCGCTGTCCAGCGTGGAGGGCAGCACCACCGGGAACACGGCCCCGAAGATGGATGCGGTGCCCAGGATCAGGAAGGCGCCAAGGGCCAGGAAGGCCCTGCCCTCGGAGCCGTTCCGGGCCAGCAGCCAGGCGGTGGCGGCAGCGCCAACGGCCAGTACGACGGCGGCCCAGGTCCACGGCTTGCCGTCCAGGAACTGGATGGCAAGGGCCCATGCGGCGATGGGCAGGAGCAGGACCGGCAGCAGCCGCACGAACCACCGGCGGGCACGGTGGCGGACGTCGCCGTCGGTCTTGAGGGCCAGGAAGGCCAGGGCATGGAGGAGTGAGAAGCCCACGACGGCAAGGCCGCCCAGCAGGGCGTAGCCGCTGAACCAGGCCATGGGGCCGCCTTCCCGGTCGCCGTTGGCATTCAGCGGAAGCCCGGTGGTGGTGAGGGCCAGGGCGGCGCCCACGCCGAACGCCGCGAAGAAGGAGCCCAGCGCGATGGCCCAGTCCCAGCGGTTCCGCCAGCTGTCCGTGTCCACTTTGCCCCGGTATTCGAATGCGACCGCCCGGAAGATCAGGGCCAGCAGCACCACCAGGAGGGGGAGGTAGAGCGCGGAGAACAGCGAGGCGTACCAGAGGGGAAAGGCGGCGAAGGTGGCGCCGCCGGCGGTCAGCAGCCACACCTCGTTGCCGTCCCACACAGGCCCGATGGTGTTCAGCAGTACCCGGCGCTCGGTGTTGTTGCGGGCGAAGAGCTTCATCAGCATCCCGACCCCCAGGTCGAAGCCTTCCAGGAAGAGGTAGCCGGTCCACAGCACCGCGATGGCGATGAACCATATGGTGGGAAGCAGTTCCATTGTTTGTTTCCTCTGCTAGTAGGCGAAGGCCAGGACGTCGTCGGCAGGTTTGGGCCCGGTGTTGCCGCCGGAACCGGGTGTTTCGTCCTCGTTCTCGTCCGCCGGTGCGTGGCCGAGTTCCGGCATCGCGGACACCACACCCCCGCGGATGTACTTGACCAGCAGCTTGACTTCCACCACCAGCAGGACGGCGTACACGGCGGTCAGTGCCACCAGCGAGGCAATGAGTTCCCCTGCGGAGACACCCGGGGATACGGCGGCGGCGGTGAACATGAACACCTGGTCGATTCCGCTGGGGTCCGGGTTGGGCGCCACGACGAAGGGCTGGCGGCCCATCTCGGTGAAGATCCAGCCGGCGGCATTGGCGCCGAAGGGGGCCAGGATGCCGAAGACTGCCAGACGCATGAGCCACCGGGATTCCGGCACGGTCCCCTTGCGGGTGAGCCAGAGGGCCACCAGTGCTGCCAGGGCGGCGAGGCCGCCAAAGCCGATCATCATCCGGAAGCCCCAGTAGGTGACTTCCATGACAGGGACGTACTGGATTTCCTGGCCTGCGCGCTCGCCGTAGATCGGGTTGTCCGGCAGGTGGGTTCCGTAATTGGCCTGGTACTCCGGCAGCAGGGTGTTGACGCCCTTGACCTCGGTGGTGAAGTCGCCCTTGGCCAGGAAGGACAGGATGCCCGGAACCTCGATTACGGCCACCACGTCGTCGCAGTTCCTGGAGCCGACGTTCCCGACGCTCAGGACGGAGAAGCCGGTACCGTCGTGGCAGGCGGCCTCCGCCGCGGCCATCTTCATGGGCTGCTGCTGGAACATCAGCTTGCCCTGGAGGTCGCCGGTGACGGCGGTGCCGGCGAACGAGATCATGGCGACCACGGCACCGATGCGCAGGGAACGGATCCAGACGTTGTGATCGGCGCGGTCGCGGCCGGGAATGCGGACGTCTTCACCGGGGATCACCCGGCCGTCTGCACCCACGGTGTCAACGCCGTCGTGCCGCCGCCGCCACAGGTGGTACCAGGCGATGCCCAGGAGGAAGCCGCCTGCCACGGCGAGGGCGCCGAACAGGGTGTGCGGAACGGCCACAAGCGCGGTGTTGTTGGTGAAGACGGCCCAGGCGTCGGTCATGACGGGCCGGCCGTTGATCATTTCCACCCCTACCGGGTGCTGCATCCAGCTGTTCGCCACGATGATGAAGTAGGCGGAGAGTGCTGATCCGATGACGGCCACCCAGAGGCAGGCCAGGTGGATGGCCGGCTTGAGCTGCTTCCAGCCGAAGATCCACAGGCCGAGGAAGGTGGACTCCACGAAGAAGGCCAGGAGCGCTTCCAGGGCCAGGGGCGCCCCGAACACATCCCCCACGAAGCGGCTGTACTCGCTCCAGGCCATGCCGAACTGGAACTCCTGCACGATGCCCGTGGCCACGCCCATGATGAAGTTGATGAGGAACAGCTTTCCCCAGAACTTGGTCATGCGCAGGTATTCGGGCTTGCCGGTGCGGTACCAGGCTGTCTGGATGACGGCCACCACGAGGCCCAGGCCGATGGTCAGCGGCACCATCATGAAGTGGTAGACGGTGGTGATTCCGAATTGCCAGCGTGCGATTTCCAAGGCGTCCATGGCGGTCCCTACTGTTAGCCGATGCAGTTTTCTACGCTTCGTAGAACTCCAACTTCTACAAAGTGTAGAACATCCTTGACGGCGGATGAAAACCCTCCCGCCCTCCCCTAGCATCCCGCGTCGGGCCACGCCGCGCCAGATGTTCTACTCCATGTAGAACGTTGGCCGGTTTCGGGGTAAATTAGTTCTGTAGTTGAACAACAGTGGGACGTAACCGTGCACCGAAAGTGCGCGGCGCGGGGAAATAAAGGAAAAGTGAAATGGCTAGTCTTGGTGAACTGGAACGGGCGGTCATGGACCTGCTCTGGGCGGGCCAGGAAGCGGCTACGGCCAATACCCTGAGGGACCAGTTGGCGCGCACGTCGGCGGCACAGGGCGGGCCGGGCCATGAAGGCAAGGAACTGGCCGTCACAACGGTACTGACCGTACTTTCACGCCTGGAGAAGAAGGGGCTGGTGGAACGCGAACGCGGCACCCGTCCCCACCGCTACCAGGCGGTGTCCAGCCGCGCAGACCACACCGCGGAACTCATGCATGAGGTCCTCGGGTCAGCACCGGACCGCGAGGCCGTCCTGGCCCGCTTCATCGGGTCGGTGTCCGAAGGTGAAGCCGAGACGCTGCGCAAACTGCTGGGCCGCGTCTAGCACACCATGTTCTGGGCCTCATACCTGCTGGCGGTCCTTGCGATAATCCTGGCGTGGCCGGTGCCGATCCTCCTGTCCCGGGCCCAGTGGCCGGCCAGGTCGCCGTTCACGGCCATGCTGTTGTGGCAGGCGATCGCGCTTGCAGGTGGGTTGTCAATGATCGGCGCCATGCTGGTCTACGGCCTGGAACCTATTGGAGACAACCTGATTGCAGGCCTCCGCGGCCTCGCCGGCATGGTATTTTTCAACGCGCCCACCACCGCGCTGGGGTTCTGGCACATCTTTGCCCTGTCCGCTGCTGCCCTGCTCTCCGTCCATCTGGTGTTCACCCTGCTGCTGACGTACTACAAAATCCAGCGCCAGCGGCGGCGGCACCGCGAAATGCTGGCCCTGCTGGCGTCACCCTCCGGCCAGGACGCCGGAACCCTGGTCATCAGCCACGACTCACCCGTGGCGTACTGCCTTCCGGGCGGCGCGCGTTCGGTGACGGTGCTATCGGACGGCCTGATGGCGGCGCTCGAACCGGCAGAGCTTCGGGCGGTGCTGATTCACGAGAACGCCCACCTCAACCAGCGGCACCACCTCCTGCTCTGGGCCTTCGCCGCGTGGCGGCAGGCCCTCCCGTGGCTGCCCACCACCCGGCTTGCCCAGGAGTCCGTGAACTCCCTCATCGAGATGCTGGCCGATGACGTGGCCCTGCGGACCGAGAGCAAAGCCACCCTCATCAAGGCCATCGCCATCGTGGCCAGCGGTTCAGCCGCGGAGGCCGGCGCCGGTGTCCGGCCCTCCTCGCCCACGCTGGCCCTGTCCGGGCTTGAGTCAGCATCAGGCGGAGCCGGCTCGGACGCTGTCCGTACCGCAGCTTCCCGGGTCAGCCGCCTGCTGACGCCCCAGCCTCCGCTTCCTTCCGCCGTCCGCAGCGCCGTCATGGCAGGCAGCGTCCTGCTGCTCGCGCTGCCCACCGCACTTCTGCTGGTTCCCGGACTGCTCGGCTGACCAGCCGCCGTCGGGCCCTGTCCAGCGGGCCCCGCGGTACCCTCCGGCGCCTTCCCAGCCAGGTGCCAGCCGCCCTGCCCCCAATTGCGAGGCCGTACGCCGCTGTCAGGCGTCGATGCGCTCCCGGTCCAGGCTGGAGGCGCCGGCGATGATGAAGTCCTTGCGCGGCGACACGTCCGAACCCATCAGCAGGTCGAAGATTTCCTCCGCCTGTTGCGCGTTCTCGATCCCCACCTTGCGCAGCGTGCGGTGCCGCGGGTCCATGGTGGTTTCGGCCAACTGCTCGGCGTCCATCTCCCCCAGGCCCTTGTACCGCTGGATCGGTTCCTTGTACCCCTTGCCTTCCTTGGCCAGGCGGGCCAGCAGCACGTGCAGTTCAGCTTCTGAGTAGGTGTAGATCATCTCGTTGGCCTTCTGGCCTGCGTTGATGACCTCCACGCGGTGCAGCGGAGGCACCGCCGCGAATACCCTTCCCTCAAGGATCATGGGACGCATGTAGCGGAAGAACAGGGTCAGCAGCAGGGTCCGGATATGGGCTCCGTCCACGTCGGCGTCCGTCATGAGGATGACCTTGCCGTACCGGGCCGCGCTGATGTCGAAGCTGCGGCCGGAGCCTGCGCCCACCACCTGGATGAGGGCCGCGCATTCGGCGTTGGAGAGCATGTCCCCCACCGACGCCTTTTGAACGTTCAGGATCTTGCCCCGGATGGGCAGCAACGCCTGGAAGTCGGAGGATCGCGCCAGCTTGGCAGTGCCAAGTGCGGAGTCACCTTCCACGATGAACAGTTCGGAACGTCCGACGTCGTCCGTCCGGCAGTCGGCGAGCTTGGTGGGCATCGAAGAGGTTTCCAGCGCGTTCTTGCGCCGTTGGGTCTCCTTGTGCACCCGGGCCGAGATGCGGGACTTCATCTCGCTGACGATCTTTTCCAGCAGCAGGGCGGACTGGGCCTTGTCATTCTTGCTGGACGACGACAGCTTGGCGGAGATCTCCTTCTCCACCACCCGGGCCACGATGGCCCGGACGGCGCTGGTGCCGAGGATCTCCTTGGTCTGGCCCTCGAACTGCGGTTCCGCCAGCCGCACGGTCAGCACCGCCGTCAGGCCCGCGAAGATGTCGTCCTTTTCGATCTTGTCGTTGCCGGCCTTGAGCTTGCGGGCGTTTGCCTCCACCGCTTTGCGGAAGGTCTTGACCAGCGCCTGCTCGAAGCCGGACTGGTGGGTGCCGCCCTTCGGGGTGGCGATGATGTTCACGAAGCTGCGCACGGTGCTGTCGTAGCCGATGCCCCAGCGCAGCGCCACGTCCACTTCGCAGTCACGCTCAACCTCTGCCAGCTGGCTGTGCCCGCGTTCGTCCAGGACCGGGACCGTCTCCTTGAACTTCCCCGACCCGTGCAGGCGCCACACGTCGGTGACGGCAGGATCGGCGGCGAGGAACTCGACGAACTCGGAGATGCCGCCGTCGTGGTGGAAGACCTCCTCATGGGGGCCGGCCTCACCAGGCGTCCCGGCGACCCTGCGCTCGTCCCGCACCGTGAGCTTGAGTCCGGGCACTAGGAAGGAGGTCTGGCGGGCGCGGGCCACGAGGTCCTCGTAGGAGAACTTGGCATCGGGGGTGAAGATCTGCCGGTCCGCCCAGTAACGGATGCGGGTTCCGGTGACGCCGCGCTTGGCCTTGCCCACGATGTCCAGCACCGAGTCGTCGACGAACGGTGTGAAGGGCGCTGCGGGGTCCAGGCGGGATCCGGCGTCCTTGAACCGCCCGGGTTCGCCCCGGCGGAAGGACATCCGGTAGGTCTTGCCGCCGCGGTCCACTTCCACGTCAAGGCGTGAGGACAGGGCGTTGACCACCGAGGCGCCAACGCCGTGGAGTCCGCCCGAGGCGGTGTAGGAGCCGCCGCCGAACTTGCCGCCCGCGTGCAGCTTGGTGAAGACCACCTCGACGCCGGTGAGCCCCGTCTTGGGCTCCTTGTCGATGGGGATGCCACGGCCGTCGTCGTGGATCTCCACGGAGTTGTCCGCGTGGAGGATGATGCGGATGTCGTGCCCGAACCCGGCCAGGGCCTCGTCCACGGAGTTGTCGATGATTTCCCAGAGGCAGTGCATGAGGCCGCGCGAGTCGGTTGAGCCGATGTACATGCCCGGGCGCTTGCGGACGGCTTCGAGGCCCTCCAGGACGGAAAGGTGCCGGGCGGTGTAATCAGAGCTAGGTGCCACTGGTGATGAACTCCTTCAGGGACGTGTGCGCGGCGCTGGAACCGCATCTTCTAGGGTAATCGGCTGCGGCGGCTGGAGCCGTCTGCCACACCCGCCCGCGGCTGTGCGGCACGCCACCAGCCCCAGTGATGGGCGGAACTTGCCCATTCTTGATTGAACCTTGCGGCTACGCGCACAGCGAACTTGCCCCATCCTTGCGATGGTTTGGATACGAATGCTGGTTATATAGATGTACTGATCTACTAAGGAGGCCGACATGACAACAGCAGTGGCAGACCGCACGCTCAACGCACTCGACCGGTGCGACCGTTGCGGAGCCCAGGCATATGTGCGGGTTGTACTCGAGTCCTCCGGCGGTGAGCTGCTGTTCTGCGGCCACCACGCCCGTGCAGTCGAGGCGACGCTCAAGCCGTTGAGCTCCGACTGGCACGATGAGACGGGAAAGCTTCACGAGAAAGCTGCCGTGGAAATCGACTAGATGAGGCATCGGTAACAACGAACCCTGCGGGGCCCTTCCACTACGGAAGGGCCCCGCAGGCGTTTAACCACATGCCACCGCGAAGTTCGCGGCGCGAAAAAGCAGCGAAAAACAGGGGCCGTGCCGGAGCCACCCGAAGGTGGGTTCGGCACGGCCCCTGCAGGGTCCCGTAAGTGGAGTCCGGTGGACCTAGTCCAGGTAGTCCCGCAGGACCTGCGACCTGGAGGGGTGGCGGAGCTTGGACATGGTCTTTGATTCGATTTGCCGGATCCGCTCGCGGGTGACGCCGTAGACCTTGCCGATTTCGTCTAAAGTCTTCGGCTGTCCGTCGGTCAGGCCGAACCGCATGGCAACCACGCCGGCCTCGCGTTCGGAGAGGGTGTCCAGCACGGAGTGCAGCTGCTCCTGGAGGAGGGTGAAGCTCACGGCGTCGGCCGGAACAACGGCCTCGGAGTCCTCGATCAGGTCACCAAACTCCGAGTCGCCGTCCTCGCCCAGGGGCGTGTGCAGCGAAATGGGTTCGCGGCCGTACTTCTGGACCTCGACCACCTTTTCGGGTGTCATGTCCAGCTCCAGTGCCAGTTCCTCGGGCGTGGGCTCTCGGCCCAGGTCCTGCAGCATCTGGCGCTGGACGCGGGCCAGCTTGTTGATGACTTCAACCATGTGCACCGGGATGCGGATGGTGCGGGCCTGGTCGGCCATGGCGCGGGTGATGGCCTGGCGGATCCACCAGGTGGCGTAGGTGGAGAACTTGAAGCCCTTGGTGTAGTCGAACTTCTCCACTGCGCGGATCAGGCCCAGGTTGCCTTCCTGGATCAGGTCCAGGAACAGCATGCCGCGGCCGGTGTAGCGCTTGGCCAGGGAGACCACCAGGCGGAGGTTGGCCTCCAGCAGGTGGTTCTTGGCGCGCTTGCCGTCGTGGATGATGAATTCGAGTTCACGCTTGTACTTCGGATCCATGGAGCCGTCGTCCGCGGCGATCTTTTCCTCGGCGAACAGCCCGGCCTCGATCCGCAGCGCAAGGTCGACTTCCTGCTCGGCGTTGAGCAGTGCGACCTTACCAATCTGCTTCAGGTAGTCCTTGACGGGGTCAGCCGTGGCGCCGGCAGACATGACCTGCTGCACGGGGGCATCGTCATCATCTGCGTCGGAGTAGACAAAGCCCTTGCCGCTGCCCACTGCGCCCTTGACGGGATCGGCGTCGGTATCGGCATCCTCTACTGCGTCCGGCCCTTCGAGGACGTCGAGGTCTTCCTCAGCGTCCTCAACCTCGTCCGCGTCAACGGCGGACTTTCCTGCAGCCTCTGCTGCAGCCTTGGCGCCAGGCTTGGGCCCACGCTTCTTGGGCTCGCGCTTGCCGTCCGCTGGAGCCGCGCCGGCCGAAGCCTTGTTGGCTGCCCGCGTAGCTGCCCGCTTGGCATTGGTCGCGGCCTGCTTCTCCTCAGGGGACAAGACATCCTGGGCGGCGGAATCCTTCTTCGTGGAAGACGGGGTCACAGAAAACCTTTCTAGCGGTGGTCTGTGGAATCACCATACGGGCAACACCACTATGACCCTGTCAAGTCCGTGATGAAAACCAAGCGCCACCACGGCCGGCAGAGTCACTTAAGACAACTCCCGGAGCGGCTGTAATGTTCCCTTGCGGGCCCATTCCAAGCACTCGATGCACGGACCCAACCGGGTCTCGGCATCTATTGTCTCATGATTTGCCTGGATCCGGCCTCCCCCGCTTCGATCCGGTCCGGCCACCTGCTGAAGGTCTTGCCCATGCCGGGCGGCGCATCCCGCTCCTTACTCCGGCCGGGCGCCCCTCACAGCTCCCACTTTCACCCGGCAGTGTCCTCCCCGAACTTCTGCCAGGCGGCCTCCTTTCTCGCCGCCCAGCCACAGAGCGTGCCCCTGCCAACGAGGTCCAGCAGGAGTTCCGCAAGCCGGTAATCCGGGTCAAGTTCGAGGGCCTGTCCCAGGTGTGCAGCAGCATAGGAACCCCGGCCGCGGCACCATGCCACCCAGCCACGCATGGTCAACGCCGCCGCGGCAGCCTGCCCACCCAGCACAGCCAGATTTCCCAGGATCCGGTCCAGCGCGTCCAGGCCTTCCCAGTCGGGGACGTTCGGCGCCACGCCCATAAGCACCTCGCCGTACCCGGCAGGAACGGGACCGGGGCCGACCGGGGTGCCACTCCCGGCAGGAACGGAGCGTAAAGGGGCCCCGTTCCCCGTCCGGCGCGGCGGCCCCAGGGCAGGAGCCCTTCCTCCCGCCTCTTCCGCCGCTGCCGCCCCCGGTTTGCCCGCCGCCGAGGCCCGGTGTGGGTTCGGCGGCAGCACCGGCAGGGACACGACGGCCTCATCGGCACCGCCCCCGCCATTTCCGTCAGCAAATACCTTGAACTGTTCAGCCCCGGCTTCCGCAGCGTTCCTGCCCGCCGCAGCCATCACCATCACGGCGTCCCGCCACGTGGGAACCAGCAGCGTGGCCCGAAGAAAGGCATCCCGCTCGATATCAGGCAGCCAGGCAACCGGTGGGGTCCGGTCCAGCAGCATCTGCCAGAAGCCGAGCACGGCAGAGAACTGCGCGCGGCTTCGGGACAGCCCGCCCAACTCCTCCTCCCAGCCGGCCTGTGCTTCACGGACCGCTGCCAGGTGCATGGCAGGCACCGGCGCTTCCGGCACGCTGCCTGACCTTGGCGCCGGCCCCACGCTGCTGCCGCGGTAGACCATCTCGGCGTTCAGCATGCTGTCCCTGATCTCCTGCACGGGCCGCCCCGGCAGCGGACAACACGAACCGTCGCTGCACAGGGCATCCCGCCAATAGACATCGCCCACGAACCAGGCAGCACGCACCGGCATCCCGGCCTGCTCGAGGGAACACTGCACGGTGGAAATCAGGAGGTCGTAGGCACTCGGCGGGACCATTCCTGCGTCGCTGGTGAAGACGGCCAGCAGCGCGCCGTCGGCATCCTGGTCCGACTCAAGGTAACGGCGGACGGCGTCGGCGAACCCGAAAGGAGCGGCCTGCCCTGCAGGTGTCGGAAGGTCAAGCCGCAGTGTGGCGCCAAGGGTAGTGCCGTGCAGCGTCATGGCCACCAGGCTGGAAGCCGGCCAGTACCCCAGGCTGTGTGGAATGAAGCCAAGAATGTCTTCCGGCCCGCGGACTGTTAATCGTTCTGGAGCTGTCATGGCTCCAGCTTTCTCCGACCACAGCACGGGCTGGCAGGGCTCAGTTCAGCTATGTGGGCAAACAGTCCGGTGGAGGAACAGTGGCAGAGGAAGGAACAGGCATGCCTCAGTCGTCGCTGCGCACTGGCTGGCGGCGGCGCGCCAGGCTTTCCCGGCGCTGCCGGGCCAGGGCACTGCGCAGCGGCGGCACCACAATCCCCTGGGCGGCCATCTGCCGGCGCACCTTCCGCCGCGAGGCCACGATGGCGGCGGCGCCCAGGGCCAGGAGCAGGAACTGGACGCTCAGGGCCAGCCGGAAGGGATCCAAACCGTACAGCACCCCCTGCGAGAATCCGGTGGCGTAGAGGAGGTCCAGCACCAGGCCGATAAGGAAGATGGACACCAGGGCAGCAATGAAGCCGCCAACGTTCACGATCCCGGTGGCGGTGCCGATCCGGTGTGCCGGATTAAACGTCCGGGCGAAATCGAAGCCGATCATCGAACCGGGGCCGCCGATGGCAAGCACCACCACCAGTCCCGCCAGCAGCCACAGCGGAGCCCGCCCGGGCAGGATCAGTACCGCAGCCCAGGCCACTGCGGTGGCGCCGGCAATCAGCAGCACCATGGTGGAGCGGCGCAGTGGGTGGCGCGAGACGAAACGTCCGATGAAGGGGCCCGCCGCCATGGCCGCGGCGACATAGAGCGCCATCAGGGCGGCAACAGTGCCTGCGTCCAGGCCCTGCCCGGAAATCAGGAACGGGTAGCCCCAGGTCATGGCAAAAACGGTGCCGCTGAACTGGATGGTGAAATGGCTCCACATCCCCAGCCGCGTGCCGGGCTGCCGCCAGGCCCGGGCCAGCGATGCCCCCGTTGCCCGGAGCCCCTGGCGGGCCTGCGGCCGCTCGGTGCCAGGGGGAGCGTCCTGGAGCAGCAGGACCACCAGTACGACGGCGAGCGCGGACATCCCTGCCAGCATCAGGAAAGCGGGGGTCCAGCCGGACAGGTGCAGGACCATGGCGAAGGGCAGGACACTGAACAGCTGTCCCAGCTGGCCGGACATACCGGTGAGCTGGGTCACGAGCGGGACGCGGGCGGGGGCGAACCACAGCGGGATCAGCCGGATGACGGAGATGAACGTCATTGCATCGCCGGCACCCACCAGGACACGGCCCAGGACTCCCCCGGGAATACTGTCCGCAAACGCCAGCTGCAGCTGTCCCAGCCCCATCAGGACCGCACCGCCGGCAATCATCACCCGCGAACCAAGCCGGTCCACCAACAGGCCCACGGGAATCTGGAGCCCGGCGTAGACCAGCAGCTGCAGGACAGTGAAAAAGGAGATGGCGGACGCCGTGGCGTGGAAGCGCTCCGTGGCTTCAAGGCCCACCACGCCGAACGAGGTCCGCTGCGCCACGGCCACCAGGTACCCGAAAATTCCAATGGTCCAGATAAGCCAGGCGCGGGGTGCAGTCACCACTACATTATGCCCGGCGGGACGCCGCTTTCCCGGAAGTTGTGACCAGCGCTACTGCCCCGGGTTCTCCCTGGCCAGGTAGGCCTCCACGGCGGCGCCGAGGTCGTCGGCGTCGGGCAGCTCGTCGTTCTCGTTGGCCAAAAGCGACCGGCGCACGATGCCGTCCGATTTTTCGTCGTACCGGGTTTCGAGGCGGGACACCACCTGCTGGACTTCCTCAGACGTTTCGATCTGCTCGGCGATCTGGCGGCTGACCTCGCGGCCCGATTCGCGGAGCCGGTCGGTGGGCAGCATCAGGGACGTGGCGGCGCCAAGGTACTCCAGACCGGCGACGGCGGCAGTGGGGTACTCGGCCTCGGCAAGGTAGTGGGGCACGTGGATGACGTAACCGGCGACGTTGCGTCCGGCTTCCACCAGCCGCAGCTCCAGGATGTGGCCGACGGCGGCGGGAACTTCAACGGTGGGCTTCCACACTGAGATGCCCTCGATGAGTTCGGGCCGGTTCCCTTGCACCGTCACCCCCACGGGGCGGGTATGTGGCACGGGCATGGGGATGGAGTGGATCCAGGTGACGAGGTTGACGTCCAGCTTCTCCACGATGTTTACGACGGCGCGGGCGAAGCGTTCCCACTGCAGGTCGGGCTCGAAGCCGGCCAGGAGCAGGAACGGCTTTCCCAGTCCGTCAACCAGCCGGTAAAGGGCCAGCCGGGGCTCCTGGTAGTCCTGGATGTGGTCCTCGACGAAGCTCAGGTGCGGGCGCCGTGACCTGTAGTCGATCAGCTGGTCGGCATCGAAGACCGCAACGGGCTGGGCATCGAGGGAGTCCAGCAGCTCTGCATTGATCTGCTTCACCACGTGGCCGGCATCGGCAAATCCGGTGAAACCCATCACCAGGTTCAGCCCCTGGAGTTCCGGGCTGTGGAACAGCTCGATGTTGCTGGCATAAAGCGCGTCGGGGTCCAGCAGGGAGCCGGAAATCCGTTCAAGCACGGCATGTTCCTTTCAGGGGTGCGGGTGGACATCATTCATAACGCGGCAGGGACACCCGGCATTCCATCGGCCGGTGTGGCGCACCTCTCAGGAAATTCTCCCGCGGTGCCGGGGAAGGGCTACGATCGGAACTGGCCTGCCAGGCGGGCTTGCACGCACCCGGGAACCGTCCAGAACGGCCGGATCCGGGCCACCATGGCAGAGCGCCCAACATGCATCCCTGCCCGAACGTTTCGAGAATTGAGGACTCATCCCTGTGGTCAAGAATACTGAAGTCAACCTTAGTACCGTCGCGCGGGACCTTAAGAAGAACCCCAGTGACGCAGTGGTCATCGGAGTGGGCCAGGGAACCGACGGCCCCGTCCTGTTGGAGAACCCCCTGACGGCGAAGTCCGCGGAGGCCCTCGGGGACTCGCTCAAGGCGCTGGGTGTCACCGGCGCCGCGGACCAGCTGGTCCGCCTGCCGGGGCTGCCCGAAACCGGGGCAGGCATCCTGGTCCTGGCCGGCGTCGGCAAGGTTCCCGCCACCGGACCGCTCACGGGCGAGTCGCTCCGCCGGGCAGCAGGATCGGCCGTCCGGCAGCTGGCCGGCCTGCCCACGGTCACTTTGGCATTCCCGACGGCGACGGTGCAGGACGTCACGGCCGTCGCCGAGGGCGCCGCGCTGGGCGCCTACTCCTTCACCGAGTTCCGGTCTTCCTCCGACGGACTTAAGGACCCGGTGCGCAATGCCGTCATCTTCACCGAACTGGCCGGCACCCCGGAGCTGGAGGTGGCGCTGAAGCGGGCCGGCCTAGTGGCCAAGGCTGTTAACGCCACCCGGTCCCTGGTCAACACCCCGCCGAGCCACCTATACCCCGAATCGTTCGCCGAGGCCGCCAAGGACCTGGCCAAGGGACTGCCCGTCAAAGTCACGGTCTGGGACGAGAAGCGCCTCGAGAAGGAAGGTTTCGGCGGCATCATGGGCGTGGGCAAGGGATCCACGCGCCAGCCGCGGCTGGTCAAGGTCGAATACTCCCCCGCCAAGGCCACTGCCAAGGTCGCCCTCGTGGGCAAGGGGATCACCTTCGACACCGGCGGAATCTCCCTTAAGCCGGCCCTCAACATGGGCGACATGAAGAGCGACATGGCCGGTGCCGCCGTCGTACTTAACACTGTCCTGGCCATCGCCGGCCTGGGCCTGCCCGTTAAAGCGACCGCCTGGCTCTGCATCGCAGAGAACATGCCCGGGGGCGGCGCCTCACGTCCTGCCGACGTCCTGACCATGTTCGGTGGCAAGACGGTGGAGGTCCTCAATACCGACGCCGAGGGCCGCCTGGTCATGGCGGACGGCATTGTCGCCGCGAGCCGCGAATACCCGGACGCCATCATCGACGTCGCAACCCTCACCGGCGCGCAGCTGATCGCCCTCGGCAACCGCACCGCCGGCGTCATGGGCTCGGACAGCGTCACGGGCGCGCTCAAGGCGGCGGCGGACCGTGCAGGCGAGCTGGTCTGGCCCATGCCCCTGCCGGAGGAACTGCGACCCACCCTGGACTCCCAGGTGGCCGACCTGGCCAACATCGGCGAACGCCACGGCGGAATGATGACCGCCGCCGTGTTCCTGCGCGAGTTCGTGGGTAAGGACAAGGCAGGCGAACAGATCCCCTGGGCGCACATCGATATTGCAGGACCTTCCTTTAATAATGGCAGCCCGTACGGCTACACGCACAAGCAGGGCACCGGCTGCACCGTCCGTACCCTGGTTGCCTACGTGGAGGACATCCTGGCCGCCTCCTAGGTGCCCCTGGGCAGTTACAGCCACTGCCACGCGGCCCTGCGGCGCAGGTGATTCCTGTGCCACAGGGCCGCGTGACACTGGACACAAGCGCTCCACAAACGCAGTGCCAAGGTGGAGCATGGATAGGTGGTTCGCTAAGGTGAACCACGGTAGTCACAAATGCAAGAGAGTTGCCCTGCTGACATAATCACGGCAGTGCAAGTTCCAAGACCAGATGATGCGCGCTGATCGCGTCATCGTTCACGCGAGGGAGCGTTTAAGTGGCCGATCAGGCAACTGCGCAAGAATTCGACATCCTGGTACTCGGTGGCGGCAGCGGCGGATACGCTGCAGCGCTGCGTGCGGTACAGCTCGGCCTCACCGTCGGCCTCGTGGAGAAGGCCAAGCTGGGCGGCACCTGCCTCCACAACGGCTGCATCCCCACCAAGGCCCTGCTGCACTCCGCAGAGCTGGCCGACCACGCCCGTGACTCCGCCAAGTACGGCGTGAACGTCACCCTCGACGGCATCGATATCAACGCCGTCAACGCGTACAAGGACGGCATCATCGCCGGCAAGTACAAGGGCCTGCAGGGCCTGATCAAGTCCAAGAAGGCCATCACCGTCATCGAGGGTGAAGGCAAGCTGCAGGGCACCGACACCATCGTGGTGAACGGCACCGCCTACAAGGGCAAGAACATCGTCCTGGCCACCGGCTCCTACTCGCGCACCCTTCCCGGCCTGGAAATCGGCGGCAAGGTCATCACCTCCGACCAGGCCCTCACCATGGACTTCATTCCGAAGAGCGCCATCATCCTGGGCGGCGGCGTCATCGGCGTCGAGTTCGCCTCGGTGTGGAAGTCGTTCGGCGTGGACGTGACCATCGTCGAAGGCCTGCCCTCCCTCGTTCCCAACGAGGACGCCACGATCGTCAAGAACTTCGAGCGTGCCTTCAAGAAGCGCGGCATCAAGTTCTCCACCGGCGTCTTCTTCCAGGGCGTCGAGCAGAATGACGACGGCGTCAAAGTCACCCTGGTGGACGGCAAGACCTTCGAAGCGGACCTGCTGCTGGTCGCCGTCGGCCGTGGCCCCGTCACGGCCAACCTGGGCTACGAGGAAGCCGGCGTCACCATCGACCGCGGCTTCGTCATCACCAACGAGCGACTGCACACCGGCGTGGGCAACATCTATGCCGTCGGTGACATCGTCCCCGGCGTGCAGCTGGCCCACCGCGGCTACCAGCAGGGCATCTTCGTGGCCGAGGAGATCGCCGGCCTGAAGCCCGTGGTGGTCGAGGACATCAACATCCCCAAGGTCACCTACTCCGAACCAGAGATCGCCACCGTCGGCTACACCGAGAAGGCTGCCAAGGAAAAGTTCGGCGAGGACCAGGTGCAGACCCAGGAATACAACCTGGCCGGCAACGGCAAGAGCTCCATCCTTGGCACCTCGGGCCTGATCAAGCTGGTCCGCCAGAAGGACGGCCCCGTGGTGGGCGTCCACATGATCGGTGCCCGCATGGGCGAGCAGGTGGGCGAGGCCCAGCTGATCGTGAACTGGGAAGCCTACCCGGAGGATGTGGCACAGCTGGTGCACGCCCACCCCACCCAGAACGAAGCCCTCGGCGAAGCCCACCTGGCGCTGGCCGGCAAGCCGCTCCACGGCTGATTTTCGCCAGCATTACCAGGCCCGGTGCACCCGGTCGCGCAGACCGGGTGCACTAGGCTTCCAACAAGGCAGCAACCATTCGCACTAAAGATCAATAAGGAGAACGGGGACGACATGTCTGAATCCGTTAACTTGCCCGCCCTCGGTGAGAGTGTCACCGAAGGAACCGTCACCCGCTGGCTCAAGCAGGTAGGTGACCGGGTAGAGGTGGACGAGCCGCTGCTCGAAGTCTCCACCGACAAAGTAGACACTGAAATCCCCTCTCCTGTAGCTGGCGTGATTGAAGAAATCCTGGTCGCTGAAGATGAGACCGCCGAGGTAGGTGCGCCGCTGGTGCGCATCGGTGACGGCTCCGGCGGCGGTTCCGCACCCGCTGAAGCTCCCGCGGCTGCCCCCGCCGAAGAGGCACCTGCAGCTGCTCCCGCACAGGAAGCACCCGCCGAAGCAGCCCCCGCGCAGGAGGCACCCGCCCAGGAAGCACCCGCTGCAGGCGGCGGCGAAAGCCACGAGGTCACCCTCCCCGCACTCGGCGAAAGCGTCACCGAAGGCACCGTGACCCGCTGGCTGAAGGCCATTGGCGATTCCGTCGACGTTGACGAGCCGCTGCTCGAAGTCTCCACCGACAAGGTGGACACCGAGATCCCCTCCCCCGTTGCCGGCACCCTGCAGGAAATCCGGGTCAACGAGGACGAAACGGCCGAGGTGGGCTCCGTACTCGCCGTCATCGGCTCGGGCGCTCCCGCTGCCGCGGCTCCGGAGGCTGCACCCGCCGCTCCCCAGCAGGAAGCCCCCAAGCCCGCACCGGCAGAGTCCGCTCCCGCGCAGACCGCTCCCGCCCAGGCTGTTCCTGCCCAGCAGGCCCCTGAGCAGGCTGCACCGCAGGCTGCCCCGGCTCCCGCCGCCCAGGCTCCCGCTGCTCCGCCAGCCCAGGAAGCAGCTCCGGCCGGCGGATCCGAGTCCGGCTACGTCACCCCCCTGGTCCGCAAGCTTGCCAACCAGCACGGCGTGGACATCTCCAGCCTCTCCGGCACCGGTGTTGGCGGCCGCATCCGCAAGCAGGATGTCATCGCCGCCGCCGAGGCCAAGGCTGCCCCCGCTCCCGCCGCTGCTCCGGCAGCAGCCCCCGCCGCGTCCGCCCCGGCTGCAGCCGGTGCAGCCTCGTCGCTGCGCGGCACCACCCAGAAGGCTCCCCGCATCCGCCAGGTCATCGCCCGGCGCATGCGCGAGTCGCTGGAAATCTCCACCCAGCTGACCCAGGTCCACGAAGTGGACATGACCAAGGTCGCCAAGCTTCGTGCCCGCGCCAAGAACTCGTTCCAGGCCCAGAACGGCACCAAGCTGACCTTCCTGCCCTTCATCGCCAAGGCAGTTGCCGAGGCCCTCAAGCAGCACCCCAAGCTCAACGCTGCCTACGACGAGGAAAAGCAGGAGATCACCTACCACAACGCCGAGCACCTGGCGATCGCCGTCGACACGGACAAGGGCCTCCTGGTTCCGGTCATCGCGGACGCCGGTAACCTGAATCTCGCCGGCCTGGCCGGCAAGATCGCCGACGTTGCTTCCCGCACCCGCGACGGCAAGATCGGTCCGGATGAACTGTCCGGCGGCACGTTCAGCATTACCAACATCGGTTCGGTTGGAGCGCTGTTCGATACCCCGATCATCAACCAGCCGCAGGTCGGCATCCTGGGCACCGGCGCCATCGTCAAGCGCCCCGTGGTGGTTGCTGACGAAAACGGCGATGACTCGATCGCCATCCGCTCCATGATGTACCTGTCCCTGACGTACGACCACCGCCTGGTGGACGGCGCCGATGCAGGCCGGTTCCTCCAGACCCTGAAGGCACGCCTGGAGGAAGGCGCGTTCGAAGCGGACCTGGGACTGTAACCAACAAAGGGTCCAACGACGGCGGCGCCGGCGCGGGTGGGAAACCTCCCGCAGCCGGGGCCGTCGTCGTGGTTTAACCCAAACTCCCGCCAGCCCGCCGCGGTCCGGGAACCGCGTGGCTTTGCTACAGGCGGTAGAAATGACTGGCTAAGCTGGAGCCATGAACATTCTCTTCAACATCCTGGTCTTCCTGCACGTCGTCGGGGCCGCCATGATCGTGGGCTACTGGATTGCCACGATGCGGACCCCCACCGTGCATCCGCGCCAGCGTGACGGCGCCTTCCTGCAGCTGCTCACCGGCATCGCCATGATGGGCATCCTCCCGTTCCTGCCGGACTCCAATCCGAACTACGCCAAGCTGGGCATCAAGTTCGTCATCGCCATCGTGGTGGCAGTCCTGGCGGTCATCGGCTCACGCAAGGTCAAGAACGGGCAGCCCGTCTCCACCGGACTCGCGCACGGCGTCGGTGGCCTGGCGCTGCTTAACATCGCCATTGCCACCATCTGGCAGTAAGCCCATGACGGGGAGCCGGTCATAATCCTCTGAGAGCGGACAACCCGTGCACCGGGGGTGGCTGGTCCCTAGGATGGGAAACGGTGGGGCCGGCAGCGGCTGCCGGCCCCGGATCGAACCGACGTTGAGGAGAGACATGGCTACAACACGCAACGCCCACACTGTATGGACCGGAAGCCTGACCGAGGGCTCGGGCAACACCACCCTGGACAGCTCGGGCCTGGGCACCTTCGATGTCACGTGGAAGGCCCGCACCGAAGCTGCCGGCGGCAAGACCAGCCCGGAAGAGCTCATCGCCGCAGCCCATTCAGCCTGCTTCTCCATGGCCTTCAGCCACGAACTGAGCCAGGCCGGCTTCACGCCCGAGGAGGTCAACACCAAGTCGGAGGTTGGTTTCCAGCCGGGCACCGGCATCACCGGCAGCCACCTCACCCTCAACGCCCGCATCCCCGGCATCTCGCAGGACGAGTTCCAGCGCATTGCCGAGGCCGCCAAGAAGGGCTGCCCCGTATCCCAGGCCCTGGCCGGCATCGAGATCACCCTCGACGCCACGCTGCAGTCCTAGCAGTCCCGGGCCCACCGGCCCTGCATAACGCGAAGGCCCTGTCCTTCCGGGAAACCGGAAGGACAGGGCCTTTTTGTTGTTCCTAGCGTCCCTGCGGGCGGGCCGGCAGCGGCGCAGGCAACAGCTTGCGGTAGCCGGAGCGGGCCGGCGGCCGGTCCGTGGGCAGCTCCTGGATCATCTCCTTGAGCGCCCCGATGCCGTATTCCAGCTGGGGATCGCGACCGGCCGCGTAGGCGTGCGGCGGGTAGGTCACTTCGATGTCGGGGTCAACGCCGTAGTTCTCCACGCTCCAGCCAACGCCGCCGCTGAACCAGTTGGCATAGCGGGGCTGGGTGACTCCGGTGCCGTCCGCCAGCGCAAACCGGTTGTCGATGCCCACCACACCGCCCCAGGTGCGCGTGCCGATGACCGGCCCGATGCCCCTGAGCTTTGACACCTGGGTGATGATGTCGCCGTCGGATCCGGCAAACTCGTCAGCCAGGATGATCACCGGCCCCCTCGGCGCGTGGTGCGGGTACGTGCGCGGCTTCTCCCCGCGCGGCATGCTCCACCCGGTCACCTTGCGGCCGATCAGTTCCGCGACGAGCTGCGAGGTGTGACCGCCACGGTTGCGGCGTACGTCCACGATGAGGCCGTCCAATGCTGTTTCCGTGTCGAGGTCACGGTGGAGTTGCGCCCAGCCGTTGGCCATCATGTCCGGGATGTGCAGGTAGCCAAAGGTTCCGTTGGAGGCTTCACGGACGGTCCGCCGGTTGCCGGCGACCCATTCCTGGTAGCGGAGGCGCTCTTCATCCTTGACAGGCACGACGGCGACCCGGCGTTGGGTGCCTTCGGCAGCACCGTGCCCGGAACCGTTGAGGAGGGTCAGCTCCACCGCGCGGCCTGCCGCTCCCACCAGCTGCATGGCCGGGGTGGTGCTTTCGGACAGCGGGACACCGTCAATCGCCAGCAGGATGTCCCCCGCTTTGGCGCCTACACCGGGCCTGGTCAACGGGGAGGTAGCCAGCGGATCGGAGGACTCGCCGGCCAGGATCCGGGTGATTTCCCAGCCATTGGCCGTGTGCGCGAGGTCGGCACCGAGGCGGCCCTGTCCACGGCTGCCGCGTTCGGTGACGGCGGCCGGACGAACGTAGGCGTGGGACGTCCCCAGTTCGCCGTGCAGTTCCCACAGCAGGTCCACCAGGTCGTCATGCGAACCCAGCCGTTCCACGATGGGGCGGTAACGGGCGTGGATGGAATCCCAGTCCTGCCCGGCCATGTCTTCGGTCCAGAAGAAGTCGCGCTGCAGCCGCCAGGCTTCGTCGAATGCCTGGCCCCAGACGCTGAGCGGGTCCAGCAGGACGCGGATCCGGCCCAGGTCAACCTTGACCAGCTTGCCCGATTCCTCGTCCGCCTTGGCGTCCGAAGGCACCACGGTCACCTGCTTGTCGGAAACCAGCACCACCTTGCTGCGGTCACCGGTCAGCCGGTAGCTGTCAACTGCATCGACCAGCGTGGTCTGCTTCCGCCGGACGATGTCGTAGCGGACCAGGCCTGGGCGGGCGTCCTTGTCCTCCTGGCTGGCCTTTCCGTCGCCGGTCACACCTGCCAGGACGGAATCGAGCCAGAGGAGTGCGCCGTCGACGGCCGCCAGCGAGCTGTAGTTGCCCTGCGGAACCGGAACTCCGATGACGCGGTGCGCCAGGCCCTCCGCATCCACTCGGACGCCAGGAGTGTCCTTCTCCCCTGCCTCGCCCTCGTCCGTGCCCTCCGCGTCCGCTTCCGGCTCCCCGCCGGCGGGGTCAACCGATGGACCGAAGGGCGACGGCGTGTCAGCGGCGAGTGCCACCAGGTACGGCTTGATGGGGCTGGGGAAGGAGAGGTCGAACGAATGCCCGTCGTACACGGGGTCGAAGCTGCGGTTGGACAGGAAGGCGAGGAACTTGCCGTCTGGAGTGAAGGCCGGTGAGGCATCGCGGAAGCGGCCGTCGGTGACGTCCACGGGGTCGGCGTCGAGCTGCTCCACAGTGGCCAGCCGAAGCCGGCTGCGCGAGCCAAAGGACGTGACGGGCTCGGACCACGCCAGCCAGCGGGAGTCCGCCGACCATGCCAATTCGGAAATGCTGCCTTCACCGATGCTGGCCACCGGGCTGAGGTGGCCGCTGCGGGTGTCCAGGACGTGCACGTCGCCGAAGGAGGTCCCAAGGGCAATCCACCGGCCATCCGGGCTGGGTTCGAGGGAACTGGCGCGCGAGGGCGTGGGAACAGTGATGCCTGCCTCTACTGCGGGCGGCAGGGCCTCCGCGGCGGTGGCCGTATCCTGTGGCGCAACGTCGGCCTGCTGCTCGTCGTCTGCCGGAGCGTGTGCTGCACTTCCCGCCAGCACCGCAGCCCCGGCTGCAGGAACGGGCTGGGGCAGGCTGACCGTTTCCAGCCCCTGGATGTCCTGCTTTTCCGCGTCCGGGGAATCGGGGGCTACGGCTGGAGCGCCGGACTTGCCGCTCCCTGCCGCCACCTGGGCAGAGTTGTGCGGGACGGGCGCTGCGATGTCCTTGATGTGGATGGCTTCAACACCGCCGTGATCGGCGATGTAGGCGATCCGGCCGTCGCCGAGGGGCCTGGGCAAGCGGCCCCGCACTCCGGGCGTGGCCTCGACGATCCGGGACGGCCCATCCTTGTGCCGCAGCCAGGAAATGGTCCCGTGCGATTCCACCGCGCTGGCGGCCCCTGTTGTGTCCGGGGCAACGGCGCCCAGGTGCTTGACGGCGTCGAGAAGGGCAGGACGCCTGGTCTGCGAGGCCGAGCCGAGGGTGATATCCAGCTTTTCCGCCTCCGAGCCGAGGTCCGGGAGTACCCAGAGTTCACCGGCGGACTCGAAGATGACGCGTTTGCCGTCGGTGGCGGCGTGCCGGACGTAGAAGTCCTGGTGGTCGGTGTGCCGGCGCAGGTCTTTTCCGTCGGGAAGCACCGAGTACAGATTGCCGTAGCCTTCGTGATCGGACAGGAAGGCGATCCGGCCGTCCACCCAGAGGGGGTCGGTGAGGTTGCCGTCAAGGTCGGGAAGGAGGCGCTCGAACTCACCGTTGCCGTCGCGGTCGATCCACAGCTTCCCGGCCGTGCCGCCGCGGTACCGCTTCCACCACGCCGGTTCCCGGGACAGCACGCTCGCCAGCACCACGGGGCGTTCATCGCCTACTTCGGGTCCATACGCCACTGACTCCACCGGGCCATAGGGAAGTTCCTGCGCCCAGCCGCCTTCAAACGGAACGCTGTAGGCGTGGGTGTGCCGGCTTTCAGCCTGGCGGAAGGCGCTGGTGACCACCACGGCGCCCCCGGCGGTGAATCCCTTGACCTTTGTAGTGCTGTGGCCAAAGTACGTGAGCTGCCTGTACCCGCCGCCGTCGACCTCTGCTGACACCACCTCCGGAGCCGTTCCCTGCACCACGGTCCACACCAGCCGCTTGCCGTCGGGGGTAAATCGCGGGTTGCGGGCAGGCAGCTGGAGCGACGAGACGCGCCAGGCACGGCCGCCGTCCAGGGGCGCAATCCACACGTCGTCCTCGGCCACGAAAGTGACCAGATCGCCGTGCAAATGCGGGAAACGGAAGTAGCTCGAAGAGGTCATCGTTCGATCATAGTCAACCCCTCCCCTGCCCCGCGGGAGGTACACAACCCGCGCTGGCGTGGTGTGATGGACCATGCACATTGTCATGGCCGGCGCCTCCGGGCTCATCGGCACCTCCATGTCCGCAGCCTTTCGCGATGCAGGCCACTCCGTAGTGACCCTGGTCCGGCGGCCACCTGCCGGCGCAAGCGAAGTCCGCTGGGATCCGGCGGCGGGCGTCCTCGACCCCTCGTCACTGGCCGGCGCCGACGCCGTGGTCAACCTTTCCGGCGCCGGCATCGGCGACAGGCCCTGGACGCGGAAGCGGGTGGAGGAGCTGTTCAGCTCCCGGTTGGGCCCCACCAGGACCTTGGTGCAGGCCATGGCGCGCATGGATACGCCGCCGAAAACCTTCATCAGCCAGTCGGCGTCTGGTTACTATGGCGACGCCGGCAATACGGTCCTGCGAGAGGACGCA
Organism: Arthrobacter sp. FW306-07-I; assembly: GCF_021800405.1. Lineage (NCBI taxonomy): Bacteria > Bacillati > Actinomycetota > Actinomycetes > Micrococcales > Micrococcaceae > Arthrobacter > Arthrobacter sp. FW306-07-I. Next base: position 1,802,617 of record NZ_CP084550.1, on the reverse strand, counting down.
CCTGCAGGTTCCGGCACCTTGGCGCAGATCTGCGTCGAGTGGGAGCAGGCGGCGTTGGCGGCGCCGGCAGGTGTGCGCGTGGTGCTGGCACGCACGGGGGTGGTCTTCAGCCGTTCGGGCGGAGCGCTTGGCAAGCTGCTGCCACTGCTGCGGCTGGGCGTTGGCGGGCCCTTTGGCAACGGACGCCAGTTCTGGCCTTGGGTCACCCTTCCGGATGTTTCGGCTGCCTTCCTCTTCCTCCTCGACTCCACGGTCTCCGGTCCGGTCAACGTGACCGCACCTGAGCAGGCTGACGTCAACACGATTGTCGCGGCCCTGGCCCGCGCCCTGCACCGGCCTGCCGTGTTGCGCGTTCCGGCGCCTGTGCTGCGCACAGTGATGCCGGGCCTGGGCGAGGAGCTCCTGCTGTTCAGCCAGCGGATGGAGCCGGCAGCGCTGTCATCCGCCGGTTTCCGGTGGCAGCACGGGAGCCTGGAGGAGGCGGCACGCTGGGTGACGGCCAAGGACGGCCGGGCCTAGCTGAACTGACCCCGGTTGGAGGGTGGCGGCCTTCCGCCGGAAGATGCGCCGTCCGGCAGGAATCACTGCCCGGCAAGAATCACTGCCCGGCAAGGATCCCGCTGACGCGCCACTGGCCGTCCACGGAGACCAGGACCAACCGAAGGGGCTGCGGCCGGCTGGGTTCCCCGGTGGCAAGCACACTGTTCTCCGCGTCAACCGTGCTGTAGCCGGAGGTGGCGGACACCAGCCGGACGACGGCATGGTCCCGGGTGGCACCGCCTTCCGTTGCCACCTCGGCGAGTGTGGTGGTGAAGCCGGCCAGGCGGTGCCCGGTGGGGCGGAGCTGCGCGGCGATGCGCTCATCGGCTGCAGCTGCCGCGGAGTCGGGCGCGTTCACGTCCGCCAGCAGCTCAAGCCGGCCGCTGCTGAATGCGTGGTCCCGCAGCGCCGCCAGGCCCTCCACAGCAACGGCGGGATCAGCCGCAAGGGCCTCCTGCCTGGCGCGATCAACCGGCGCGGCGGCTCCTGTTCCTCCGTCCGAAGCGGTTTCGGTCGGGCGCGCAGCTGCCGGCAGCGAACCCGTTGCGGCAGTTTCTGACCACGGCGGCTGTCCGACGGCTGACAGCCACCACAGTCCGGCAGCCGCTGCGGCGATAGCCGGCAGGAGGGCACGTACCAGAGTCCTGGCCCGGGTTCTCCGCCCGGTTACGTGCCCGTCGGCGTGTTTCCCGTGGGGGACGGCGACGGGTCTTCCAGCATGTTTCCCCTGCGGCACAAGCGCGGCTTTCTTATCGACAGGCGGCAGTTGCTGGCCCATGGACTGGCGTTTGGACCGGCCCGCGGGCGGCATGCCGGATGACAGGGTAAAGGACAAGGCGCTCCAAGGGGACGTCGCGATGCGGCGGCGCAAAGCCTGCAGTTTGGTCCGGATACCGCCGCCCTTTGTACCAGGGGCAATGCGCCGCCGCGTCAGCAGCTCAGGCAGGACTGTGGGGTGTACGGCATCGGAGAGGTCCACCGGCTCCGGTTCTGCACTGCGGTACACAGCCGTAGCCAGTGCCACTGCATTGGGGCGCAGCCGCCGGTCCTCGTTCAGTCCTGCTTCCAGGGCTGCCGCGAGCTCCTTGGGGACGCCGGGAACCAGGAGGGACAGCGGCGGGCGGTCGGCAGTACGGCCGGGTGCAGCACCTGTCAGGCAGAACCAGCCAAGCGCGGCAGCGGAGTAGACGTCGCGTTCAGGCTGCAGTCCGGCGCGGACGGCATCGACCGGGGACGGATCAAGGAAGCCGGCCGTCCCTGCAGTCTCCGGACTGGCAGGATCCCCGAGCATCCGGGCAATGCCCAGGTCCGACAGCATGGGTTTGCCCTGCCCGGTAAACAGTACGTTCCCTGGGGAGACATCGGAGTGGGTAAACCCCTTGCCGTGAAGGTAGCCCAGGGCCTGTGCGATGGGCGTCAGGACGGTGACGGTCTCGCCCACGGTGAGCCTGCCGCGGGCCGCGACCAGCCGCGCCAGGGAGCCTCCGGCAGCGTAGTCCATGGTCAGCGCCGTGCCGCCGCCCGCATCGCCAATGCGCACGGCGTCATGGGCGCTGATCAGGTGCTGGTGGTCCAGGACCGAAAGGATCCGGATCTCCCGCCGCATTTCCTCCTCGGTGATGGCAGCGCTGCCCCTCGTCCTGCTACCGGCGGTCCGGAAGTACTTGAGCGCTACATCCCTGCCGGTCCGCCGTTCCCTGGCCAGCCACACGTCTGCGCTGCCGCCCCGTCCCAGGAGCCGGCCGACGTCGTAACCGGGGACCTCAGGTGCCTGTGCATCGTCCATGGTCCATGTCTAGCCGAATCCCGGCCCGGCTGCAGAAGTTATCCACAGCCTCGATTGCAGCAGTCACAATGGGGACGGCGGTGAGCTTGGACACTAAACCGGGCCAGCCCGGCTGCGGGGTCTAAGCTGGATGCCATGACTCTTGAGTTTTCACAGCTGGGTCTTGCCCCCAACTTTGTTGATTACATGGAAGGCTGGGATGCCCAGCGCGAACTCCATGACAAAGTTGTCGCCGGAGTTGCCCCCAGCACAGTCCTGCTTTTGGAGCACGCCGCCGTCTACACGGCCGGCAAGCTGACAGAGGACCATGAGCGCCCGTTTGACGGCACACCGGTGGTTCCGGTGGACCGCGGCGGCAAGCTCACCTGGCATGGGCCGGGACAACTGATCGCATACCCTATCCTGAAGCTGAAGAACCGCTCCGGCATCCGGGATTATGTGGAGCGCCTGGAAGAAATCATGATCACCGTCCTGGCGGATTACGGCATCAAGGCAGAGCGCATCAAGGGGCGGGCCGGCGTGTGGATTAAGGCAGATGCCAAGGGCCCGGACCGCAAGATCGCGGCCATCGGCATCCGCGTGCTCAACGGCGTCACCATGCACGGCGTGGCGATCAACTGCAGCAACGACCTGGCACCCTACGGTCAGATCATTGCCTGCGGCATCACCGACGCCGGGGTGACCACCATGTCCCTGGAAACGGGGCGGGAGATCACGCCCGCGGACATCGTGGACCGGTTCGTAGCGGAATTCCGCAAACATGAAGAAGCATTGGTTTCGAGCCCTGAAGGAGCTCTACTGTGACATTGGCACCTGAAGGCCGGAAGATGCTGCGGATCGAGCAGCGCAATGCTGCGGTCCCGGTGGAGCGCAAACCGGAATGGATCAAGGCCAAGGTCCAAATGGGCCCGGAGTTCGTCGGGCTGAAGAACCTGGTGAAAAAGGAAGGCCTGCACACCGTCTGCGAGGAAGCCGGCTGCCCCAACATCTTCGAATGCTGGGAAGACAAGGAAGCCACCTTCCTGATCGGCGGTTCCGAATGCACCCGCCGCTGCGACTTCTGCCAGATCGACACCGGAAAACCCTCACCCCTGGACCGGTTCGAACCCACCAAGGTGGCCCGCTCCGTCCAGTCCATGCAGCTCCGGTACGCCACCGTTACCGGCGTCGCCCGCGACGACCTCGAAGACGAAGGCGTGTGGCTCTACGCCGAAACCGTCCGCAAGATCCACGAACTGAACCCCGGCACCGGCGTCGAACTGCTCATCCCCGACTTCTCCGGCAACCCCGAACACATCAAAGCGATCTGCGACTCCAAACCCGAAGTCTTCGCCCACAACGTCGAAACCGTGCCCCGGATCTTCAAAAGGATCCGGCCCGCGTTCCGCTACGACCGCTCCCTGGACGTCATCACCCAGGGCCGGGCCCATGGGATGGTCACCAAATCCAACCTCATCCTGGGCATGGGCGAAACCCGCGAGGAAATCTCCGAAGCCCTCCGCGACCTCCACGCAGCAGGGTGCGACCTGATCACCATCACCCAGTACCTGCGCCCCAGCGAGCGGCACCTGCCCGTGGACCGCTGGGTCAAACCCCAGGAATTCGTCGACCTCCAGCACGAAGCCGAAGAAATCGGCTTCCTCGGCGTCATGTCCGGCCCCCTAGTCCGCTCCTCCTACCGCGCCGGCCGCCTCTGGGCCACCGCCATGCGCAAAAAAGGCCGCGACATCCCCGCCGAACTCGCCCACATCGCCGACGGCATCCAGGACTCCGGCACCACCCGCCAGGAAGCCGCCACCCTCCTGGCCGCCCACTCCTGACCTCGGTTTCTTGAAGTGGCCAAGGGCCGGACGCTGGAAGATTCCAGCGTCCGGCCCTTGCGTTTAAGTCACGTAGAATTGAGGCACTATGGCGAAATCCCCTGACTCCAGCAACTCCTCCTCCGCGGGCTCAAGCGCGGTGAAGCGCAGCATGTTCACGCGCAAGCCGAAGGAAGCAAAGGCCAAGAAGCCCAGCAGGCTCAAGCAGATCGGCGAGGTCTTCACCATGACCCGCCGCCACGACCCCATGGTTCCGTGGCTGATGCTCCTGGTCTTCCTGGGCGTTGTGGCTGTGAGCTTCCTGGTGGGCTTCTGGCTGGACAACTGGATCACCGGCCTGATCATCGGCATTCCGCTCGGCCTGCTGGCCGCAACCTTCATCCTGTCCCGGCGTGCCGAACGTGCCGCGTTCGCGCAGATCGAGAACCAGCCCGGCGCCTCCGGCGCTGCCCTGGGAACGCTCCGGAGGGGCTGGATCACCGAGGAACAGCCGGTGGCTGTCAACCCGCGCACGCAGGATGCCGTGTTCCGTGCGGTTGGCCGTCCCGGCGTCGTCCTTGTCAGCGAAGGCCCCACCCACCGGGTGAAGCCGCTGCTCGATGCTGAGCGCAAGCGCTTGGCGCGTATCCTCCCCAACGTTCCCGTGCACACGATCCAAACCGGGCGCGGCGAGGGGCAAGTGCCGCTGAGCCAGGTGGCCAAGCAGATGGGCAAGATGAAGAACGAACTGACCAAACTGGAAGTCAGCACCGTGTCCAAGCGCATCGCGTCCATGGGCAACAGGCTTCCCATTCCCAAGGGCATCGATCCCTACAAGGCCCGTCCCAACCGCGGGCGCTAGCCACGAGGACGCCCCGGTACCGGCACAGCCGGCCGCCGGGGCGTTTTTTCTTGCGCCCGGGCCTCATCCGAAATCAAGCTACGACAGGACTTAGACCATGCGCCTCAGGACATCCGCGATCCGCATCTTCCGCATCCTCGCCATCGCCGAGGCTTGCAGCTGGGCCGCGCTTCTGGTGGGAATGTACTTCAAGTGGATTGCCGGCACCACGGAGCTTGGTGTCGAAATCGCCGGGCCTGTCCACGGTGCGCTGTTCATCGGCTACGGGGTCGCCGCGCTCACGCTGTGGCGCCTGCAGCGCTGGCCGTTCCTGGTGGCTGCCCTGGCTGGCCTTTCCGCGGTCTTCCCGTTTGCCACCATCCTTTTTGAACGCTGGTCCGGCCGGCGCGGCCACCTCACAGCTTCACCGGCGGAAACGGCCGATGCTGGCCTTGAGCCCAGCCGGGCGTAGCCGAAAAGGACCCCGTAACTTGGAGTCGGTTAAGACAGGAAGGGACCCGGTGAAGGGCAGCCAGGGCCGCCGTCGGGTGGTGGCAGTCCTCTCCCTGCTCGGGGCCACGCTCTTCTGGGCGGGCAACTATGTGGTGGGCGCCGGCGCGGTCAAAAGCATCGATCCCCTGAGCTTGGTGTTCCTGCGGTGGGCCATTGCGCTGGTGCCGCTGCTGGTAATTGCCCAGGTGGTGGAGCGGCCGTCCTGGCGGTCCGTCCTGGCCGCGTGGCCCTGGCTGCTCGCGTTGAGCGTCTGCGGCCTGCTCGGCTACAACCTCCTCCTGTACTTGGCCCTGGAGCATACGGACGCGTTCAACGCATCGCTGATTAACGCGTTCAATCCGGCGCTGATCACGCTGGCCGCCGCGGTCTTCCTGCGCGAACGGCTCACCCCGCTGGCGGTGGCGGGCGTCCTGATGGCTCTGGCGGGCGTCCTGGTGGTCATCAGCGGAGGGAACGTAGGGCGCTTGATGGACACCGGTTTCGGCACCGGTGAGGTACTCATGGTGGGCGCCATCATTGTTTGGACGGCTTATACCATCACCGGCCGCTTGGCGCCGAAGATTCCGCCCATTACCGCGACTGCGGTCCAGGCAGCTGTGGTCGTGGGCATTCTGGGCCCGGTCCGCTTCGCCACGGGCGGCCTGGCGCTTCCCTCGACGGGCAACGGGATGGCATCACTGCTCTTTATCGCCATCTTCCCGTCAGTGCTGTCCTACCTGCTGTGGAACCGGGCCCTGACGGTCCTGCCTGCGGCCGGTGCGGGCGTCTTCCTCAACCTCATCACCGTCTTCACCGCGATCCTGACAACCCTCGCCGGACAGGTCCACACGATCGCCCAACTGGTGGGCGGCGCCGTCGTCATCGCCGGCGTAGTGGTGACCAACGCTCTGGCCTTCCGGCGGCAGGGACGGGCCGGGGAACGGCCGGAGGCGTAAGCGGGACCGGCTAGCGCCGGATCAGGAGCGTGTTCATGGCTTTGTCGTGCAGGCCGCGCTGGTCCGGGTCGAAGATCACGGCAGGGATCACCAGGCACAGAAGCACCGACCTGACCAGGGCCGCGAGTGGGCCAGGGGCACCGCCGCCGGGTTTGATCACAGCAATGCCCATTACGCGGTGGCCGATGCTGTAACCGAGGGTCCCCACCAGCAGGATCTGTTCAATGGCGAACACCGCCAGGGTGGCCCACGAGTCGCCGCCAAAGGCGAAGTTGCTGATGAGCAGTGCGATGCCCCAGTCGATGCAGAGGGCCACGATGCGCCGACCTGCCCGGGCGATGGACCCGGGACCGGACTCCGGGAGACCCAGCCGCTCCCCCGGATATTTCGAGATGCCGGAGGTGTCCGGTCCGCTGAGCCAGGAGCCAATATCTTTGCGATCTACCACCGTCCAAGTTTACCGATCAGGGAAGTATCGACGCGCCCACACTGTGGATGGGAGTCGACCAAAATGTGGACGGACGATAGCGTGGTCATAGCAGGGCATTCTGTAACCTGCCCGAAACAATGCGGACACGGACGGGAAATGCCGTATCCATAGGCTGTTAGCAGTTTCAAGCAATCCCCCGGCAGGTACGCGCAGCAGGGAAAACCCCGCGTTCTCCCTGCTTTTGGATTGCGCTGGATCATATGGCTTGCATGCCAGATATTTACATATGCGTTAGGAGCATAGATGTTCAAGACTGCGGACGAAGTCCTCAAGTTCATCAAGGACGAAGATGTAAAGTTCGTCGATATTCGCTTCACCGACCTCCCGGGCGTCCAGCAGCACTTCAACGTCCCCGCCAAGAGCGTCGACGCGGACTTCTTCGTCAACGGTCAGCTCTTCGACGGTTCCTCCATTCGCGGCTTCCAGGGCATCGCCGAATCTGACATGCAGCTGATCCCGGACGTCACCACCGCGTTCCTGGACACCTTCCGCATGGAGAAGACCCTCGCGCTGAACTTCTCGATCGTCAACCCGCGGACCGGAGACCCCTACCACCGCGACCCCCGAGGCGTGGCTGAGAAGGCTGAGGCCTACCTGGCCTCCACCGGCATCGCCGACACCGCGTTCTTCGCTCCCGAAGCCGAGTTCTTCGTGTTCGACAACGTCCAGTACCAGTCCTCGCCCCAGGGCAGCTTCTACAAGATCGACTCCGAGGAAGCCCACTGGAACACGGGCCGCGAGGAAGAGGGCGGCAACCTGGGCTACAAGACCCCCGTCAAGGGCGGCTACTTCCCGGTCTCCCCCACTGACAAGCAGGCTGACCTGCGCGACGCCATGTGTGTTGCCCTGGACGAAGCCAACCTCGAGGTCGAGCGCAGCCACCACGAAGTTGGATCCGCCGGCCAGGCCGAGATCAACTACAAGTTCACCACCCTGACCCACGCTGCGGATGACCTGCAGAAGTTCAAGTACGTCATCAAGAACACCGCTGACGCCTGGGGCAAGTCCGTCACCTTCATGCCCAAGCCGGTCTTCGGCGACAACGGCTCCGGCATGCACTGCCACCAGTCGCTGTGGAACGGTGGCGAGCCGCTGTTCTACGACGAGAAGGGCTACGCCGGCCTGTCCGACACCGCCCGCTGGTACATCGGTGGCCTGCTCAAGCACGCTTCCGCCGTCCTGGCCTTCACCAACCCGACGGTGAACTCCTACCGCCGCCTGGTCAAGGGCTTCGAAGCTCCGGTCAACATGGTCTACTCGCAGGGCAACCGCTCCGCCGGTATCCGTATCCCCATCACGGGTTCCAACCCGAAGGCCAAGCGCATCGAATTCCGCGCGCCGGACCCCTCCTCCAACCCGTACCTGGCGTTCGCTGCCCAGCTGATGGCCGGCATCGACGGCATCCGCAACCGCATCGAGCCGCCCGCTCCGATCGATAAGGACCTCTACGAGCTGCCCGCCGAGGAAGCCAAGGACATCCCCAAGGCTCCGGGTTCGCTTGAGGAAGCACTCGAGGCACTGCGCGAGGACAACGAGTTCCTGCAGGCCGGCGGCGTCTTCACCCAGGACCTGATCGACACCTGGATCGAGTACAAGTACGAGAACGAGATCCGCCCGCTGTCCCTGCGCCCGAACCCCTACGAGTTCGAGCTCTACTACGGCGTCTAGTCTGCGACCTGCCCCGCAGGACTGCTGAAACCGCGAAGGCGGCCACCGGTGCATCCGGTGGCCGCCTTCGTTGTGTCCGGCCGCCGTCGCGGCGAACAGAGGCGTTAAGGTGGGGGCCCGCCTCCAGACGTGCTGAGACCGGGAGCCGGACCCCCTGACGAATGCCCCCCGAGACGAAGACTTATCCAGCCTTCCCCCCAACAAGGTTGGAGAACACCGCCAATCCACATAATCGGGCAAACGCTTGCTGAGCGCAATGCCGGCACGGCGGGTTACGTCAAACGCGTTACGGCTGCTGGGTGGCGGGGAAGCTGTGGAACATGGTTCGCTGCGGTCCCGCCGTGCCGCCCAGGTACCGTCCTGCGTCGACAAAGCCGGACCGGCGGTAAGCGGAAAGTCCCGCAGGGTTTTCCTCGTTGACGGAGAGTACGACGCCGGTCTCGCGGCTTTGGTCCCGAACGGTGAGTTTGCGGGCTGCCTCCACGGCCGCTGCCGCCGCCAGGGTCCCCAGCCCCTTGCCCTGGTGCCGCCGGTCGATGAGAAAGCCACGCAGCAGCCAGGCCGACTCGTCGTCAGGCCAGCCGGCAAGCCCCGCGGCCCCCGCCTGCAGCGTCAAGAGGCCGACAGCGGCACCCCCGGCCTCCACGACGTAGGGCCGGCGTGATTCTTCTGCCAGTCCTGCCAGGGCCATTCGCAGCGGGTCGCCCACGAAGCGGTCCTGGCCGGGCAGCAAGGACATGTCCGCGATGGCCCCGAGCTGGATGGCGCGGGCATCGGCGTCCAGGTCCCGCAGCGGGATGAGCCAGACCCAGTCAATGCCCATAGAAGGCACGCTCGAAAACAGCCCGCGCCCGCCGGCTCACCCGCAGGTAATCCTCCTCCAGCGCGGCTGCATGCCCGGGCTCATACCCGCACCAGCGTGCCACGGCCTCCAGGTCACGGCGGGAGGAAGGAAGAAGGTCGGAGGCCTTTCCGCTCCAGATGACATTGGCGGAGCGGATGCGGCTGGCAAGCCGCCAGGCATCCCCCAGCAGCCCGGCGTCGGCAGCATCCAGCAGGCCGAGGTCCGCAGCGGCGGCAAGGGCCACCAGGGTGGACGTGGTCCGGAGCTCCGGATGCTTTCCGGCGTGCTGGAGCTGGATCAGCTGGACCAGCCACTCGACGTCGCTGAGGCCGCCGCGTCCCAGTTTGAGGTGCCGTGCGGGGTCGGCACCGCGCGGCAGCCGCTCAGACTCCACCCTTGCCTTGATGCGCCTGATCTCGCGTACGTCCTGCTCCGACACCGATTCCGGGTACCGGATTGGGTCGATGAGGGAGAGGAAGTCGGCGGCCAGGGTGTCGTCGCCTGCCATCGGCCGTGCGCGCAGCAGGGCCTGGGCTTCCCAGATGAGGGACCAGCGGCGGTAGTACTCCGCGAAGGAGTCCAGGGAGCGCACCATGGCCCCGTTCTTGCCCTCGGGCCGTAAGTCGGCGTCCATCTGGAGGACGCGTTCAGCCATGATAGCCGGCTTCAGCGGCTGGGTGAGCAGGCTGGACACCTTCGCCACGATGCGCGCGGCCTGTTCCTGGGCTTCGGCGTCGGAGAAGCCGGGAAGGGCACGGTGGACGTACATGACGTCGGCGTCCGATCCGTACCCGATCTCGCGGCCGCCCTGGCGGCCCATGGCCACCACCAGGACCGTGGTCTTGAGCGGCCCGCCGGCGGAGACGATGCCTTCCGCCACCCGCAGGGCTCCCAGGACAGCCGCCCGGTCCGTGTCCGCCAAAGCCCTGCCTACCTGGTCCTGGTCCAGGAGGCCAGCCGAATCAGCGATGGCGATGCGCAGGATTTCCCGCCGGCGGATCAGCCGGATGAGGCGCATGGCGCTTTCCGGGTCCGAGTGCCGGGACATCTTGGCGGTGATTTCCTGCCACTGCGCTTCGAAGCCCAGCGGCAGCAGGTCCTTGTCCTGTCCCAGCCATGCCACGGACTCCGGCGAGACCTCCAGGAGGTCTGCGATCAGCCGGGAATTTGAGAGCATGTGGCACAGGCGCTCTGCGGCGGCATTGGAATCGCGAAGCAGGCCGAGGTACCAGTGCGTGGTGCCCAGCGCCTCGCTGATGCGGCGGAAGGCAAGCAGCCCCGCATCGGGGTCCACGCCTTCGGCCAGCCAGTCGAGCAGGATGGGCAGGAGCTGGCGCTGCAGGGCGGCGCGGCGGCTCACGCCCGCTGTGAGCGCCTCGATATGCCGCATCGCTCCCTGCGGATCGCGGTATCCCAGGGCGGCAAGCCGGCCCTGCGCCGCCTCGGGGGTCAGCCTGGCGTCCTCGGTGCTGAGCTTGGCCGCCGAGTTCAGCAGTGGCCGGTAAAAGATGCGCTCGTGCAGTTCGCGCACCGAGCGCTTGGTGCGCTGCCACGCGGACAGCAATGAGTCCGGGGTGGGCCGTTCGTTGGAGAACGGCCCCAGCACGGCCTTGGCCAGGGAGCGCAGCGCCGGCTCGGCCACCGGCATGAGGTGGGTGCGGCGCAGCTGGAACAGCTGGATGCGGTGTTCCAGCAGGCGCAGGTAGCGGTAGGCGTTGTCGAAGGCTGCGGCGTCGGAACGGCCGATGTAACCTCCGGCCGACAGCGCGGCGATCGCGGAGGTGGTGTCCCGCCGTCGTAATGACTCGTCTGCCTTGCCGTGCACCAGCTGGAGCAGCTGCACGGTGAATTCGACGTCGCGCAGGCCGCCGCGGCCCAGTTTGATCTGGCGCTGCTCCTCAGCGGCGGGAATGTGCTCGGTCACCCTGCGGCGCATCGCCTGGACGGACTCAACAAATCCCTCCCGCCCCGCGGAATTCCAGATCAGCGGCGCCACGGCATCCTCGTAGGCCCGGCCCAAAGCGGCATCGCCGGCGATGGCGCGGGCCTTGAGGAGCGCCTGGAACTCCCAGCTTTCCGCCCACCTGGCGTAGTACGTTTCGTGGGATGCGAGGGTGCGCACCAGCGGCCCGGATTTTCCCTCGGGCCGAAGGTTGGCGTCCACCTCCCACAGGCCGGGTTCCCTGGCAACAGAGGAGATGGCGCGGGAGATGCCGCTGGCCAGGGCGGTGCCGATGGTGTTGGCGTGTGCGTCCTCCAGGCTGCCCGGGTCCACCACGTAGATGACGTCGACGTCGGAGATGTAGTTCAGTTCCCGGGCTCCGCACTTGCCCATCCCGATCACGGCCAGGCCGACATCGGCGACCTCGGCAGGGCTGTGCTGCTCCGCCGCTTCGGCCCGGGAGACGGCCAGGGCGGCCTCGATGGCGGCCGCAGCCAGGTCCGCCAGCTCACCGCCCACCGACGGCAGGAAGTCCAGCGGGTCCGCGGCGCACAGGTCCTTGACGGCGAGGTCCACCAGACCCCGGCGGTAGGCCGTGCGCAGGGCCGCGTAGGCCTCCACCCCCGTGGTGGCGGCAACGGGCCTGCCGGCGCGGGGATCTGCCCCGACGGACTGCAGGAGCGTGGCGCGCAGCCGGTCCGGGTCGGCCGGCAGCGGCTCTGGACTGGCCCGGACCCGGAAGGCCTCCAGGTGCTCCGGGTGCCGGATGAGGAACTCCCCCAGCGCCTCCGAGGCGCCGAGGACCCGGTACATGGGCTCGCTGGCCTCCGGCTCGGCGGCGGCCAGGTCGCGCAGCTGCGGATGCTTCTCGATCAGCCGGACCAGGGACTGCAGGGCAGTATCCGGGCTGGCCGCCAGCTGCAGCCCGGCAAAGAGCCTGTCCTGGTCCAGTCCCTCGAGTTCGCGCGCGGCCAGGAAGCGCTCGCCCTTTTCCAGGTCGCTGAATCCGGCCGCGATGAGGCGGCGCGCCAGGCTCACGCCCGGCACCTAGAGAATGCCGAGGTTGCGCTGCAGCTCGTAGGGCGTCACCTGCAGCCGGTAGTCCTGCCATTCGGCGCGCTTGTTGCGCAGGAAGTGCTCGTAAACCTGTTCACCCAGGATCTGCGGCATCAGCTCCGAGTCCTCCATGGAGCGGATGGCGTCGTGCAGGCTTGCCGGCAGCGGATCGTGGCCCATGGCGCGGCGTTCGGCCGAGCTCAGCGACCAGACGTCGTCCTCGGCAGCGGCCGGCAGGTCGTAACCTTCCTCGATCCCCTTGAGGCCGGCGCCGAGCAGGACGGCGTAGGCCAGGTAAGGGTTGGCAGCCGAATCGATGCCGCGGTACTCGATCCGGGCCGACTGGCCCTTGCCGGGCTTGTACAGCGGCACGCGGACCAGCGCGGAACGGTTGTTGTGGCCCCAGCTCAGGTAGCTGGGCGCCTCGCCGCCGCCCCACAGCCGCTTGTACGAGTTCACGAACTGGTTGGTGACGGCGGTGAACTCCGGGGCGTGCTTGAGAATGCCCGCGATGAACTGCCGCGCGGTCTTGGAGAGCTGGAACTCGGCGCCGGCCTCGAAGAAGGCGTTGCTGTCACCCTCGAACAGGGAGAAGTGCGTGTGCATGCCGGAACCGGGGTGGTCCGTGAACGGCTTGGGCATGAAGGTGGCGTAGGTGCCCTGCTGCAGCGCCACTTCCTTGATGACGGTGCGGAACGTCATGATGTTATCCGCGGTCTGGAGCGCATCGGCGTAGCGGAGGTCGATCTCGTTCTGGCCGGGGCCGGCCTCGTGGTGGCTGAACTCCACCGAGATGCCCACTGATTCCAGCATGGTCACGGCGGTGCGGCGGAAGTCCTGGGCCACGCCGCCCGGGACGTGGTCGAAGTACCCGCCTTCGTCAACCGGCACCGGAGCGCCGTTGGGGCCCGGCTCGTGCGACTTAAGCAGGTAGAACTCGATTTCCGGGTGGGTGTAGCAGGTGAAGCCCATGTCCGCGGCCTTGGCCAGGGTGCGCTTGAGCACGTTGCGCGGGTCCGCCGCGGAGGGTTCGCCGTCAGGGGTGAGGATGTCGCAGAACATCCGCGATGTCTGTTCGGTCTCGCCGCGCCACGGGAGGATCTGGAAAGTGGCGGGATCGGGCTGGGCCAGCATGTCCGATTCAAACACCCGGGCCAGGCCCTCGATGGAGGAGCCGTCGAAGCCCAACCCTTCCTCGAAGGCTCCTTCGACTTCCGCCGGCGCCAGCGCCACGGACTTCAGCGACCCCACGACGTCGGTGAACCACAGGCGTACGAAACGTACGTCGCGCTCTTCGATTGTGCGCAGGACAAACTCTTGCTGGCGGTCCATGATGGCCTCTTCTCCGGTCAACGTCCATGCTCCGGGCCCATGCAAGGGGAAAGCCGGCAGCAGTTCATCAACACTGTACTAATCATTCTGCGCCGATGCCGAAGCCTGCGCCGTGCGTAACACAGCATTAACCTTGCGGCGCCTTGATCCTGCCTTTAGTCCACCCCGCGTCCCGTTCCCGGCACCAGTGCTGCCGGCAGCCGCCCCGCCCATGACACACATCACTGCTGGCGGGCCGGGGGGCGCGGTAGCTAGGACGGCCGGTATCGCATTACGCTCATCCCATGGCCTCCAACAGCTCCGACTCCAGCGCGTCCGCAGAAGTACCCGCCCCCTACGGCAGCGGCCCCGGCATGCCCGCCCCGGCCGAACGGAAGCCGGCGAAGGTCCGCGTCCACCACCTCCAGCAGGCCAAGCGCGACGGCACCAGGTTCGCCATGCTTACTGCGTACGAGCAGTACACCGCCGAGATTTTTGATTCCGCAGGCATCGAAGTGCTCCTCGTGGGAGACTCGGCCTCCAACAATGTCTTTGGCAACGAGACCAGCCTTCCGGTGACTGTGGACGAGCTGCTGCCCCTGTGCCGCGCCGTGGCACGGTCCGCCAAACGCGCGCTGGTGGTGGCGGACCTGCCCTTTGGCAGCTACGAGGTCAGCGCCGAACAGGCCGTGGCAAGTGGCGTGCGGTTCCTGAAGGAAGGCCTGGCGCACGCGGTCAAGATGGAGGGCGGGAAGTACTACGCACCGACAGTCCGGGCCATGGTGCAGGCGGGCATTCCCGTCATGGCGCACATCGGCTTCACCCCCCAAAGCGAGCACGCCCTGGGCGGGTACCGCGTGCAGGGCCGCGGCGACGACGCCCAGCGGCTCATTGAGGACGCCCGCGCCCTCGCTGACGCCGGAGCGTTCTGCGTGCTGATGGAAATGGTGCCGGCAGAGACGGCCGCAGCGGTCGATGCGGCCGTGGACGTCCCCACGGTGGGGATCGGCGCAGGCAACGCAACCACCGGGCAGGTCCTGGTTTGGCAGGACATGGCCGGGCTTCGGGGCGGCCGGATGGCCAAGTTCGTGAAGCAATACGCGGACCTGCGCAACACACTGTTCGACGCCGCCACCGCCTATGGCGACGACGTCCGGTCAGGCGAGTTCCCCGGCCCGGAACATTCCTTCTAGGCCGGCACTCACCCGTTTAGTCGTCGTCGCCCTTTTCCCAGGCCTCGTTGCGTGCCTTCACCTTCTCCAGCGCGTGTTCGGCTTCTGCCCGGGTCTTGTACGGCCCAATGAGCTGGCTCCAGTCCGACAGCCGGTCCTCTTCCACCTCGTGGGTTTTGATGTTGAACCAGTACTCAGTCATCGTTGCTCCTTGTTCCGGCGACAGGGGAAGCGCGAGGTGATCCACGTAACACAAACACTTACGCGTGCCTCCGCCGCTTGTCGGTTGTTAGGCGTTCTGCAGTGCCTTATATGATCAATCTATGCCTTCCCTTGCCTCGACTGCACCCATTGGCACCCTCACCCCGGGTACCTTGAGTCCGCAGCGTCCCGTCCCGGCGTCCATCCCCCGTCCGGAGTACGTCGGCAAGCCCGCGCCGGCCAAGTTCACCGGCTCCGAGGTCAAGTCGGCCGAGACCATCGAAAAGATCCGGATCGCCGGGAAGATCGCAGCGCAGGCCATCGTGGAAGTGGGCAAGCACATCCAGCCGGGTGTCACCACGGATGAGCTGGACAAAGTGGGCCACGAATTCCTGCTGGACCACCATGCCTACCCGTCCACCCTCGGCTACCGGGGCTTTCCCAAATCCCTGTGCTCCTCGCTGAACGAGGTCATTTGCCACGGCATTCCGGACAGCACGGTGGTCCAGGACGGCGACATCCTCAACATCGACATCACCGCGTTCATCAACGGCGTCCACGGCGACACCAACTACACCTTCCTGGTGGGTGACGTGGATGAGGAATCGCGGCTTCTGGTGGAGCGCACCCAGGAATCGCTGAACCGCGCCATCAAGGCGGTGGCGCCGGGCCGGGAGATCAACGTCATCGGCCGGACCATCCAGTCCTACGCCAAGCGCTTCGGCTACGGCGTGGTGCGTGACTTCACCGGACACGGAGTGGGCGAGGCATTCCACACCGGGCTGATCATCCCCCACTATGACGCCGCCCCCGCCTACAACACGGTGATCGAAACCGGCATGGTGTTCACCATCGAACCGATGCTCACCCTGGGCACCGTGGAGTGGGACATGTGGAGTGACGACTGGACCGTTGTCACCCGGGACCGCAAGCGCACCGCCCAGTTCGAGCACACCCTGCTGGTCACCGAGACCGGTGCCGAGGTCCTCACCCTGCCGTAACCTGTCCCATGCCCCACGGCATGGCTGCCGGTGCAGACCGGACAACTGTTTTGGGCCCAGCCGGCCCCTTTTCCTGCCCGCCCCTGTCAAGAACGGAATCCCATTGGCCAACAAGGACGAGAAGTCGCACAAGAACGCACCGCTGATCGGCATCGACATCGGTGGTACGGGCATCAAGGGCGGCATTGTCGACCTGAAGAAGGGCAAGCTCCTGGGCGAACGCTTCCGCGTGCCCACTCCCCAGCCTGCCACCCCGGAGGCGGTCGCGGAGGCCGTGGCCCTGGTGGTGGCCGAACTCTCGGCACGCCCTGAGGCCCCGGAGGCGGGCTCCCCCGTCGGTGTGACCTTCCCCGGGATCATCCAGCACGGCGTGGTCCACTCCGCTGCCAACGTGGACAAGAGCTGGCTGGATACGGACATCGACGCCCTCCTCACCGCCCGGCTGGGCCGCCCCGTGGAGGTCATCAACGACGCCGACGCAGCCGGCCTGGCCGAAGCCCGTTACGGTGCGGGCGCCGGGGTGTCCGGCACCGTCCTGGTGATCACCCTTGGCACCGGCATCGGTTCCGCGTTCATCTTCGACGGAAAACTCGTGCCCAACGCGGAGCTGGGCCACCTGGAAGTTGACGGCTTCGACGCCGAATCCAAGGCGTCCGCCGTGGCACGTGAACGGGACGGGCTGTCGTGGGACGAGTACAGCGTCCTGCTGCAGCGCTACTTCTCGCACGTGGAGTTCCTGTTCTCGCCGGAACTGTTCATCGTGGGCGGCGGCATCTCCAAGCGTGCCGACGAGTACCTTCCCAACCTCAAGCTGCGCACGCCGATTGTTCCGGCCGTCCTGCGCAACGAGGCAGGGATCGTGGGGGCTGCGCTGGAAATCGCGCTGCAGCACAAACTGGCGAAATAGGAGTGGTGCCGGTGGCGGCTGCGGCTTCCCCTCCGCTGCCGCCACCGGAGTCTAGAGGGGGCTCTTCTCGGAGCTCTTGGCGCTGGCCGCGCCCTTGGCGTCTTCCTCGGCCTCGTGGCGCAGCAGGGCAATAGCCGTTTCAAAATCCTCGAGGGACTCGAACGCCTGGTAGACGCTGGCGAAGCGCAGGTAGGCCACCTTGTCCAGCTTCTGCAGCGGTCCGAGGATCACCAGCCCAACCTCGTGCGCGTCGATCTCGGCGGCACCGGAGGCGCGGATTTGCTCTTCCACTTCCTGCGCCAGCATGGCGAGGTCGTCCTCGCTGACGGGGCGGCCCTGGCAGGCCTTGCGGACACCGTTGATCACCTTGCTGCGGCTGAAGGGTTCGCCCACGCCGGACCGCTTGATGACAGACAGGCTGGTGGTTTCCACGGTGGTGAACCGGCGGCCGCATTCGGGGCACTGGCGGCGCCGGCGGATGGCCGAGCCGTCATCGGCCATGCGGCTGTCCACAACACGGGAATCGGGGTTGCGGCAGAACGGGCAGTACATGGCGTTCCCCCTTTTCGGTTGTGGTGTGCAACGTCAGTGAAAGCCAACAGCACCGCCGGGGGGCGATGCCGTGGCAACTTTCAGTTTACGGGCAGATGTGGGGTAATAACAATCCTGTAATTACTACATGTAGTGGTGTCAGCCGAGGCCGGGAAAACGGGCCGTGACGGCGTCGCCGTGGGCAGGCAGGTCCTCGGCCCGGGACAGGCTCACAATGTGCCCGCTGACCTCGGCGAGGGCTTCCCGGCTGTAGTTGATTACCTGGATGGCGCGCAGGAAAGTGGTGACGTTCAGCCCGGAAGAGAAGGCTGCGGTACCGCTGGTGGGCAGCACGTGGTTGGAGCCCGCACAGTAGTCACCCAGGCTGACAGGGCTGTAATCGCCCACGAAAATAGCCCCGGCATTGCGGATCCGCGCAGCCACGGCAGACGCGTCCCGGGTCATGATTTCCAGGTGCTCGGCGGCGTAGGCGTCACAGGCGGCGATCCCCTGCTCCAGGCCGTCCACCAGCACGACGCCGGACTGCGGGCCGGACAGCGCCTCCTGCACCCTGGCCGAATGCTTGGTGGCGGCGGTCTGGAGCGCCAGTTCCGCCCGCACCGCCGCAGCCAGCTCCTCGGAATCGGTAATGAGGACCGATGCCGCATTGGGGTCATGCTCGGCCTGGCTGAGCAGGTCCGCGGCAACCAGCGCCGGCTGGGCCGAGTCATCGGCCAGGATGGCGATTTCCGTGGTTCCCGCCTCGGAATCGATGCCCACGACCCCCTTGACCAGGCGCTTCGCGGTGGCCACGAAGATGTTGCCGGGCCCGGTCACCACATCCACGGGTTCCAGAGCCGGACCGGCTTCAGTGGCTTCGACGCCGTAAGCGAAGGCGGCGATGGCTTGGGCACCGCCGATGGCATAGACCTCGGTAATGCCCAGCAGCGCCGCCGCCGCCAGGATGGTGGGGTGCGGAAGTCCCCCGGACTCCTTCTGAGGGGGCGAGGCCAGGGCAATGGATTCCACGCCCGCCGCCAGTGCGGGCACGACGTTCATGATCACCGAGGATGGGTATACGGCAAGGCCACCGGGAACGTACAGTCCCACGCGGGCCACGGGCACCCAGTTCTGGCTCACCACGGCGCCGTCGCCCAGTTCAACGTCCACATTGCGCGGACGCTGCCCGTCGGCGAACTTCCGCGCCCGGCTGATGGATTCCTCTAGCGCAGCCCTGACGGCCGGGTCCAGCTGGTCGAGGGCCTGGGCGATGGCCTCGCGGGGTACCAGCGGGTGGTGCTGCGCCACGCCGTCGAACCTCTCGGCAAGCTCGGCCAGGGCAGCAAAACCGCGCTGCCGGACGTCGGAGATGATCTGCAGGACCTTGTCCTCGGCGTCCGCCACGGTCTGGCCCTTGGCGCGGGGAACAGCCGCGCGCAGGGCTGCGAGGGTGAGGTTGCGGCCCCGGAGATCGATGGTGCGGAAGTCGACGGCGGCTGTCACGGGGGCGGGAAAATCCGGGGAAGTGGTCACCCGTCTATTTTACGGGGCTGATGGTGCCGCCGGTTCCGGGACCGCCGGTTTGGGGCTTCCTGCCCGCCGCGCCCACCAGTTCCAGGACGAAGACCGGCACGGCCGTGGCGGCCGGCCACAGCAGCAGCACCGGCCACGCCCGCAGTGAGAAGGCAATGCTCGCGTTGGCGGAGGCATCCACTGCCGGACCCCACAGCCGGGCTGCCAGGATGCCTGTCCCCCAGGCCACCAGGCTCCCCGCCGCCGCTCCGACCAGGCCGGCCAACAGCGCCGCCTGCGGGTCACGGCGCTTGCCATCTGCCAGGAACACGGCCAGCAGGCAGCCTGCCAGCACCAGGATGCCGGCGAGGGTGAGGTCGCGCGGCAGCCAAACCAGGGGTGCGGTGCCGGAAGCCAGCGCAGGATCGCGCGTAATCAGGTTCAACCCGCCCGGGGCCAGGAGCCACCAGAGGAGGCCGGCCGGAATTCCGGCCGCCGCCGGGACCAGGAGCAGGGACCATGGCAGCGGCCGCCCGGCAGGGCCGGCGAAGTTTGTCATGCAACACACCTTAACAAAGGTTCCTGCAACGCCATCCTGCGTGCTGACGGCGCCGCCGGTTTTCCCGCCATGACCGCTGGCCAATACGCTTGGAGGAAGAGTTAAGCCCCCTAGTCCAGGAGTTTCGGTGACAGAGAAAAGCGAGCCGTTCGAGCAGACCTTCAGGGAGATGTTCCGCCGGCACGCTGCGGGCGTCGCGATCATCACGGTGAACTACCAGGACGAGCCCTACGGTTTTACTGCCACCTCCGTGGCATCGCTGTCCGCCAAGCCGCCGCGCTTCACCTTCAACATGGCCCGCAGTTCCAGGTCCTGGCCAGCGGTGGCCAACACGCAGTATCTGGGCGTGCACATGCTCGGGCTGGAGAACCAGGAGCTGGCGGCACGCTTCGCCCGCCCGGGCAACCGGTTCGAAGGCAACCACTGGGAGGCCGGCCCGCACGGGGTGCCCATCCTGAAGGATGTCGCCGGGTGGCTGATCGGCGAGGTGCAGATGCGGCTGTCCTTCGAGAACAACGCCGTGGTGGTGGTCCAGGTGGTGGACGGCCAGGTAGGCGGCGAGGGGTCCCCGCTGCTGTACCACGGCGGCGCCTACGGGCAGCCGGTGCCGCTCGATTACGAAATCTAGCCCCGGCTGGACCGGCCCACAACAAAAGTCGCGGACGACGGCGGGAGGTGCCTCCCGCCGTCGTCCGCGTCTTTTTCAGGCGTTCAGGTCTTTCAGGCGTCCAGTGTCTCAGGCATCCAGGCAGGCCGGGCCCAGCAGGACCTTCAGGTCGCCGAACAGCGACGGGCTGGGGTTGACCCGGAGGTGGACGGGCAGGCCCATGATTTGCGTGCGCGTGTCGCCTTGCAGGTGCAGCCTGACCTCCGAGTTGCCCCGGTGGGTGCGCAGCACGTCGCCCAACTCGGTGACCACGGCTTCCGTGGCCTTGTGGGTGGGCATGGTGATCACCAGGGGCCCGTGCAGCCCCTCACTGAGGTCCGGCACGGACAGCTCCATGCAGTTCAAGGTGATGGCGCCGTCGTCGCGTTTTTGCAGCCGGCCCTTGACCACCACAATCAGGTCCTCGGCAAGCACGGATGCGATCGGTCCGTAGACCTGGCCAAAGAACATGACCTCGATTGAACCGCCCAGGTCCTCCACCTCGGCCCGCGCGTAAGCGTTGCCGCTGGCTTTGGCGATACGCCGGCTCAGGGAGGTGATCATGCCTGCGATGGTGATGATGGCGCCGTCCTGCGGTCCGTCCTCACCCAGGATGGTGGTGATGCTCATTTCGGCATGCTGGCTGAGGAGCCCCTCGAGGCCCTGCAGCGGGTGGTCCGACACGTACAGGCCCAGCATGTCCCGTTCGAAGGAGAGCTTGTCCTTTTTCTCCCACTCGGGCAGGTCCGGGATCTCGATGCTCAGCGAAGCCTCCGATTCGGCCTCCTCGAAACCGGCGAAGAGGTCGAACTGGCCGATGGCCTCGTTGCGCTTCAGGGTGATGACGGAATCGATGGCTTCTTCATGGATCATCGCCAGCGCGCGGCGGTGGTGGCCCAGCGAGTCGAAGGCCCCGGACTTGATCAGGGATTCGATGGTCCTTTTGTTGCAGACCACCGCCGGGACCTTCATCAGGTAGTCCTTGAAGGAGGTGTAGGCGCCTTCGCTCTCGCGTGCGCTGACCATGGCCTCGACGGCGTTCGCACCCACGTTGCGGATGGCGCCCATGCCGAAGCGGATGTCGTTGCCCACCGGGGTGAAGTTCAGGGCGGACTCGTTGACGTCCGGCGGGAGCACCGTGATGCCCATGCGGCGGCACTCGTTCAGGTAGATCGCCGACTTGTCCTTGTCATCGCCCACGGACGTGAGCAGCGCCGCCATGTACTCGGGCGCATAGTGAGCCTTCAGGTACGCCGTCCAGTAGGAGATCACGCCGTACGCTGCCGAGTGGGCCTTGTTGAAGGCGTAGTCGGAGAACGGGAGCAGGATGTCCCACAGGGTCTTGACAGCCTCCATGGAGTAACCGTTGTCCTGCATGCCCTGCGAGAAGCCGGCGAACTGCTTGTCCAGTTCCGACTTCTTCTTCTTGCCCATGGCGCGCCGGAGGATGTCTGCCTGGCCCAGCGAGTAGCCGGCCAGTTTCTGCGCCACGGCCATCACCTGCTCCTGGTACACGATCAGGCCGTACGTTCCGCCGAGGATCTCCTTGAGCGGTTCCTCCAGCTCAGGGTGGATGGGGATGACTTCCTGGATCCCGTTTTTGCGCAGCGCGTAGTCGGTGTGGGCATTGGCTCCCATGGGGCCCGGCCGGTAGAGCGCCAGGACGGCGGAAATGTCTTCGAAGTTGTCAGGCTTCATCAGCTTCAGCAGCGACCGCATGGGCCCGCCGTCGAGCTGGAACACGCCCAAGGTGTCGCCGCGGGCCAGGAGCTCGTACGACGCGGCGTCATCGAGTTCCAGGTTCTCGAGGTCCAGGTCGATCCCCCGGTTCATCTTGATGTTCTCGAGGGCGTCGGAAATGATCGTCAGGTTCCGCAGGCCCAGGAAGTCCATCTTGATCAGGCCAAGGCCCTCGGACGTCGGGTAGTCGAACTGGGTGATCACCTGGCCGTCCTGGAAACGGCGCATGATGGGGATGACGTCGATGATGGGGTCCGAGGACATGATCACGCCGGCGGCGTGCACGCCCCACTGGCGCTTCAGGCCTTCAATGCCCAACGCCGTCTCAAAGACTTTGGCAGCCTCGGGGTCGGTGGCAATCAGTTGCCGGAAGTCCCCCGCTTCGCTGTAGCGCTTGGCCTCCGGGTTCTGGATGTCCGCCAGCGGAATGTCCTTGGCCATGACGGCCGGCGGCAGTGCCTTGGTGAGCTGCTCGCCCATGCTGAAGGGGTAGCCCAGCACGCGGGAGGAGTCCTTGAGGGCCTGCTTGGTCTTGATGGTGCCGTACGTGACGATCATCGCCACACGCTCGTCACCGTATTTGCGGGTCACGTAGTCGATGACCTCCGAGCGGCGCCGGTCATCGAAGTCGACGTCGAAGTCGGGCATGGAGACGCGGTCCGGGTTCAGGAACCGTTCGAAGATCAGGCCGTGGCGCAGGGGGTCCAGGTCGGTAATGCGCATCGCGTACGCCACCATGGAGCCTGCACCGGAGCCACGCCCCGGACCTACGCGGATGCCGTTGTTCTTGGCCCAGTTGATGAAGTCTGCAACCACCAGGAAGTAGCCCGGGAAGCCCATGGAGGTGATGACGCCGAGTTCGTAGTCCGCCTGCTTGCGGACCTCGTCCGGGACACCCCCCGGGTAACGGTACTGCAGGCCCTTGTCCACTTCCTTGACCAGCCAGGAGGTCTCGTCCTCGCCGGGCGGGCAGGGGAACCGCGGCATGAAGTTGGCGTCGGTGTTGAACGACACCTCGCAGCGCTCGGCGATCAGCAGGGTGTTGTCGCAGGCATCGGGGTGGTCGCGGAACAGCTCGCGCATCTCGCGCGGGGACTTGAGGTAGTAGCCGCTGCCGGAGAAGGCGAAGCGGGACCCGCCGTTGTCATAAGTGGGTTCCAGCAGCGTGGAGCCCGACTGAATGGCCAACAGGGCCTCATGGGCCTTGGCGTCGTGCTCGTGCGTGTAGTGGAGGTCGTTCGTGGCCACCAGGGGCAGGTTCAGGTCCTTGGCGAGCCGCAACAGGTCGCCGGTGACCCGCCGTTCAATGTCCAGCCCGTGGTCCATCAGCTCGCAGAAGTAGTTCTCCGCGCCGAAGATGTCCCGGAACTCGGCAGCGGCCTCCAGTGCTTCGCGGTACTGGCCCAACCGGAGCCGGGTCTGGACCTCGCCGGACGGGCAGCCCGTGGTGGCGATGAGGCCCTCGGAGTAGGTGTTCAGCAGTTCCCGGTCCAGCCGCGGCCACTTGCCGAATACTGAGTCCAGGGAGGCGATGGATGAAGCGCGGAAGAGGTTGCGCATTCCCACGTTGTTGTAGCTCAGGAGCGTCATGTGGGTGTAGGAGCCACCGCCGGAGACGTCGTCCTTGCGCTGCGATTCATCGCCCCAGCGCACGCGTTCCTTGTCCGTCCGGGCGGTCCCGGGCGTCACATAGGCTTCGACGCCGATGATCGGCTTGATGCCCTTGGCATTGGCCTTCTGCCAAAAGTCGAAGGCACCGAACAGGTACCCGTGGTCTGTTGTGGCGAGGGCCGGCATGCCGAGCCGCTCGGTTTCGTCGAACAGCTCCCCCAGGCGGGCAGCTCCATCCAGCATGGAATATTCGGTGTGGGTGTGCAGATGGACGAACGAATCATGGCTGGAACTCACCGGACTATTCTAAGCGCTGCCCCGGCCCTGCCAGGGCCAGGCGCGGTGTGTCAGGCGTTGCCGGATTCCAGAACGTCCAGGGCGTAGGCCAGGTCCTGTGGATAGTCGCTGGTGACAGTGACCCGCTCGCCCGTCACCGGGTGCTCGAAGGACAGTTCACGGGCATGCAGCCACTGCCGGGTGAGTCCCAGGTTCGCAGCCAGCCGGGGGTCAGCGCCGTATGTCAGGTCACCGGCGCAGGGGTGGCGGAGCGCGGAAAAGTGGACCCGGATCTGGTGCGTGCGCCCGGTTTCGAGGTGGACTTCCACCAGGCTCGCCTTGCCGAATGCCTCCAGGACCTCGTAATGGGTCACGGAGGCGCGGCCGTCCTCGATGACGGCGAAGCGCCAGTCGTGCCCGGGGTGGCGGCCGATGGGGGCATCGATGGTGCCGGTCAGGGGGTCGGGCAGGCCCTGCACCACCGCGTGGTACACCTTGTCCACGGTGCGCTCCTTGAAGGCCCGTTTGAGGGCGGTGTACGCCCGCTCTGACTTGGCCACCACCATCACACCCGAGGTCCCGACGTCGAGCCGGTGGACGATGCCGGCACGCTCGGGAGCGCCAGAGGTGGAGATACGGTAACCGGCAGCGGCAAGCCCGCCCACGACGGTGGGGCCCACCCAGCCTGGCGAGGGGTGGGCTGCCACGCCGACAGGCTTGTCGACGACGACGAAATCGTCATCGTCGAGCAGTATTTTCAGGCCTTCCACAGCTTCCTCCACGACTTCCAGCGGGTCCCGACGTTCGGGGACGGTGACGTCGAGAACCTCCCCCGCCACGAGTTTTGCCGACTTTGCCAACGCCTTGCCCTTGTTCAGCACGTGGCCTTCCGCCAGCAGGGACGCGGCAACGGAACGGGACACGCCGAGTACGCCGGCCAGTCCGGCGTCGGCCCGTGTTCCGCCAAACTCTTCGGCGACGACGATGCGCTCACTCATGGTCGGGCTTGTCCTTGTGTCCGGTCCCGAGCCGCGTTCCGTCGAGGGCAATCCCCCGCAGGGTGAGGATGCAGATGATGGCTACGGCGGACACCACGGCGGAGTCGGCGATGTTGAAGATGGCGAAGTTGGGAAGCTGGATGAAGTCCACCACGTGTCCCATGCCAAATGACGGCTCACGGAAAAGCCGGTCGGTGAGGTTGCCCAGGGCGCCGCCAAGCAGCAGGCCCAATGCGAGCGACCACCAGGCCGAGCCCAGCCGGCGGACCTGGAACAGGATGGCGATGGCGACACCGGCCATGATGATGGAAAACACCCAGGTGACGTTCTCGCCAATGGAAAACGCCGCACCTGAATTGCGGATGAAATACCAGTGGAGCAGTGGTGGCAGCACCGGGATCCGCTCGCCCTCCACCATGGTGGAGGTTACCCAGAGTTTGGTCAGCTGGTCCAGGACATAGGCGAACACCGCGAAGCCGGCAAACAGGGACAGCAGGAGTGCCCGGCGGGGGCGGGGCGAGGGAGGGACAGGGCGTGCCGCGCCTGCGGCAATTTCGTCAGTCATGGTGCTTTCAAATTTGGGGGGGGAACTGGGCGTCAATGCCAAAAGCCGGCGGCCGAGGAATCCCCAGCCACCGGCTTTCAGAATACGTGCTGCCAGGCTTAGTTCGCTTCGCTGACTTCCGGCGTCGCAACGGAGCCACGGGCATCCAGGTCGCGGAGCTGGCCTTCGATGTAGGCCTTCAGGCGTGAACGGTAATCGCGTTCGAAGCCGCGGAGCTGTTCCACCTTGCGTTCCAGGACCGAGCGCTGCTGCTCGAGTGCGCCGAGGATCTTGCGGGACTTTTCCTGGGCGTCGTTGACGAGGCTGCTTGCTTCGATCTGCGCCTCGGCGATGATCTTGTCCTTCTGCGCCTGTCCGTCGGCGACGTGGCGGTCGTGCATCTGCTGTGCCATGGCAAGCAGGCCGGCTGCGGACTCGGCGGAAGTGGAGACGGCAGCTGCGGGCGCGGCCGGTGCGGCGGCAGCCGGTGCAGCGGGCTGGACGTCCTTCTTCTTGGTTTCGGCGGCCTTGGCTTCTGCTTCTGCCTTCTCGCGGGCCTCGTCCTTGTCGGCCTTGACCGGCGCGGGGACCTTCTCCACCACTGGTGCGGCAGCGGAGCTGGCCGGCACGCTGGAACCGGCTTCGGCGAGCTTCTTGCGGAGCTCGTCGTTTTCCTGGTTCAGGCGGCGGAGTTCGACGACGATTTCGTCCAGGAAGTCGTCAACCTCGTCCTGGTCATAGCCCTCGCGGAACTTGGTGGGCTGAAAGCGCTTGTTGACAACGTCTTCTGGCGTCAAAGCCATCTGGTCACCTCACTGGTCTGGTTAGTCAGTAGGCCTTCCGGCCGTCAAAACTACGGTACCTAAATTTGGTCTGCTTACTCTAATTCAACACTGCAGTGTCAAACCGGAGGTTTCTTCGCTTTACAGTAGCCGCTCAGAAGCGGAACAACCTGCATTGCGGGTCTAATTGCCGGCTCAGGCCAGGCTCCTGGTGACGCTCATCGCAATGCTGACGCCAATGAACAGGATCAGGAAGCCCAGGTCCAGCGAAATACCGCCGAGCCGGAGCGGCGGAATGAGCCGCCGCAGTCCCTTGAGCGGAGGATCCGTGATGGAGTACACGGCGTGGGCCACCACCAGGGCCGCGCCCCGTGGACGCCATTCCCTCGCGAACATCTGCACCCAGTCGAACACCAGGCGGATGATGAGGGCAACAAAGAACAGCAGCAGGGCGAGATAGAGAAGTCCGAAAACAATTCCCATGACTTATTTCATATCTCCATATTCGTGCGGCACGTCCATGATGGGCGCCGCTGTTGTACTGCCGGTGTCTTCTCTATTTCAGCACAGATGCCAGACAGGTGTCCCTGCCTGGCATCTGACGAGGCCTGATGTTCAGCTCTGGTTGAAGAAACTGGCCTGCGTATCGCTGGCCTTCTTGTCGTCACCGATCACTTCGACATACGAGGGTGAGAGCAGGAACACCTTGTTGGTCACCCGCTCGATGCTGCCTCGGAGGCCGAAGACGAGTCCGGCGGAGAAGTCCACCAGGCGCTTGGCGTCAGCCTCACCCATGTCCGTGACATTCATGATCACCGGAATGCCGTCCCGGAAGCTTTCACCGATGAGCTTGGCATCGTTGTAGGAGCGCGGGTGGATGGTCGTGATCTGGCGCAGACCGGTATTCTCTTCGCGGCTTGAGGCCGCACGCTTAATAGGGGTCACAGGGGCGCGGTATTCCTCTTCAGGGGCGTAGGACGCCTCGCGGCTGACTTCGCGGACCGGTGCCGGGGCACGGCGTTCCTCGCGGTCAACTTCCATGGGTTCGTCCTCATCCTTACGTGTGGTCTGTTGCTCGGGCTCGTAATGCTCATCGCCATCGGCGAGCCCAAGATAGATCATTGTCTTGCGCAGAGCGCCGGCCATGGTCGACTCCTAATCCTGTCCCGTAAGCGGGCCGCCCAATGACTTGACAGCACTGAAGTCCCCCGCCCATCACTTCCAATAGCTCCGACGCTACCCCACGGCAGGACGGGAACCGAGAATATCGGAACCGATTCGCAGGTGTGTCGCCCCAAACTTGATGGCTGCTTCGAGATCCTGGCTCATGCCTGCGGAAATGGCGGTTGCAGCGGGGTAAGCCGCCACGAGCCGGGCGGAGATCCCGGCAAGCTTTTCGAACGCCGGCTCCGCCGGGACCCCCAGCGGAGCAACCGCCATCACGCCGGCGAGGTTCAGGCCCGCAGAACGGGTGATTCCTTCTGCCAGGAGCGGCACAGCGGCGGGCGCTGCCCCACCGCGGTGCGTGCCGTCGTCGTCCGCTGGATCTTCGAGGTTGACCTGGATGAAGCAGTCCAGCGGGGCGCGGCCGCTGGACTCGATCTCATTCCGCACGGCTTTTGCCAACGCATCCACGAGCTGCGGCCGGTCCACCGAGTGGACAGCGGAGGCATAGCGTGCCACGGACTTGGCCTTCTTGGTCTGCAGCTGGCCAACGAAATGCCAAGTGAGGGCCAGGTCGGCAAGTTCCAGCGCCTTGGCGGCGGCTTCCTGGTCGCGGTTCTCACCGACATCTTTGATTCCCAAGGCTGCAAGCCGCCGGATGTCCTGCGCAGGGTGGAACTTGGTGACCACGATCAGGGCGGGCAGCCGGTTGCTGCGGCCCGCACTTTCAGCCGCCGTGGCGATCCGGGAGCGTACCGCGGCAAGCCGCTGGGCAAGTTCTTCGGTACGCGCGTCTTCAGTTTGGCCCTGCCCGGGAGCCGACAGATCAGTCATGGCACCAGACCAGTCCGGCAAAACGGCCTGTGTCCCGGTCCCGGCGGTATGAATAGAGCGTTTCAGTCTCAAGGGTGCAGTCCCCTGCGTATTCCACGTCCACGCCAACGGACTCAAGCTGGCTCCTAGCGCCGGCAGGGAGGTCAAGGGCTGGTGTACCCCAGGACGTAGTGCTCCAGGTCGCGGGAACCATGTTTGCCACGCCATCGCGCAGGGCGGCTGGAACTTCGTAGCAGGACCCGCAGATTGACGGCCCCAGCCAAGCGCGGATCCGGGTAGCGCCAAGAGACTCCATGCTCTCCACCGCGGCGGGCAGGATACCGTTCGCGACGCCGGGGCGGCCTGCATGCACTGCGGCAAGGACCGGACCGTTCCCGGACTCCCCCGCCAGCAGCACCGGGATGCAGTCCGCCACCATGACCGCCAGGGGCAGTCCGCGGGACACCATGGCGTCGGCCTCAG
Source organism: Arthrobacter sp. FW306-07-I (assembly GCF_021800405.1). NCBI lineage: Bacteria > Bacillati > Actinomycetota > Actinomycetes > Micrococcales > Micrococcaceae > Arthrobacter > Arthrobacter sp. FW306-07-I. Next base: position 1,773,952 of record NZ_CP084550.1, on the reverse strand, counting down.
GGGCCGGTGACTCCGCGTCCATCAGCACAACCGTGGTGCCGTGCACTTGGTTCATGAAGCGCAGCGACTGCGGTCCCACACCGATGGACTGCTCCAGGCGTGCTCGGCGCCCCTGGACCCTGGCGGGATCGTCCCCCACGTGCAGGGCCAGGTTTCCTGCATCCACATTGGTGAATGCGGCCGACACCCCGGGCAGGATGTCGGCACGCCAATGGAACAAGCCGCCGCCTACTTCAGGAAGTCGGGGACATCCAGGTCATCCGGGTGGTTGCCGGTAAGGTCCGGCTCCACCACGGAAGGCAGGTCGACATCGAAGCCCGAATCGGCAGGGACGGCAGAGGGACGCTGCTGGCCCCAGTTGCTGAGTCCCGCAGCGCCGATACCGGCGTGGAGCGGCTGGACGTTCTGCTGGTGGTTTCCGTTGCCCTGGTGGTTTCCGTTTTGCGGGTGGGCCGAGGCCGGAGCGGCTGCAGGGGCAGCGGGCCGCTGCGGGGCGGCCTGCGGCTGGGACTGGTCCATGGAGGGCGAGGTGGCCTTGACGTCGTCGAACCCGGCCGCGATCACTGTCACGCGCGCTTCATCGCCAAGGGCGTCATCGATGACGGCGCCAAAGATGATGTTGGCTTCGGGGTGGGCCACTTCCTGGACCAGCCGCGCGGCCTCGTTGATTTCGAACAGGCCAAGGTCGGAGCCGCCCTGAATGGACAGCAGCACGCCGTGGGCGCCGTCGATGGATGCCTCCAGCAGCGGCGAGGCGATGGCCAGTTCAGCAGCCTTGACGGCACGGTCTTCGCCCCTGGCGGAGCCAATGCCCATGAGGGCTGAGCCGGCGCCCTGCATGACGGACTTAACGTCCGCGAAGTCGAGGTTGATCAGGCCCGGCGTGGTGATGAGGTCCGTGATGCCCTGGACACCGGAAAGCAGCACCTGGTCAGCGGAGCGGAACGCGTCAAGGACGGACACGTTGCGGTCGCTGATGGAGAGCAGGCGGTCGTTGGGGATCACGATCAGGGTGTCCACTTCGTCGCGCAGGGCATCGATGCCCGCCTCCGCAGAACCGGCACGGCGGCGGCCCTCGAAAGTGAAGGGGCGCGTCACCACACCGATGGTCAGGGCACCAAGCGAGCGGGCGATGCGGGCAACGACAGGCGCGCCGCCGGTGCCCGTGCCGCCACCCTCGCCGGCGGTGACGAAGACCATGTCCGCGCCGCGGAGGACTTCCTCGATTTCGTCCGCGTGATCCTCGGCGGCCTGCTTGCCCACCTCGGGGTTGGCGCCGGCGCCCAGGCCGCGGGTCAGCTCGCGTCCGACGTCGAGCTTCACGTCCGCGTCGCTCATCAGCAGGGCCTGGGCGTCGGTGTTGATGGCAATGAATTCAACACCCCTGAGGCCGACCTCGATCATGCGGTTGACTGCGTTCACGCCACCGCCGCCGATGCCGACGACTTTGATGACGGCCAAGTAATTCTGCGGAGCTGCCACGTTACGTGTCCCTTGTTCGTGTCTTATTGCGAAAACTGATGGAGAGCTTGAAGCCTGCAACCTTAACCTTCGAGTTGAAGGTTATAGTTATGTCAAGTAACTCTTGTCTGTGACGGTATTTCCTCTGGTGCACACATTCAATAACCGGGTCCGCGTGTCGGATTAATACCGGGAAAGAAAGCGCTCAGCGCGTCACGGGGTGCCGGGGCACACTGACATCGTAGACCTTGACGGGGTTCTTCGGATCCGCCGGAGCCTTGAGGAGCGCGGCCAGGACCTTGGCCTTGAGTTCCTTCTCCGAGGCGTTGCCCCACACGATGATCTGGCCGTCCACGAGCTTGAGTTCGACGGCATCCACGGACTGCGCGGACGCATTGGACAGCTTGGCCAGCACATCGGCAGGCAGCGCACCCAGGACTGCCGCGGTGGCGCGGAACAGGTCCTGCCCGATCGCCCCGGCGCCGCCGTCGATCACGGGCAGGGACGCTGACGCCGGATCGTCGGTGGTGCCCAATCGCACGCCGTCGACGTCCACCAACTGGTACTGCTCCCCCTGTTTGACCAGGGCCACCGGTACCCGCTCGTGCACGGCGACGGCAAGGGTGGATGGCGGGCGCGCCTCGACGGAGACGGATTTCACCTGGATCAGGGAGCCGAGCAGCCCGCGCACATCATCGTCGCTGATCTGCGGCAGGGGCTTGCCGCGGAGGGGCTCCAGCGCCGCCTGCACCTGCTCCGGGGTGACCAGGCGGGTGCCGGAGACTGAGACGGTCTTCAGGGCCAGGACAGGTGAGTAGATTGCGGCAGCCAGCAGTGCGGCCACCAGCGCAATCACGGTTCCGACGGCGAGCACGACTTTCTTCCGCCGCCGCCGGCCCTTTGGCTCCGGAAATGCCAGGACGGTTGCCCCGGCAGGTTTCTGCTCCTGCGCCGGCTTCTGCGCGGGTTTCTGCGCGGGTTTCTGCGCCGCCTGGTCCGGTATGCTGCGCGACGCGGTGATCACATCCCCGCCGGCGCCGCCGGGCACCTCTTCCGGCCCGCTGTCCCCCGGCCGGGGCGCGGGGCGGCTGTTCCGTTTAGGCGGGGCGTAGGTGGGGCGGCGGGAGCTAGGCATGGAGTGCCTCCACGATTCGGGGCCCGTAGGCAGTGACGTCTCCTGCGCCGACGGTGAGGACGACGTCCCCTTCACCTGCCGCTGCGGCAAGCGTCTCCACCGCCTCATCGGCGCTGACCAGCCGGCCGCCCTGGGTGAGGTGGTCGGCAATGAGCTGGCTGGTGACCCCGGGAATGGGGTCTTCCCTGGCGGGGTAGATATCCAGGACCAGGGCGGTGTCGGCCAGGTTGAGGGCCGCGGCAAACTCTGCCGCGAATTCGCGGGTGCGTGAAAACAGGTGTGGCTGGAAAAGGACATGGACCTTGTTGCCGCCCGCCACCGAACGGGCTGCGGTCAGGGCCGCACGGACTTCAGTGGGGTGGTGGGCATAGTCGTCAAAGACCCGCACCCCACGCGCCGTGCCCTTGAGCTCGAAGCGCCGGGACGCGCCGGCGAAGTGGGCCAGGCCCTCGGCCGCGGCTGCCGGGTCCACGCCGAGTTCAAGGGCCACGGCAAAGGCGGCCGCGGCGTTCAGGGCGTTGTGGCGGCCCGGAACCTGCAGCGACAGGCCGTAGCGTGCACCGCCTGTTGCCACCGCAACCTGGCCCGGGCCGCCGTCGTCCAACCTGACGTCCGCCGTCTCGCCGGTGCCGTACAGGACCACCCGGGTGTTGCCCCGCTCCCTGGTCCGTTCGGCCAGGGCCAGCGCTCCCGGATCGTCCGCGCAGGCTACCAGCAGGCCGTCCGACGGCAGCAGCTCAGTGAACCGGTCGAACGACTGGTAGACGGCTTCCGCGGTGCCGTAGTAGTCGAGGTGGTCAGGCTCAACGTTGGTGACGACGGCGATGCGGGGCCGGTAGTTCAGGAAGGAGCCGTCCGATTCGTCTGCCTCGGCGACGAAAATTCCTGAGGTCCCGTGGGCTGCGTTGACCCCAAGCGCGGGAATATTGGCTCCCACGGCGAAGCTGGGATCCAGGCCGGCTGCCCGCAGCAGGACGGTGATCATCGACGTCGTGGTGGACTTGCCGTGCGTTCCGGCCACGGTCACCACTACGTCATCGCCCATGGTGGCCGCCAAGGCCTGCGAACGGTGCAGCACCGGCAGCCCTGCGACCCGTGCCGCCGCCAGTTCAGGATTGTCTTCCCGGATTGCCGATCCGGCCACGACGGTCTGCGCGTCGCCCAGGTTTCCGGCTGCGTAACTCACCGCGATGCGTGCCCCGGCCGCAGCGAGGTCTGCCATGACCGGCAGATCCTTGGCATCGGAGCCGCTGACGGGGACACCACGGGCCACCATGATGCGGGCCACGGCGGACATGCCTACTCCCCCGATGCCAATGAAGTGCACCTTTCCAAGGGAGTCCAGGCCGGGCAGGTTGTGGGGGCTCATGCTGATACCGCTTCCAGGACAAGACCAGCCATGCGCTGGTCGGCGTTTCGGATGCCGAGCCGGTAGGACTTGGCTTCCATGGCGGCGAGCCGTGCTTTATCAGTGATCAGCGGGATCAGCTCGCGCTTGACCCATGCAGCCGTGAAATCGCGGTCTGCCACCAGCAGCGCGCCGCCTGCGGCCACCAGGCCCTTTGCGTTCAGCGCCTGTTCCCCGTTGCCGATGGGCAGGGGCACCAGGACTGCCGGGACCCCTACCGCTGCGACCTCGGACACCGTGGCCGCCCCGGACCTTGCCAGCAGCAGGTCGGCGGCAGCATAGGCAAGTTCCATTCCGTCGATGTACTCCACCTGCCGGTACCCCTTGGCCGTGAGGGGCCGGCCGGCCTGGTCCAGGACAGTTTTGCCCCGGCCGGTGATGTGCAGGGTCTGGACGCCCGCTTCGGCAAGCAGGCCGACCGCCGCTGCGATGGTCCGGTTGATGCTTTGCGCGCCTGACGAACCGCCGGTGACGATCAAGGTGGGCTGTTGGGGATCAAGCCCCAGCGCCTCCCGCGCGGCAGTACGGGCGGTCTTCCGGTCAAGGCTGGAAATCTCCCTGCGCATAGGCATGCCAACATGCGCGGCGTTGCGGAGCGGTGTGCCCTCAAAGGCCACTGCCACCCGTCCGCCCAGGAAGGCTCCCACCCTGTTGGCCAGTCCGGGGCGCGCGTTCGCCTCGTGGATCACGATGGGTGTGCCGCGCTTCCGCGCCGCCAGGTACATCGGGGTGCAGACATATCCGCCCACGCCCACCAGTACGTCGGCCTGCGCCCGGTCGAGGATGGCTCCGGCCTGGCGTACGGCGCCGGCCAGCCTGCCGGGCAGCCGGAGCAGGTCCGCGGACGGCTTCCGCGGAAAAGGTACGCGGTCAATTGTGGCGAGGTCCACGCCTGCGGCGGGAACCAGCCGGGTTTCCATGCCCGCGGGCGTCCCCACGGCCAGGATGGCGGCATCGGGAGCATCGCTGCGGATGGCGGCGGCGATGGCGAGCAGCGGGCTGATATGGCCGGCTGTTCCGCCGCCCGCCAGGACGATGGAGGGTTTTGTCGAAGTCATCTGGGGTTAGGCACGCTTTCTGGAATTCTTTGGTTGGCTCTTGTCCCGCGCTGGCCGGATCCGGAACTTCAGCATCCGCTTGGGCCGAATGGCCGGGGCCATCTGTTCCCGGGCCAGCGAGAGGACCACCCCCACGGCACACAGCGACATCAGCAGGGCCGAGCCGCCGTACGAAATAAACGGCAGCGGCACGCCGATGACGGGCATCAGGCCGGTGACTACAGACATGTTCACCGTGGCCTGGCCCAGCAGCCACACCATGATGGTGCCCGCCAGGACCCGGTGGAACATGTCCTCCTGTGCCACCACCACGCGGTAGATCGCAGCGCCGAGGATCGCGAAAAGAACCAGGACGACGACGGTACCCACCAGGCCGAGTTCCTCGCCGATGATGGCGAAAATGAAGTCGTTGTGGGCTTCGGGGATCCAGCTGTACTTTTGCCGGCTCTGTCCAAGGCCAACCCCCAGCCAGCCCCCTGAGGCAAGGCCGTACATGCCGTTGGTGGCCTGGTAGTTGGCGTCGATGCCGTCGGCGCAGGATTGGCCGGTCCACCATGAGGTGATGCGACACATGCGGTTGGAACTGGTCACGGCCATGACGGCGGTGCCGGCAGCAGCGACAAGGCCTGCAATGCCGAAGAGGTAGAGGGGGACGCCTGCGAAGAACAGCGCGGCCGCCATGATCATCATGATGATCATGGCCGTGCCCAGGTCATTGCCCACCAGGATCAGCACGACGATGATGGCCGCCATGGGGACGGCGGGGACCAGCACGTGCTGCCAGCGGCTGAGAAGCCTGCCCTTCCTGGCCAGCACCGTGGCCAACCATAGGGCGAGGGCCAGTTTGGCGGCTTCGGACGGCTGGAATGTGATGCCGCCCAGGTCAACCCAGTTCCGGTTGCCGTTGATCTCCGTGCCCACCACCTGCACCAGGGCAAGGAGCGCCACGGCGAACCCGACGGCGGGCCAGGCCAGCCGCTTCAGCCAGGTGACGTTGATGCGCGAGAGCACGAACATGGTAAATATGCCGATGGCAGCGAAGACACCCTGCTTCAGCGCGTCCCCGTAGGGCGACTTTCCGGCGGCGATGGATTCAACGCTGGAGGCGGAGAGGACCATCATGATCCCGATGGCCGTCAACGCGAGGGTGGCGCCAAGGATCAGGTAGTACGTGGAGCCGTTCCGGGACTTGCCGGTTCCCTCCAGCAGGGCCCAGAACCGCCGGTACGCGGTGCGCAGTTTCGCGCCTGCCGCTGCCGGCTGCCGGGAGGCGGCAGCCGTTGAGCCGGGGCGCGTCCTGCCGGCCTGGGGCCGGGTGGGCGTACTGGCCATCGTTACTCCTCGCCGGTCTGGGCCTGCCCTTCCACCAGCTCGCGGACAGCGTCGATGAAAGTACCACCACGGTGAGCGTAGGAAGAGAACTGATCCATGGAAGCAGCTGCCGGAGCCATCAGCACGGTATCGCCCGATTCGGCGATCCGTGCTGCTGACGCAACGGCCCAGGACATCACCCGTTCTCCCTTGCCGGGGGAACCGCCGGACGTGCCATCGGGCGCCGAAGCAGTCTGCACCCCTTCAGTCTCACCTGCCTCCGGTTCAATCACCGGGACATCGGGCGCGTGTCGCTGGAGGGCTTCCCGGAGGTGGGCGGTGTCCGTACCGATCAGTACCACTGCCTTGAGCCGTGGGGCGTGGTCCCGGACCAGCTCGTCGTAGCTCACGCCTTTGGACAGGCCACCGGCGATCCAGACGACGTTGCTGAAGGCCGACAGGGATGCGGAGGCCGCGTGGGGGTTGGTGGCCTTGGAGTCATTGACCCAGAGCACGCCGTTCATGCGGGCGACCGGCTGGATGCGGTGGTCGCCCGGAACGTAATCGAGGATGCCCTGGCGGACTGCCTTGGCGTCCACGCCGTACGCGCGGACCAGGCCGGCTGCGGCAAGGGCGTTGGCCACCATGTGGCGCGGGGCCAGCGGTCCAAGGTCTGCCATCGAGGCCAGTTCAGCCGCGCTGTTCCTGCGCTCCTCGATGAAGGCGCGGTCCACCAGCAGCCCTTCCACCACGCCAAGCATGCTGATGGCCGGCGTGACAGTGGTGAAGCCCACGGCACGGCAGCCCTCCACGACGTCGGCGTTTTCCACCATGCGCTCGGTTTCGATCTGCTCGGCGTTGTAGATGCAGGCCTTCTGGGTCCGCTCGTACACCTTGGCTTTGTCAGCGAGGTATGAATCATAGGAACCGTGCCAGTCGACGTGGTCTTCGGCCACGTTCAGGCAGACGCTCGCCACGGGCGACACGGATTCGGCCCAGTGGAGCTGGAAGCTCGAGAGTTCGACGGCGAAGACGTCGTACTCGACGGGATCGCGGAGGGCATCCAGGATGGGGGTGCCCACATTGCCGACGGCGATGGCTTTGAGGCCGGCGGCCCGCAGCATGGATTCGGTAAGTCCCACCGTGGTGGTCTTGCCGTTGGTTCCGGTGATTGCCAGCCAGTCGGCCGTCTTCCGGCCTTCCCTTACCCGCACCCGCCAGGCGAGTTCGACGTCGCCCCACACCGGAATGTGTGCCCGTGCCGCTGCTGCGAGCAGCGCCTGGTCCGGGCGCCATCCGGGCGAGGTCACGATCAGTTCCGGAAGCTCGCCGTCGATGCGGGGAATGTGCGTGACCGCGTCGGGACCGAGCAGCACGTCGGCGGCACCCACAATCTTCAAAGTGTCCGCGTGGGCGTGGGCCGTCTCGCTGGTGGCGGCGTCGACTACCACGACGCGTGCACCGAGTTCGATGAGGGTGTCCGCAGCGGCGAAACCCGACACCCCGATGCCCGTGACGACGACACGCAGGCCGGCCCAGTCGGAGTCCCAGGAGACGAGGTTTGCCAGGCGTGGGGAAACGGTCACAGCAGTACAACCCATTCAGCGTAGAAAATGCCCAATCCGACGGCAACGAAGAGTCCGCCCAGGATCCAGAACCGGACCACGACGGTCACTTCGGCCCACCCCTTCAGTTCGAAGTGGTGCTGCAGCGGCGCCATCTTGAACACGCGCTTGCCGCCTGTTGCCTTGAAGTAGCCCACCTGGATGATGACGGACAGGGTGATCAGCACGAAGAGACCGCCCACGATGCCCAGCAGGAGTTCGGTGCGGGACAGGATGGCGAAGCCCGCCACCGCGCCGCCGATGGCCAGCGAACCTGTGTCGCCCATGAAGATCTTTGCCGGCGATGTGTTCCACCAGAGGAACCCCACCAGCGCGGCGCTGAGGATGGCAGCCAGGAGCGCCAGGTCCAGGGGGTCCCTGACCAAGTAGCAGCCGCTGCCGGCCTCCCTGGGGGAACCGCAGGCCTGGTTGCTCTGCCATATGCCCATGAGCGTGTAAGCGCCGAAAACCATGATTGATGCGCCGGCCGCCAGGCCGTCGAGGCCGTCAGTAAGGTTCACGCCGTTGGTGGCCGCGGTGACGATAAGGTTCGACCAAATGACGAAGAGAATGGCGCCAAGGACGGTGCCGCCGAAGGCGAGGTCGAGCCAAGGCAGGTCCCGGACCAGGGAGATCTTCGTGGACGCGGGCGTCAGTCCGGCGCTATTGGGGAAGTTCAGCGCAAGGATGGCGAAGATGATGCCTACGGCGGCCTGGAGGATGAGCTTGGCCTTGGCATTGAGGCCAAGGCTGCGCTGCCGGGAGATCTTGATGAAGTCGTCCAGGAAGCCCACCAGGCCCATGCCCACCATGAGGAAGAGCAGGATCAGGGCCGAGGCTGATGGTCCCGGTGAGTCTGGGTTCATCATCAGCATGATGAGGTGGGTGAGACCGTAGCTCAGCAGTACGGAGGCCACCACCACGGTTCCGCCCATGGTGGGGGTGCCGCGCTTGGTGTGGTGCGATGTGGGGCCGTCGTCACGGATGAACTGGCCATAGCCGCGGTGCACCAGGAGGCGGATGAAAAGCGGGGTGCCCACCAGGGAGCACAGCAGGGCCAGGCCTGCGCCGATCAACAGAGCAATCACAGCAGAGTGCTCCTTTCGTCGGCAGGGGTGGAGGTTGGGGGTAATGCTATCCGATCGCCCAAATGGCGAAGTCCAACGCTGTTGGAGGACTTGAACAACACCAGGTCGCCGGGCTGGAGTTCGGCGTCCAGGACTTCGTAGGCCTCATCCACCGTTTCGGCGAAGAGGCATTCGTCCCCCCACGACCCTTCCTGCACGGCTGAAACGTAGAGTGCCCGGGCCTCGCGGCCCACCACCAGCAGCCTGGAGATGTTGAGGCGCACCACTTGGGTTCCGACGGCGGTGTGCTCGCGGATGGAGTCGTCGCCCAGTTCCAGCATGGCCCCCAGGACGGCCCAGGTGCGGCGGCCGCGGCCAAGGTCGGCAAGGGTTCGAAGGGCCGCCCGCATGGACTCGGGGTTGGCGTTGTATGCATCGTTGATGACGGTCACGCCGTCCTGCCGCTCGGTGCGTTCCATGCGCCAACGGCTGGCGGCGGCCTGGTTGCTCAGCGAAGCCGCGATGTGGTCTCCCGGCACTCCGGCAGCCCATGCGGCTGCAGCGGCTGCGAGCAGGTTTCCCACGTGGTGCGCGCCGATGAGCCGGCTGCTTACGTGCCGGGGAGCAGCGCCATCCGGCAGCTGGAGGTCGAATTCGGGGCCGCCCCCGGCGTTGGTATCCACGTTGAGCGCCTGGACCTGTGCATCCGCGCGTCCGTCTGCGGAAAAGCCGAGGACGGCAGCGGAGGTACGGCTGCGCATGGCTGCCACGCGCTCGTCGTCGAGGTTGATGATCGCGGTGCCCGCGGCGGTCAGGCCTTCGACCATCTCGCCCTTGGCCAGCGCAATGTTCTCCACTCCCCCGAACTCGCCGGCGTGCGCGGTACCTACAGCCAGGACCACCCCGATGTCCGGCTTGACCATCTCTGCGAGGTAGCGGATGTGGCCGATCCCGGTGGCCCCCATCTCGATAACGAGGTAGCGGGTGTCTGTGCCGGCCCGGAAAACCGTGAGCGGGACGCCCACCTCACCGTTGTAGGAGCCTTGCGGTGCCACCGTGTTGCCTTGCGTGGCCAGGATTCCGGCCAGGAGGTCTTTGGTGGTGGTCTTGCCCGCGGAACCGGTGATTCCAACCACCGTCAGCTGCTCTCCTGCTGCCGCACGTGCGGCACGGATCCGGCGGACGGCTTCGGCGGCAAGTGCGCCCATGGCCAGGACGGCGTCGTCCACCACGATCGAAGGGTACGCCTTGCCGTCCGGTGCGGACACCGGGCGCTCGACGAGTGCCAGTACGGCGCCCGCGCCAAAGGCGGCGTCGATGAAGTCATGGCCGTCGGCATATTCGCCCGGCTTCGCGACGTAAAGCGAACCCGGTGTGGCTTCGCGTGAATCCGTCACCACCGAGAGGGGCGTTAGTCCGGGATCGGCGTCCAGGCGCCCGCTGGTGATTTCGGCGATTTCCGCCGCAGTAAATGCAATCATCTCGGTCTAGGACTCTATCCGGTCGTCATGGAGAACGTTGAATCCCCTGGCTGTCAAGGCGCTGCGCAGTTCCACCCTGTCGTCCAGGGCAAGGTTGACGCCCTTCACTTCCTGCCAGACTTCGTGCCCGCGGCCCGCCACCAGGATGGTGTCCTGTGGGCGGGCAAGGGACACGGCGTGGCGGATGGCTTCGTCGCGGGGGAAGACCTCCAACAGCTCTGCCCCCGATGACCCGCCGGCCAGGGCTTCACGTGCCCCGGCCATCACGTCGGCGCGGATCGCAGCCGCGTCCTCGTCGTGGGGGTCGTCGTCGGTGATGATTACGGTGTCGGCAAGCCGGGCCGCAATGGCACCCATCGCGGGTCGCTTGCCCTGGTCACGTTGTCCGGTGGCACCGAACACCACGATCAGCCGGGAGTCCGGTTGGGGCGCCCGGACGGCTTCCAGGGCCCGGGCCAGGGCGTCGGTGTTGTGGGCGAAGTCCACCACGGCGGCGGGCTGCTCGGCGATCAGCTGCATCCGTCCGGGCACGGCCACGGTGAAGGGGTCGGCGGCGTCCAGGGCGGCCTGCAGATCGGCCAGGTCCACGCCGGACGCAAGGACCATTAGCGCAGCCAGGGCCGCGTTGGCAACGTTGAAGCTGCCGGGCAGTCCGGTGTGGATCTGCAGGGTGGCGCCTGAGGGACCCGCAAGGGTGAAGTCGGTACCAAGCCCCCGCGGCGCCGTTGCTGCAACTGTCCAATCCGCCTGGGTGCTGCCGCCCGTGCTGAGCGTGGTGACCGGCACCTGGGTGCTGCCGGCCAGCCGGCGTCCCCACTCGTCGTCGACCGTCACTACCGCCCGGCGGGTGCGCCCGGGCGTGAAGAGTTCCGCCTTGGTGGCAAAGTACTCCTCCATGGTGTTGTGCAGGTCCAAGTGGTCCTGGGTGAGGTTGGTGAAACCCGCGACGTCAAAGAGCAGGCCGTCCACGCGCTGGTAGGAGATGGCGTGGGAGGACACTTCCATGGCGGCAGCGTCGAGCCCGCGTTCGCGCATGAGCGCCAGCAGCCCGTGGACCTCAGGCGATTCGGGCGTGGTCAGGAGGCTGGGGATCGGTTCCCCGCCAGCCAGGATTTCGATGGTTCCGATCAGGCCGGTCTTCTGCCGGAGCGCACGCAGCAGGGAGGTGATGAAGTAGGTAGTGGTGGTCTTCCCGTTGGTTCCTGTCACACCGAACAGCCGCAGTGGCCGGCCGTCAGCGGGCTGGCTGCGGTAGATCATCGCGGAGAGCGGTCCCACCTCGTTGCGGGGATTCCCGACGACGAGCACCGGGACGGGCGTGTCCGCGGACAGGGCGAGCAGCCGGGCACCGGCGTCGTCTGTCAGCACGGCCACTGCCCCAGCACCGATGGCGTCGGAGGCGAAGTCGGCGCCGTGCCTGCTGGCTCCGGGCAGCGCCACGTACAGGTCGCCGGGCTCAACGGTGCGCGAGTTCAGCGATATCCCCGTGATCTCCACGTCAGCGGCGGGTTCGGGCACAGTTACGCCAAGGGACTTCCCGACGGCGGCCAGCGGGACGGCAGCTACGGCTGCGGGCCGGAAGCGGCCTGGACTTTCATCCCGGGCTTCGTCTCGTGCAGCGTCGCTGCCGGGCGTGGTGAACTCTGACAAGGGGATCTCCGATGGTGCTAGTGCGTGCCCGGCATGGTTCGCCCCGGGCACTTTGATGCGCTGGATGCTGCTGGTACTTCCGGCCCCGCGCGGCCGCTATTTGGCGTACTGGGGCATCCTGGCCGGCGTACCGGTTGAAGGCTGGACGTTGTAGGTCCGCAGCGCCTGGCTCATGACGGACCGGAACACCGGCCCGTTGGTGATGCCGTAGATGCTGCCCTTCGGCCGCTGGAGCACCACCTCCACAATAAACCGCGGATCATCCATCGGCGCCATTCCCACGATGGAGGCCGTGTAGCCGCAGTAGCCCGACTTGCCGTCGTCGCACGGTGACTCCGACGTGCCGGTCTTGGCTCCCACCCGGTAGCCGTCGATTCCGGCGTCCTTGATTTCGCCCTCGGTGACGGCGCTTTCCAGGATGTCCTGGACCTGCTGGGCCGTGCTGTCGGAGACAACCTGCCGTGACGGCTGGGCCGGCACCTTCTCCTCCGTGCCGTCAGGCGAGATGTAGGAATCGATCAGCCGTGGCTGCAGCATGACGCCGTTGTTGGCGATGCTCTGGTAGGCACGGACAGTCTGGAGCGTGGACTGGGAAACTCCCTGCCCGAACAATACGGTGTACTGCTGGCGTCCATCCCACTGGTCCGGTGGCGTGAGGATGCCGGCGGCGGTGGCCGGCAGGCCGATATCCGGCGCCTCGCCGATGCCGAACTTCTTCAGCCAGTCATAGCGCTGTTCCTTGCTAAGCCGCTGGCCGGCCATGACGGTTCCGGTGTTCATGGAGTACCCGATGATGCCCGCCAGCGTCCGTTCCTCGGTTCCGTGGGTGAAAGCGTCGCTGAACGTCTGGCCGTCAACCGTGTAGGTGGGCGGGATGGTGAAGGTGTCGAGCGGTTTCGCAAGTCCCTCGTCGATCACAGCTGCTGCCGTCATCATCTTCTCCACGGAACCGGGCTCATAGGCTGCGGTCACGGAGCGGACGCCGCGGTCCTTGGCTGCCACCAGTCCCGGGTTGTTGGGGTCCGGGGAGTTCGTGTCGGCCAGGGCCAGGAGGTTTCCAGTTTTGGCATCCATCACGATGATGACGCCCCACTCGGCGCTGAGCTTGTCCGCCTGGCTTTGAACGGCCTGCTGCGCAAAGTACTGAAGATCGGAGTTCAGCGTGAGCTTGACGTCCTTGCCGTTCTGCGGCGGAGTCAGCTCGTCCAGGCCCACCGGGATGCGCAATCCATCGGCGCCGATCTCGAACAGGCGCTTGCCGTCCTTGCCCTTGAGTTGGTCGTCCTGGGTCTGCTCGATCCCGGCCAGCCCGGTAGTGCCGTCCTGGAGGAAACCCACCACTCCCCCGGCCACAGCGCCGTTCGGGTAGACGCGCTTGCTGACGCCCTCGGCAACGATGCCGGGCACCTGGAGTTTAGAGATGCGGTCCTCGACGTCGGGCTTCACGTCCTTGGCCACGATGTGATACGGCTGCTGGCCGGTGACCGCGTCCCGGACGGCGTTGGTGTCCATGCCGAGGGCGGCGGCAAGCTCGGAAATCGCCTGGTCGCGGCTGACGTCCACCAGTTTTTCGTGGCCGTCGGCCTGGTCCAGCCGCTTGTAGGACTCCGTCTTGGTGTTGACCCGCTGGTCCACCACGATGTTGTAGCGGATCACGCTGTTGGCCAGTACGGTGCCGCGGGAATCAAGGATGCTGCCGCGCTCTGCCGGCAGGATGGCGGAGGTCATCCGGCTGTTCAACGCCGCTTCGGCCATGCCCCCGACGTCGAGCCCCTGGACCAGGAAGAGCTTCCCGCCCACCACCAGCAGGAGCGTGAGCATGACGCCCAGTCCCAGGCGTAAGCGTTTCGTGGCGTTGGGTGCCTTGCTTTGTCCTGCCTTGCCGGTCTTCTCCGCCACCGTGATATTCCTTGCTGCTAGACGCTGCTGCCTGTCCTGCCTTTTGGCCTACTGCCCGGGGACCTTCTGCTGGGGCGCCGGAACGGAGCCGCCGTGAAGCGCGGGTGCCGGAGCCGCTGCAGCCGCCTGGGCAGCAGCGGGGCGCTGGGGAACAGTGGCCTGTGCCGGGTTCGCGGCGGGGGCCGGGCCGGCGGCGGGAGCGGGAGAAGCCTTCCCGGCGTCCGCCGTCGTGGCCTTATCCGCTGCTGCACCCTTGGGAGCCGGCGGGACAATGAGCTGCCCGGCTACGGCCGGTGCCGGGATGACCGCTCCACCCGCTGCACCCTTCACTGCCGGGGTGGCTTTTCCTGTGACTGACAGGGTGGACAGATCGATCTGGCCTTTCACCGTGGACGCCACCATGCCAAGCTCAGTGGCTTTGGCCGCCAGGTTCTGCGGGGCCTCGAAGTTCTGTACCTGCTGGGTCAGGTCCTGGTTGGTCTTGGTCAATGAGCTCTGCTTAGCGCGCAACTCCACCAACTGGTACTGCGCGGTGGAAACTGAGATGTTCAGGACCAGTACCGCAACCAGGGCGACGGCGAGCATGGCAAAGCAGAGCACGACAAAGGGGGCCCGGCGCTTCCGGGGCGCGGTGCGGACGACGGAAAGCGGCGTACGCCCCTTCCGGCCTACGCCCGGTTCACCCGCAGGCCTGGCATCGGCCGCCGAACTGCCGGAAACGATGGGAAAGTTCTTGACGGCGGCGGTGCTCATGCAGCTCTCCTGGCTCTGATTCGTTCTGCCGCGCGAAGCCTGGCGGAGGCAGCGCGTGGGTTTTCAGCAATTTCGACGGCGGTAGGCACCTCAGTGCCTTTGGTCAGGGTCTTGAGTTCAGGCTTGTGCTCTTCCAGCTCCACGGGGAAGCCAAGGGGAGCAGAAGACTTCGAACGGGCCTGGAGGACGCCTTTGACGATCTTGTCCTCGAGGGAGTGGTAGGACATGATCACGATGCGGCCGCCGAGAGCCAGGGAGTCGACGGCGGCGGGCACAGCCCGTTCCAGGACATCAAGTTCCTCGTTGACCTCGATCCGCAGGGCCTGGAAGGTCCGCTTGGCAGGGTGTCCGCCGGACTTCGCGGCGGAGGCAGGCACCACGGAACGAATCTGCTCGACGAGTTCGCCGGTGGTGGTGAACTCCTTCACCGCACGTGCTGCAACGATCCGGTTGGCGATCCGGCCGGCGAACTTTTCCTCGCCCCACTTGCGGATGATCCGGACCAGGTCTGCTTCGCTGTAGGTATTGACCACATCCGCTGCCGTTTGGCCGCGGCTGGTGTCCATCCGCATGTCCAGCGGGGCATCGAACGAGTAGGCGAAGCCGCGCTCCCGCTCGTCCAGCTGCAGTGAAGAGACACCCAGGTCCATCAGGATGCCGTGCACTTCGGCCACGCCGAGGTCTGCCAGCACGTCCTGGATTTCGTCATAGACCGCGTGGACCAGGTCGGTCCTGGCAGCGAAGGGAGCCAGCCGCTCCCCCGCGAGGGCCAGTGCTTCCTCGTCACGGTCAATGCCGATGAGGTGGAGGTCGGGGAACCTCTGGAGCATGGCCTCGGAGTGGCCGCCCATCCCCAGGGTTGCGTCCACGGCGATGGGGGTTTCCCCGCGGAGCCTCGCCGCTTCGAAGCCCGGTGCCAACAAATTGATGCACCGGTCGCGGAGGACCGGCACATGGCGTTCGGACGTGGGCTTGGGTTGATCGGTCATGCCTGGTCCTTTCCCGCCGTCGTTGTCACCTGATGCTTCTGGGATCAGATCCCCATCCGCACCTACCGTTCCGCCCGCCTGGCTCCGGGGAAGGTGAGCCAGGTTGACAGCCGGTGGGCCGGCTGGAGATCTCATCCAAGAAGCCGCCTGCTGCCCCGCTCCGGATTCAGAGAATGCCCGGAATGGGATCGTCAGTTTCGGAAAAGGCTGTCTCCTTCTCCGCGAGGTATTCATTCCAAGCCTGGGCGTCCCAGATCTCGGCGCGGGTACCGGCGCCGATGACGGCAAGTTCCCTTCCGAGTCCTGCGTACTCCCGGAGCGCCGGTGGAATGGTCACGCGCCCCTGCTTGTCAGGTACCTCGTCAGAGGCTCCAGAGAGAAATACGCGGATGTAGTCACGTGCCTGCTTGGAGGAGATTGGCGCCTCCCGCATTTGCTCGTGGACCCGTGCAAATTCCTTCTCACTGAAGACGTAGATGCAACGTTCCTGGCCCCTTGTGAGCACCAAGCCGCTGGCAAGCTCCTCGCGGAACTTGGCCGGGAGAATGATCCGTCCCTTTTCATCCAGACGTGGCGAGTGAGTGCCCAGAAACACTGGCCCACCGCCTGTCCGCTGTCAGGAACTGCACATCCCCTATGTTGCAACCACCCTCTTATGTCCTCCACATTACTCCACTTTCCACCACAGTCAACGCGAAACGGGAGCTACGGCGCTCTAATTATGGGAAGGAAGGCCCGAAATAGCGGGAATTTTGGGCGGTGGTGGAAAGTGGAGGGCTTTTGCCTTGGCGGGTCCCGGTGAATTCCCTCAAGCGGGCACTGACAGGCGGAATGCCCTGGACCGCGTTTCTTAAACGCGAAAAGACCCGCCGTAGCGGGTCTTCACGGGCGATCCCCTGTGGTCAGGGGAGCAAATTGGAGGGATTCGGCATCCGGGTCTCCAAGGGGTTTAGGGCTCCCCCCTGCGGCGCTCGTCCCAGCGTTCTTCCAGGCTGCTCATGAATGAACTCCGTTGCTTGCCTGGCTTTGCCCCGCCACCCTTGGCGGCTGCACCTCCACGGGAACTTCGCATGGTGGCGAAGTACACCCCACCGCCCATGACGACGAAGCCCAGGACCCCGACGAAGATGTTCTGGAGTGTGACACCGAGCAGCAACAGGAACACGCCGGCCAGTGCGCAGAGGACCCCAATAACAACATGCCTCGTGGACCATGAACGCCCGGGGTCCGAACCCAATGAGTTCGCGAACTTCGGGTCGTCCTCGTGAAGCTGCTTCTCAAGCTGCTCAAGCAGCTTCTGTTCGTGCTCCGACAGCGGCATCACGACCTCCTTTTGTAGGCCAACGTCCGGGCTGATCCCAGCCACTACTTCTACTCCGTTGGAACGCCTGCCATTGCTGGAAAGTTCCCGTTTTCCCAGTCGTGGCAAAACGGGAATTCAGCATGCGGTCGCGGGAGCGGGAGCATGTCCAAGAGGGTCCGGCAGTAAGTCCATTCACTCGAAAACTATGTATCTCTAAGGATAGATTGTTGACGCCTGATCTGAAAGACGGCAACGACTTCGGCAAATCCCTTAAGCAGTCCGTTGCGTGCCGTCCCCGGCCGGATTTTCCGGCTCCATTAAACGTGCCGGCAGCACGGACTTGCTGCCGAACCTGCGGGTCACCTCGTCAAGGGCCTGTTCGGCCGCCCTCCAGTTCTCGTCCCGGCGGTCGATGCTGAGCTGGAGCGAGGTACGCGCCGCCTCCTCGAGCTGCTCTGCCCGGACGCCCACGAGCCTTACGGCCATCGCCCTGGTTCCGAGCGACTCCAGGAGCTGCAGTGCCACTGCGTAGATCAGCTGGGCGCTGTCCACCGGAGTCTGCACCGTCCTGCTGCGGGTTACGGTGGAAAAATCCGCGAAGCGCAACTTCAGCGCCACGGTCCTGGCCACCATTCCGGAGCTCCGCAACCGCCCTGCCGTCCGGTGCGAGAGCCGCAGGAGTTCCCGGCGGAGGAGCGCGTCGTCGTCGGTATCCGTGGCGAAGGTTTCTTCGGCTCCAATGCTCTTTTCCAGCCGCACCGGGGTAACCGGGCGGGGATCGATGCCCCAGGCAAGCTGGTGCACATGCTCCCCCGTGGCCCCCAGGACCTTCTTAAGGGAGGAGACCGGGGTTGCGGCAACGTCCGCCACCGTCCTGATTCCCATTTTTGCCAGGACCTCCCCGGTTTTCGCCCCTACACCCCACAGGGCACCTACGGGAAGGCTGTGCAGATACGGCACGGTTTCATCCGGCCCGATGAGCAGCAGCCCGTCCGGCTTGCACCGGGTGGAGGCAATTTTCGCTACGAACTTGGTCTCGGCGATTCCCACGGAGGCGGTGATGCCCAGTTCGGCTGCGACCCGGCGGCGGATCAGCTCACCTATTCCCCTCGGCGGCCCCAGCCGGCGGAGCGCGCCGGTGACGTCCAGGAACGCCTCATCCACACTGAGGGGTTCCACGAGCCCGGTGATGGACTCAAAGATCCCCATCAGCTGCCCCGACACCTCGTAGTAGAGCTTGTGCCGCGGTTCAATGACCACCGCCTGCGGACACATGCGCATGGCCACGGCCATGGGCATCGCGGACTTGACGCCGAAGGCGCGGGCTTCGTACGAGCCGGAGAGGACAACTGACCGCTCTCCCGGGAAGCCCACGATCACGGGCTTGCCGCGAAGTTCGGGGCGCGTCCGGAGCTCCACGGAAACAAAGAAAGCATCCATGTCCACGTGCATGATGCATGTGCGCCGGCGCCCCTGGGGGCGCGCGGCCGATGGTCGGTTCGTACCTGCGGGCCCCACGGCTGCAATCCTATCGGCTTATGGGACTCTGCTGTTTGTCGGGAGCGCAGCGGAGGCTGGCTAAACTGGAGGCTGATTTTGCCAACAACACCAGGAGGAAAGTCTCTGTGACGGCTATTGGAAACTTCAAGCCAGCAGGCTTGGCCGCGCTTGCCGCTGCGGCGGTGCTGGCCCTGGCCGCCTGCAGCCAGACCCCCTCCGGACAGGCAGAGCCTTCCCAGTCCGCACCCCCTGCTGCCACCCAGTCCACCCTCACGGCTTCCCCCAGTCCGTCGGCGTCGCCCAATACTTCCGCGACTGTCGGCGCGGTGGTGGCCGGCTTTCCGCAGCAACTCCTCCCCTTGATGACCGGGGCAACAGTCGTGTCCAGCAGCTTCGACAAGGCCTCCACACCCTCCACCGCTGCCCTGGTCGGGACGGTCACGGCCCCTACCGCTTCGGTCCTTGACTTCTATACGAAGGCCTTGGAAGGCCAGGGTTTCAAGGCCGTTCCCGGCGACAAGGTGGGCGGGGTGGCTTCCAAGGATTTCGTCCGCGGTGACAACGAGACCGTAAACCTCTCGGTGGTCGAAGCCGCGGGCGTTTCCACGTTCACCATCGGCGCCAACGTGGCAGCTGAGTCAGCCAAGTGACGGCAGCGGAGCAGCTACGGAATGAACAAGCCGACTTCGTGGCAGGCGTGGCAGGCGAGCTCACGGGATTCCTGACCGCGCGGCAGTCAGTAATGTCCGGCATCTCCCCGGACATCGAACCAATCATGGGTTCCATCTCCAACCTCGTCACCGGCGGCAAGCGCCTCCGCGCCCTGATGTGCTACTGGGGCTGGCGCGGCGCAGGGGGCGAGGCCGGGGCTAGCCAGGTTGTCACAGCCGGCGCTGCGCTTGAGCTGTTCCAGGCCGCCGCACTGATCCATGACGACATCATCGACCGCTCGGACACCCGCCGCGGCGGTCCCAGCGTCCACCGGCGCTTCAGCGAGTTGCACACGTCCCAGGGCTGGGCACTGGACAGCGAACGGTTCGGCCAGGCGGCCGCCATCCTTGCGGGCGATCTTTGCCTGTCCTTCAGCGAGGAGGCGTTTACCGACATCGGTGAACGGGCCGCCTCCGGAAGCAGGGCGAGGCTGATTTTCAACCTGATGCGAGCAGAGGTCATGGCCGGCCAGTACCTGGACATCCTGGAGGAAGTGGCGGGACCTGTCCGGGACCGGGCGGGAGCGGTCGGCAGGGCGCAGTCCATCATCCGGTTCAAGAGCGCCAAATACTCCACCGAGCACCCACTGGCCCTGGGCGGAGCCCTGGCCGGAGCGTCGAATGAACTGCTCCGCGGCTATTCGGCTTTCGCCCTTCCGCTCGGCGAGGCCTTCCAACTCCGCGATGACGTCCTTGGCGTGTTTGGGGATCCGCTCACCACCGGCAAGCCGGCCGGCGATGATTTGCGCGAAGGAAAACGTACTGTCCTGGTGGCCCTCGCACTGGATCAGGCCACCCCGGAAGAGTCCGCATTCATTGATGCGAGCCTGGGCAGCCCCGACCTGTCGGACGCTGACATCCTGGAAATCCGGCGCATCATCGAGGATTCCGGAGCGTTGCAGGCCACCGAAGTCCTTATTAGTGAGTTCGGCGCTGCAGCATTCGAGGCACTTGATGGGCTTCCGTTGGAGGAGTTGCCCAAAATTGCGCTTCGGAAGCTGGCTGAAGCTGCTGTCAGCCGAGCCTCCTGAAGCTGCGGTTTACCAGGCCAGGGTCTGGGCCCTGCGCCTGATTTCGGTCTTGCGGCCTTCCCGCAGCGCGTCAATGGGGCGGCCGCGCAATGACTCGTCGGCCGTAAACAGCCAGACAATAAGGTCCTCATCCGAGTAGCCGGCGTCGGCCAGCACCACAATGGTGCCCTTAAGGCTGTCCACTACCTGGCCGTCCTGGATGAATTCGGCGGGAACAGACCGGATCTTCCGTTCCCCCACCCGTAGTGCCACCAGGGCACGCTCATCAATGAGGCTATGGACCTTAGTGATGGAAACATCCAATAAACGGGCGACGTCGGGCAGTGGCAACCACTCGCCCACCAGGTTTTCTACATTACTCACGGATCAAGGTTGCCATGCAGCCCGGCCCGGCGCCTAGTCGAGGCAATTCATTCCGCTCCTGGCCTGCGGACACTCCCGAAATGAAGGCATTGCACAGAATCAGGAATTTCTTGTGCTAATCGCAAATTCATGAGAGATTCACATTCATCACAGTTGTAACACGAATAACTTAAGTCACAGTAGTATCAAGATTGACAGCGGCATCCCCGTCCGCGTCCGCACCCGCAGTTGAGAAGAGGATTCTTTCCGATGACGATGTCCCGCTCGCCCAAGCAGCCCCCCAAGCCGAGTCTGCCGATGATTGCCGCCACCACCGCGGCACTGCCAGCGGTCGTCCTGTCATCCCTTGCTCTGGCCCAGCCGGCTGCAGCGCAGCAGCCCGCGCGGAGCATTCCCAGCAGCCTGGCAGCGGCAATGAAGGCCCAGGCCGAGGCGAAGGCCGCGGGCACCGTGATCCCCGCTTCTGTTGTCTCCACCACCATTCCGGCAGCTTTCCAGCCGGCCCAGCCGGCAGCCCCAGCCGAGTACACGATTGTCCGCGGCGACACAGTCAGCGGTATCGCCGGCCGTTTCGGCCTGGAGACGGGTGAGATCCTCAAGCTGAACAACCTGCAGGCCAACACCATCATTTACCCCGGCCAGAAGCTCAAGCTGTCCGGCTCACCCGCTCCCGCCGCACCCGCGCCTGCAGCCGCCGCTGCCCCTGCAGCTCCGGCACCCGGCGCCGGGGCAACCTACACAGTGAAATCCGGCGACACCCTGGGCGCCATCGCTGCCAGGCACAACGTGTCGCTGTCGGATGTCTTCACCTGGAACAACCTGTCCATGCGTTCCATCATCTATCCGGGACAGAAGATCAAGGTGGGCGGCGGCTCGGCGCCGGCAGCTCCCGCGCCGGCGGCACCAGCACCTGCACCCGCCCTGGCCAACACATCGGCACCCGCAACGGGGTCCTACACCATCAAAGCCGGTGACACACTCTCGGCCATCGCATCCCGCCACGGAGTAAAGCTGCCGGACCTGCTGTCTGCCAACAAGCTGGGCATGACCAGCATCATTTACCCGGGCAGCAAACTGGTCATCCCCGGCGGCTCCGGGCAGCAGGCCCAGCAGCCCGCGGCGCCGCAGCCGGCCGCGGCTCCCCTGGTGCCCAGCTCGTTCCTCGGATTCAGCTACCCGGCAGCTGTTGTCAGCTCGGCCAATGAGAACAAGGCCCTGCTGAATGCTTCACCCGTGCCCTCGCGGGAGGAAATGAAGAACATCGTTGCCGACACCGCACGGCGCATGGGTGTGGACACTTCCCTGGCCCTTGCCTTTGCCTTCCAGGAGTCCGGTTTCAACCAGCGCGCGGTGTCGCCGGCGAACGCAATCGGCACTATGCAGGTCATTCCCAGCTCCGGACAGTGGGCATCGGACCTGGTGGGACGGAAGCTGAACCTGCTGGACCCGTACGACAATGCAGCAGCCGGCGTGGCCATCATTCGGCAACTGCTGGCCACCAGCAAGGACCAGGACAGCGCGATCGCGGGTTACTACCAGGGCCAGTACTCGGTGAGCAAGTACGGCATGTACGACGACACCAAGGCGTATGTTGCCGCGATCAAGGCCCACCAGAAGAACTTCAGGTAAGCCACTGACGATTGCAGTAATGCGGGTCCGAACCGTTACCGGTTCGGACCCGCATTCGTTGCGGACGCGTTTTGCTGCGGGATTAGGATCATAAGGTGCAGGAAGACGTGTCGGACCCCGTTGTAGGGACGCTGGTAGACAACCGCTACGCAGTCACCTCCAGGCTTGCCCGCGGCGGCATGTCCACGGTCTATCTGGCCGTGGACCAGAGGCTGGACCGCGAAGTGGCATTGAAAGTGCTGCACCCCCACCTTGCTGCTGACGAAAACTTCCTGGGCAGGCTGGGCAGGGAAGCAAAGGCCGCTGCCCGGCTGTCGCATCCCCACGTGGTGGGCGTGCTGGACCAGGGCAACGACGGCACCACGGCCTACCTTGTCATGGAATACATCAGGGGCCATACGCTCCGGGATGTCATCCGGGACAGGGGCGCCCTGCCGCCCAGGCTTGCGTTGGCACTTATTGATCCCGTCGTGGAGGGACTGGGTGCTGCGCACGCAGCGGGTTTTATCCACCGCGACGTGAAGCCCGAAAATGTCCTGATTGCCGATGACGGCAGGATCAAGATCGGTGACTTTGGCCTGGCCCGAGCCGTCACCAGCTCAACCAGCACCGGAGCGCTGATCGGCACGGTTGCCTACATTTCACCGGAACTGGTTTTGGGCAAGCCGGCGGACGCACGCAGCGATGTCTATTCCGTGGGGATCATGCTGTATGAAATGCTGACGGGCCGGCAGCCGTTCGAGGGCGAGGTGCCCATCCAGGTGGCCTACCAGCACGTCAACGGGACGGTGGGTCCGCCGTCGGACCAGGTACCCGGACTGGCAGGCGAGGTGGACGAACTGGTGCAGTGGTGCACCGCCAATGATCCCGAGAACCGGCCGGTGGACGGCAACGCGTTGCTTCAGGAACTGCGGCACATCCGGACCCACCTCACGGATGCGGAACTTGACCTGCTGCCGCCCGCAGCCGGTGGTCCCGCGTCCCAGCACCACACCGAGGTCCTGGCACGCGCCAGCAATCCGACAACCGTGCTGCCGCCTTCGCGGCCCGCTGCGCCGCCTTACCCGCCCGCTCACTTCGCGCCGGCCCAGGACAAGGTATCCAACGCCCAGGCTCCAACCGCCCAGGTGGCCTACCACCTGCGGCCCGGACTGGCACTGCCCGACGACGACGATTCCGACAGCGGCTGGTCTCCCCCGCCGCCCCGGCTGGGAAAGCGGGCCCAGCGCCGTGCCGACAAGGAAGACGAAAAGCTCCGGGCCGTGGCCGCTGCCACCCCGGTGCGCACCCTGCGGCAGGGCAATCCCCGGCGCCGCGGCGTCCTCTGGGTCCTGGTCCTGCTCATCGCCGCCCTCCTGGCCACTGGTGCCGGATGGTTTTTCGGCATGGGTCCCGGCGCTGCCGCCGCCGTACCTGCAGTAGCTAACAAAACGGTGGCCCAGGCCCAGCAGGTGCTGAGCGGGGTGGGTTTCCGTTCCACCACGAGCGATGTGTTCGACGACGAGGTGCCCACCGGGCTCGTGGTGGGCAGTGAGCCGGCTGCGGGGACCGAGATCCGGAAGTTCCAGCCCATCTCCCTGCTGGTCTCGAAGGGTCCACAGCTGTTTCCCCTGCCGAACCTCACCGGCGGCACGCTGGACGAAGCAAAGAGTTCCCTGAACGCGGCGCAGATGGCGCTGGGCACTGTGTCCGAGAAGTTCGACGAGGATGCGGCGGCCGGGATCGTCTTGTCGCAGGACCCTGCAGCCGGCAGCCCCGCACGCCACGGCACGCCCGTGGCCATTGCGGTTTCCAAGGGCCCTCAGCCGATTGCAGTTCCATCCGTCATCGGAAAGTCCGAGGATGACGCCGTGGCGGCCATCGAGGCCGCAGGCCTTACTGCCCGGGTGGCCCCGGATGAGGTTTTCGACCGGAACGTCCCGGAGGGGGACGTGGCCAGCCAGTCCCCGGCCAACGGGACGCTGACCAGGGGCGGAACGGTCACCTTGACCATCTCCAAGGGCCCCAAAATGGTGAATGTTCCCAGTTTCATTGGCAGACAGGTAGAGGATGCCCGTAAGCAACTGAAGGAGTTGGGCTTCGACGTCAAAGTGAACAACATCCTCGGTGGCTTTTTCGGCACAGTCCGGGACCAGAGCCCGGTGAACAAGGAAGTTCCGGAGGGCTCAACCGTGACCCTGACCGTGGTCTAAAGAGCGCTGGGCCCGCAAAAGGCGCGGCCGGAAGAGTTCCGGCCGCGCCTTTCAGCGCTCTGTTCGAATGCTCTTGCTAGTGCTTGGCGAGGGCGCCAGCCACCAGGAAGGCCATTTCGAGTGACTGCATGTGGTTCAGCCGCGGATCGCAGACAGACTCGTAACGGTCCAGGAACGCATCCTGGTCGATCGGGTCCGCGCCGCCGAGGCATTCCGCCACATCGTCGCCGGTCATCTCCACGTGGAGGCCACCAGGCACCGTGCCCAGGCCGTGGTGCACCTCGAAGAACCCGCGCACCTCGTCGATGACGTCGTCGAAATTGCGTGTCTTGTAGCCGTTGGGCGAGGTGACAGTGTTTCCGTGCATGGGGTCGGTGACCCACAGGACCTGCGCGCCGGAGGCAGTGACCTTCTCGACGACGGCCGGCAGCTTTTCGCGGATGTTGCCGGCGCCCATGCGGGTGATAAATGTGAGGCGGCCGGGCTCGCGGTCCGGGTCCAGCTTGTCGATCAGGCGCAGGGCGTCATCGCCTGTGGTGGACGGGCCAAGCTTGACGCCGATGGGGTTGCGCACGCGCGACAGGAAGTCGACGTGGGCGTGGTCCAGTTCGCGGGTGCGCTCCCCGATCCACAGGAAGTGCGCGGAGGTGTCGTAGGGGAATCCGGTGCGGGAGTCGATGCGGGTCAGGGCCCGTTCGTAATCCAGCAGCAGGGCCTCGTGGCTTGCGAAGAACTCGACGCGCTTGAGGGCCTCGAAGTCGGCGCCGCAGGAGGCCATGAACTTGATGGCACGGTCGATATCCCTGGCCAGCGATTCGTAGCGGGCGTGCGCGGGGTTCTCGGTGAACCCCTTGTTCCACTGGTGTACGGAGCGAAGGTCGGCAAAGCCACCCTGGGTGAAGGCCCGGATGAGGTTCAGCGTGGATGCGGAGGTGTGGTAGGCACGCAGCATCCGGGAGGCGTCGTGGCCGCGGGACTCAGGGGTGAACTCGTACCCGTTGACTATGTCGCCGCGGTAGGCGGGCAGGGTTACGCCGTCGCGGGTTTCGTCATTGGAGGAACGGGGCTTGGCGAATTGGCCTGCCATCCGCCCCATTTTGATGACGGGCATGGCCGCACCGTAGGTGAGGACCACGGCCATCTGGAGGATGGTCTTGACACGGGCGCTGATCTTGTCCGCCGTGGCGGCCTCGAAGGTTTCCGCGCAGTCGCCGCCCTGCAGCAGGAACGCCTTGCCCTGGGCAGCAGCGGCCAGCCGCTCACGAAGCACGTCCACTTCGCCTGCGAATACCAGCGGCGGAAGGACGGACAACTCCTTCACGGACGCATCAAAAACTTCCCGGTCCTGCCAGCTTGGCTGCTGCGAGATGGGAAGGTCCCGCCAGTGGTCCAGTCCGGGATAGTTGGCTGCTCCGCTCTGGGCGGTGCTGGACAGCGAAAATGCGGGTTTTGCAGATAGCTCAGTCACCCTCCAAGACTACCGGCAGGGCGGCGCCGGAGGGCACCGGGCCGTCACGCTGCCGGCTCCCCCCGTCACAACCGGGCTGTGCCCCTGGAAGGTTCCGTTACCCGGCGGCTGTTGTGCCGGCGTCGTCCTCCACGCCATGAGGCCCGGCGGCCGGACTGCCGGCGGCGTTGTCCTGCACGAATTCTCCCTCGGCTGCCACTGGGGCCGCCAAGGGCTCAGCTGCCGCGCGGGGCTCCACAGGCTTGCCGGCGAGCCGAAGCTTCACCACGGCCGCGTATTCGTCCACGTACTCCTGCCCCGAGAGTCGCAGCAGGCTGGACATGATCTCATCGGTGACCTTGCGCTGGACCGTCCTGTCCTCGGCCTGCTCCCGGTACTGGCTGAAGTCCAGGGGTTCGCCGAAGATCATGCCGATCCTGCGGATATTGGGCAGCCGTTTGCCTATGGGCTGGACCTTGTCGGTGCCGATCATGGCAACGGGAATGACGGGGACTCCCGCCTGCAGCGCAAGCCTGGCCACGCCCACCTTGCCGCGGTACAGCCGCCCGTCGGGACTCCGCGTGCCCTCGGGGTAGATACCCAGCAGTCCGCCTGCGCTGAGCACTTCCATTCCCGCGTTCAAGGACGCCGCGGAAGCCGCGCCGCCGGACCTGTCCATGGGCAGCTGATTGGTGAGGCGGAAGAACGCCGCCGTCAGCCTGCCCTTGATTCCCGTCCCCGTGAAGTACTCAGACTTTGCAAGGAAGACCACCGGGCGGCGCACCATGAGCGGCATGAAAATCGAATCGGAGAATGACAGGTGGTTTGAGGCGATGATGGCGGCTCCCTGCGCCGGGATGTTGTCCAGGCCTTTAACCCAGGGCCGAAAAAGCAGCTTGATCACCGGACCGAGGAAGATCCTTTTCATGACCCAATAGAACACGTGGTGAACCTCTCCGGAAGGCAGCTTCCAGTCCCCGCGTCGGGCCTGGCCAGCGATTCAATGCAACCCTACTCTAGTGAGATTTGGGTGGAACAGTGACACGATGGAGTCATGACTGAAAGCAGCATTCCGCCCCGTCCGGCCGCTTTCAGCTATCCAGGCCACGGTGTTAATGCCCGCATCGGGGTGGCCCTGTGCCATGGATTTACGGGCAGCCCGCTGAGCATCATGCCGTGGGCGCAGCACCTTGCGGACTTGGGGTACGCCGTCACCGTCCCCCTTCTCCCGGGGCACGGTACGGACTGGCGCCAGCTCGCCTCGACTGGCTGGAAGGACTGGTACCGCAGCTACGAAAAGGCCTTCCTCGACCTCGCCGGCCGGACGGACGCCTGCTTCACCGCCGGCCTGTCGATGGGCGGGGCCATCGCACTGCTTGCCGCTGCCCGCCATCCAGTGGCCGGGGTCAGCGTGGTGAACCCGGGCTTGAGCTTCTACGACTGGCGGGTGCGGATCATCGGCCTGCTTAAATATGTCCAGCGCACCACCGTTCCCCTCCAGGAGGACCAGACCGGCGCCCCCGCAACCGATGACGGCGACTACTCTCTGACTCCGCTGTCCGCGGTGCACGAGCTGAAGAAACTGTTCCGCGCAGCCGTGCGCGGCCTGCCCAGCGTGAATGCTCCCGTCCAGGTTTTCAAGTCGCGCACCGATGCCGTGGTGCCGCCCACCTCCCTGGCCCTGCTGCGGAAGGGGTTGGGCGCGAACCTCGCGGCGGTGGAAGAGCTTGCCAGCAGCGGACATGTGGCTACTCTGGACGTTGACGCGCCCGCCATCTTCGCGGGGTCGGACGAATTCTTCGCCGCCCATGCCCGCCGCACCACTACTTTGGAGACGCCATGACGTCCGGTCCGGACCACAGCCCGTTCAGCAGCGCCTTCAGCGGAGAAGGGCCGCGAACGGGAGTAGTGCTGTCCCACGGCTTCACGGGAAGCCCGCATGGCCTTCGCGCCTGGGCCCTGGCATTCGCCGCTGCCGGCTTCGCCGTCAGGATGCCTTTGCTGCCCGGGCATGGGACCACGTGGCAGGATCTTGCACGCACCCGGTGGCAGCAATGGCACGGCGCCCTGGATGATGCCTTCCTGGAACTGGATGCTGAATGCGACCAGGTTTTCGCGGCCGGCCTGAGCATGGGCGGCGCCCTCGCCCTGCGCCTTGCCGCCACCCGCCCCGTGGCCGGTGTGCTGCTGGTGAACCCAGGCCTGGTGATTGACGATCCCAGGGCACCGTTGGCCGGACTGCTCAAACTGGTGCTGAAGAGTACCCCGTCCATCGGCAACGACATCCTGAAAGCGGGCATGGATGAAGGCGCCTACGCCCGTACGCCCGTGGCCGCGGCCCATGAACTGAACAAAATGTTCAAGGACACCGTCCGGCTCCTTCCCCGGGTCACGGCGCCCGTCCAGGTTTACCGGTCCACCGTGGACCATGTCGTGTCCGACTCCAGCATGGACGTCCTGCGGCGCGGGCTGGTACACGCTCCCCTGGAGGTGGTCCGGCTCGAGAACAGCTACCACGTGGCCACCCTGGACAACGACGCCGACCGCATCTTCGAGGGTTCGGTGGACTTTATCCGGCGCGTGCTGAAGCAAACGACGGCCAGCCCTGCAGGATCAGGACAGGAGGTGCGCGGTGAACAGGCCTGACTCGGAACAGCCTGACCAGGGGGCCAACCAGGACGACGCCGTATGGCTGGACCTGGTGGCACGGCTTGAGTCAGACACGGTGGCAATACGCCCCGACACCCCGGGCGCCGGGGAAAAGCCGGCCACCGGGACGGAAGCTGGCCCGGAAACACCGGGGGCTCCCTCCTTCCGCGACTTCGATCCGTTGGGTCTGGCGGGGACTGCCCCTGCCGAGCCGTCCCCGGCGGAACGCCAGGCGGGGGCAGGAGGGGAGGACGGCCAGGGTGCAGGCGGGGCCCCGGAGGGTCCCCGGGACTATGAGGTGGACGATGGCGACGAAGAGTTCGTGCCGGAGGAACCGCCCAGCCTGGCCGGCACCGAGCCGCTGACCATGCTGGCCTGGCTCGGTGCCGTGGGCGGCCCCGTGGCGCTGCTGTTGTCGGCGATGTTCTGGCGCACGGCGCCCCTGCTGGCCATCGTCGGCATCGTTGCCGCGTTCGTCCTTGGGACGGTGTACCTGATCATGAAGCTGCCGCAGGAAAAGAACGGGGACGACGACGGCGCCAGGGTGTAGCGCCCCCGGGCCCGCCGTCGTCGTCGACTAAGTCGTGGTCAACGAAGTCGTCGCCCGCCGTGTCAGCAGGCGGTGGTCAGCTGCGGACGCGGCTGCTGACCCGCGAAAGGTCCGCCGCCCCAATGAGCCCCGCGCTAGGGCCCAGTGCAGCAAGCTCGATTCCGGCAGCCGGGCGGAAGCCACGGCCCGTCAGGTTCCGGGCGAAGGCTTTGCGGGCGGGTTCCACCAGCAGGTCGCCAGCTGAGCAGAGGCCGCCGCCGATCACGAAGAGGCCCGGATCCAGGGCTGCCGCCAGATTGGCGAGCCCAAGTCCAAGCCATTCGCCGACTTCCTCGATCAGCTCGCGGGAGGCGCGGTCGCCGGCCAGTGCCAGCTCGGTGACGATGGCGCCGGTAATGGCTTCCGGATGTCCATGCACCGCTGCCAGCAGGTCCTGCGCCACCGGGGAGTTGGACCGGGCCAGCAGCCTCGCTTCGCGGCCCAGGGCATTGCCCGACGCATACTGTTCCCAACATCCGCGGTTGCCGCATTCGCACCGGTGCCCGCCCGGCATGATGATTTGGTGGCCGAACTCCCCTGCCACGCCGAACCGGCCGCGCTCCACCCTGCCGTCCATCACCATTGCACCGCCAATACCGGTGCCCAGCGTGATGCAGACCAGCCGGTCCTCTCCTTGGCCGGCACCGAAGCGCCACTCAGCCCAGGCTGCCGCATCGGCGTCGTTGGTCAGGAGTACCGGCCGGCGGAGGAGCCGCTGGAGGTTCGCACGCAGCGGCTCGTTGCGCCAGGCCAGGTGCGGGCTGAAGAGGACGGTGCCGCCGGCCAGGTCCATCCACCCGGCGGCGCCGATGCCCACCGACCAGATGCGGTGCCCCTGGCTGAGCTCCTCCACCAGTTCCACGATGACCTGTTCCACAGCACGGGGATCCGTCCCGGGGGTGGAGCGGCGTGCCTCATTAAGGATCCGGCCTTCGGCGTCCACCACGCCCGCGGCTACCTTCGTTCCCCCAATATCTATCCCGATGGCCAATCCCTTGCGGCCCAGGCGGAGGTGTCCACCGGTCCCGCCATGGAGCTGTCCGGCACGGTAGCTGGCGGGACGGCGGCGCCAGGGGGCGGGTCTTTTCAGGGGGCCGGCCTGATCGCCGGGCAACGGTCCGTACATAGTCCACCATTCTAAGCGGGCGGCAAGATTGTCTTGACATATGGCCCACACACGACGTGCATTGACGGCTAAGTTACTCGCCAGTAGGTTTATATACTGCACTGTTCCGTCCGGGGTATTAGTCTTTAGGCAACCCCCTGCGCGGGACTTCAGATATCAAAGGAGCTATAGTGCGCGAATTCAGTGTTCCGCCCCTGGTTGTTGTCCCGCCGGAAACCAACATCACCGACCTGGTGTTGCGGCAGGCGGCCAAGCCCAGCAACCCGGCACTGTTTTCCCGCCTCGACCCGGCGGGTTCCTGGCGCAACGTCCCCGCCACGGAGTTCCTCGCTGACGTCAGGGCGCTTGCCAAGGGCCTGATCGCCAGCGGAGTGGGCGCCGGGGACCGGGTGGGCATCATGTCCCGCACCCGCTACGAGTGGTCCCTGGTGGACTTCTCCATCTGGTTCGCCGGTGCGGTTTCTGTTCCCATCTATGAGACCTCCTCCCCCTCCCAGGTCGCCTGGAACCTTGGGGACTCCGGTGCCGTTGCCGCTTTCGGCGAATCCGCCCACCACGAGAACGTCATCCGCCAGGCCGTCACCGCCGAGGGCCTCACAGCGGTGCAGCACGTGTGGCAGCTCGAGGGGACGGGCCTGGACAGCCTCCGCGAAGCAGGCCGCGATGTCAGCGACGAAGAGCTCGAGTCCCGCCGCAGCGGAGCAGGACTCCACGACGTGGCCACCATCATCTACACCTCCGGAACCACGGGACGGCCCAAGGGCTGCGAGCTCACGCACGGCAACTTCGTGGAACTGTCGGACAACGCCTTGGCCATCATCGGCGAAATTGTCCACGAGAACGCCAAAACCATCATGTTCCTGCCCCTGGCCCATGTGTTCGCCCGATTCATCTCGGTCCTGGCCATGGCAGCCGGAACCACGGTGGCCCACACCCCGGATATCAAAAACCTCCTGGCCGACCTGCAGAGCTACGAACCGACATTCATCCTGGCCGTGCCCCGGGTCTTCGAGAAGGTTTACAATTCCGCGCTGACCAAAGCCGAGGACGGCGGCAAGGGCGCCATCTTCCACCGCGCCGCCGAAACCGCCATCGCCTTCTCCAAGGCGCGGCAGGACGGACGGGTGGGGCTGGGCCTGAAGCTGCGGCATGCGCTGTTTGACAAGCTGGTTTACGGCAAGCTGCGTGCCGCCATGGGTGGACACGTGGCACACGCGGTGTCCGGCGGCGGCCCCCTGGGCGAGCGGCTGGGGCACTTCTTCCAGGGCATCGGCCTGCAGGTGCTGGAAGGCTACGGCCTCACCGAAACCACCGCCCCCATCACCGTGAACACCCCATCGCGGATCAAGATCGGCTCGGTGGGCAAGCCGCTGCCGGGTAACGCAGTGAAGATTGCCGACGACGGCGAAATCCTGGCCAAGGGAGTCTGCGTCATGCGGGGCTACTACCAGCGGGATGACCTTACCGCGGAAGCCTTCACTGACGGCTGGTTCCATACCGGCGACATCGGCCGGCTGGATGACGAGGGTTTCGTCTGGATCACCGGCCGCAAGAAGGAAATCATCGTCACGGCCGGCGGCAAGAACGTCATTCCCGCCCTGCTCGAAGACCAGATCCGGGCTGACGCCTTGGTGTCGCAGGTGCTGGTGGTAGGGGATAACAGGCCCTTCATCGGGGCCCTGGTCACCCTGGACCAGGAAGCCCTGCCGGGCTGGCTCCAGCGCCACAGCCTTCCCGCAGACACCACGCTGGAGCAGGCAGCACAAAACCCCGTGGTTAAGGCTGCAGTCCAGGACCTGATCACCGCAGCCAACACGTCAGTTTCCCAGGCTGAGGCCATCAAGTCCTTCCGCATCGTCCCCGCCGACTTCACCGAAGCCTCCGGCCACCTGACCCCATCCATGAAGGTGAAGAGGGCCCAGGTAATGAAGGACTTCGAAACGGTCATCGAAGAGATGTACTCCGCCCCGCGTCCCTGATCACAACAACGAAAGGGTCCTCCCGCCTTGGGAGGACCCTTTCGTTGTGTCTGGAACTTCTTACTGCTCGATGACGAGGAGCAGGTCTCCACCCTGGACCTGCTCGACGGCGGAGATGGCGAGGCGGGAAACCTTGCCGCCTACCGGCGTCGTGATGGATGCTTCCATCTTCATGGCCTCGATGGTCGCCACGGTGTCACCTGCGTTGACCGTGTCCCCGGGCTTGACCGTGACGGTAACGGCGCCGGCGAACGGTGCGGCCACCTGGCCGGGCTGGGCGGGGTCGGCCTTTTCGGCGGCCTTGACGTTGCTCACCACGGACCGGTCACGCACCACCACGGGGCGGGACTGGCCGTTGAGGGTGCACATGACGGTGCGCATCCCCTTTTCGTCCGGCTCCGAGACGGCTTCCAGGGAGGCGATGAGGCGGACACCGCGCTCCAGCTGGATCTCGTGCTCGGTGCCGCGCTGGAGGCCGTACAGGTAGTCACGGGTATCCAGGACGGAGATGTTGCCGTACGTCTCCACGCTCTTCAGGTAGTCCTTGGTGGGGCCGTCGAAGAGCAGCCGGTTCAGCGTGTGCTGGCGGGTCTTCGAATCGGACTTCAACGCGGCGCTGTCCTCGGCGCTCAGCTCGACGTCGCGCACCTTCACGCTCCTGCCCTGCAGGGCCTTGGTGCGGAAGGGCTCGGGCCAGCCTCCGGGAGGATCACCGAGCTCGCCGGAGAGGAAGCCGATGACTGAGTCGGGAATGTCGTAGTTCTGCGGGTTCGCTTCAAAGTCCGCAGGATCGGCGTTGAGGCCCACCAGGTGCAGGGCGAGGTCACCCACCACCTTGGAGGACGGCGTGACCTTCACCAGGTGGCCCAGGATGCGGTCGGCGGCGGTGTACATGTCCTCGATCGCTTCAAACCGCTCCCCCAGGCCCAGGGCCATGGCCTGCTGGCGCAGGTTGGACAGCTGGCCGCCCGGGATCTCGTGCTTGTACACCCGGCCAGTGGGGCCGGGCAGGCCCGACTCGAAGGGGGCATAGACGCGTCGGACCGCTTCCCAGTACGGCTCGAGCGAGCTGACGGCGTCCAGGTTGAGGCCGGTATCGCGCGGCGTGTGGGCCAGGGCAGCAACAAGGGCCGACGCCGACACTTGGCTGGTGGTGCCGGCCAGCGATGCGGAGGCCACGTCCACGGCATCCACGCCGGCGTCGACAGCAGCCAGCAGGGTGGCCAGCTGGCCGCCCGCGGTGTCGTGGGTGTGCAGGTGGACCGGCAGGTCGAAGCGCTCACGGAGCGCCGCAACGAGCTTCGCAGCGGCAGCGGGGCGCAGCAGCCCGGCCATGTCCTTGATGGCCAGGATGTGGGCCCCGGCGTCGACGATCTTCTGCGCCAGCCCAAGGTAGTAGTCCAGATTGTAGAGCTTCTCTTCCGGGTCCAGCAGGTTGCCCGTGTAGCACAGCGCCACTTCCGCCACGGCGGTGCCGGTGGCACGGACTGCGCGGATGGCTGGAGCCATCTGGTTGACGTCGTTCAGGGCGTCGAAGATGCGGAAGATGTCGATGCCGGTGGCGGCGGCCTCGTTGACGAAGGCCTCCGTGACTTCTTCCGGGTACGGCGTGTAGCCCACCGTGTTGCGGCCGCGCAGCAGCATCTGGATGCAGACGTTGGGCATGGCCTGGCGCAGGGCTGCCAGCCGGTCCCAGGGGTCCTCGCCCAGGAAGCGCAGCGCCACATCATAGGTGGCACCGCCCCACGCCTCGACGGACAGCAGCTGCGGCATGAGCGCCGTAACAGCGGGGCCCGCGGCTACGAGGTCGCGGGTGCGGACGCGGGTGGCCAGAAGGGACTGGTGCGCGTCGCGGAAAGTGGTATCGGTGACGGCGACGGCATTCTGCTCACGCAATGCCTTGGCGAAGCCTTCCGGCCCCAGTTCAAGGAGCTTCTGCCGTGAACCGGGTCCTGCCTGCCTGTCCTTGACGTCGGGCAGCTTGTGCGCGGGATCCGAATGCACGGTCAGGTCGCCGTTGGGCTTGTTCACGGTGACGTCGGCCAGCCAGGTGAGGAGCTTGGTGCCGCGGTCGGCGGATACCCGGGCCTTGAGCAGCTCCGGGCGCTGGTCGATGAAGTTGGTGGCCACATCTCCGGCGATGAAGTCGGGATCGTCCAGCACAGCCTGGAGGAAGGGGATGTTCGTGGAGACGCCACGGATGCGGAACTCGGCCAGGGCACGGCGGGCGCGGGCAACGGCAGTGGGGTAATCCCTGCCGCGGCAGGTGAGCTTCACCAGCATGGAGTCGAAGTGCGGGCTGATCTCGGCCCCGGAGTACACCGTGCCGCCGTCAAGCCGGACACCCGCGCCGCCGGCCGAGCGGTACCCGGTGATCTTTCCGACGTCGGGGCGGAAGCCGTTGGCGGGATCCTCCGTGGTGATGCGGCTCTGGAGGGCTGCGCCGCGAAGCCTGACCGTGTCCTGGGAGAGGCCAAGATCGGCGAGGGTCTCGCCGGAGGCGATCCGCATCTGGGCCTGGACCAGGTCCACGTCCGTGACTTCCTCGGTTACCGTATGCTCCACCTGGATGCGCGGGTTCATTTCGATGAAGACGTGCTGGCCGGCCCGCTCACCCTCGGTGTCGACGAGGAACTCGACCGTACCGGCGTTGACATACTTCAATGCCTGGGCGAACTTCACGGCGTCCCGGTAGAGGGCCTGCCGGATGTTGTCGTCCAGGTTGGGGGCGGGAGCGATCTCGATGACCTTCTGGTGCCGCCGCTGGATGGAACAGTCACGCTCGAACAGGTGCATGACGTTGCCTTCGGCGTCCGCCAGGATCTGCACTTCGATGTGCCTCGGCCGGAGGACTGCCTGCTCAAGAAACATGGTGGGGTCACCGAAGGCGGCGTCGGCTTCGCGCATGGCTGACTGCAGGGCTTCGGGCAGGGCCTCGCGGGTATCCACCCGGCGCATGCCCCGGCCACCGCCGCCGGCAACGGCCTTGGCGAAGATTGGGAAGCCGATCTCATCGGCCGCAGCAAGGAGCTCATCCAAGTCCTTGGACGGCTCGCTGGACTTCAGGACCGGCACGCCGGCCTCGCGGGCGGCCTTCAGCGCTGCCACCTTGTTGCCCGCAAGCTCCAGCACTTCGGCGGGCGGCCCCACGAACGTGATGCCGGCCTCCTTTGCCGCGCGTGCCAGCTCCGGGTTTTCCGAGAGGAAGCCGTAGCCCGGGTAGATGGCGTCAGCTCCGGACTCCTTGGCGACCCGTACCACCTCCGCCACGTCAAGGTATGCCCGGACGGGGTGTCCCTCCTGGCCAATCAGGTAGGCCTCGTCCGCTTTCTGGCGGTGAATTGAGTTTCGGTCCTCTTGGGGAAAAACGGCAACGGTCTTGGCGCCCAGCTCGTAGCCGGCGCGGAAGGCCCTGATCGCGATTTCACCGCGGTTGGCCACCAGAACTTTGGAAAACATACTTCTCCTGCATCATTGCTGGGTGGATCGATGAGTGGTCACAGTGTCTAGGACCTACAAGGACAAACACAAATCTTTGTGGTCACGGTCACAGAATTTCCCGTCATGTCCCGAACGCTTTCAGCCTGGCTGGCGGAAACCGCCCCGGCAGCACAGTCGGTGGCATGCCGACGCCCGTTAAAGCAGGATTCGCCGACGCATCAACATATGATGAGTAGGGCGGCAGGACCGCCCGGCTTCGGCTCTGCCGAGGCAAACATTACTCCCAACACGGCATCCGGCGTTAGGTTTTGGTCTCTCAAGTGCAAGTAGTCAGCATCAGCAGCCTCAAGGGTGGAGTCGGTAAGACTTCCGTCACCACAGGATTGGCGTCTGCGGCGCTGGCCGCGGGAGTACGCACGCTGGTGGTGGACCTCGATCCGCATGCCGACGCCACCACCGCCCTGGGCGTCCAGCCGGGCGACCAGTTGGATATTGGCAGGATGCTCAAGAGCCCCCGCAGGGCAAAACTGGCGGAGAACGTGGTCCGCAGCAGCTGGGCTGACCGAACCCCCACGAACGGTTCCGGGCCCGCCGTCCTGGATGTCGCCGTCGGCTCCGCCTACACCGGGATTTACGACCGGCCGGACCTGGGCCGCCGCGACCTCCGCCGGCTTTCCGCCGTGCTTGCCGGCGCCAACGACTACCAGCTGGTGCTGATCGACTGCCCGCCGTCCCTCAACGGCCTGACGCGCATGGCCTGGGCCGCCAGCGACAAGGTTGCCCTGGTTGCCGAACCCGGCCTGTTCTCGGTGGCCGGCACGGAACGCACCATGCGGGCAATCCAGCTCTTCAGGCAGGAGTTCGCCCCGAACCTGTCGCCGGCCGGGATCGTGGCAAACCGCGTCCGGAGCGGCTCGTCGGAGCACACCTACCGGCTTGCCGAAATGGAATCCATGTTTGGCGAACTCCTCCTGAGCCCGCGCATTCCGGAACAGGCCAACTGGCAGCAGATCCAAGGCGCCGCCCATCCCGTCCACCACTGGCCCGGGGATTCGGCCAAGTCCGCCGCCGGCCTGTTTGACGACCTTTTATCCAACCTGATGGCCTCCCGCAGCGGCCTGCGGAGCCGGGCCCGCTGAACCGCAGGCCGGCAGAACCTCCCAGCGCACCCGACGCTTAAACGTCCAGGGGCCGTCCTCCAAATGAAGGACGGCCCCTGGTTCGTTGATCTACGGGTCAGCTGATCTTCCGCGCGGCCCTGCGCTTGCTGAGTTCATCGTCGGGAAAGGATTGCTCCGCGGCGTGTTCGCTGGGCAGCGAAGCCAGGCTGCCCTCCACCTCGCGCCATACGCGCCCAACCGCGATGCCGAAAACGCCCTGGCCGCCCTGGACCAGGTCTATGACCTCATCTGCAGACGTGCATTCGTAGACGCTGGCGCCGTCGCTCATGAGCGTGATCTGCGCAAGGTCCTCCACCCCGCGCTCGCGCAGGTGTTCCACGGCCGTACGGATCTGCTGCAGGGACACGCCGGTGTCGAGGAGCCGCTTGACCACCTTGAGCACCAGGATGTCGCGGAAGCCGTACAGCCGCTGGGATCCGGATCCTGCAGCGCCACGGACGGCCGGCTCCACCAGGCCGGTACGGGCCCAGTAATCGAGCTGGCGGTAGGTGATGCCTGCAGCCTTACAGGCAGTAGGCCCGCGGTAGCCTGCGTCTTCATCCAGTACCGGAAGGTCCTCGGTGAACAGGAGGCCCTGGGCACCACTTACGGGTACAGCAACGCCAGCCTTGGGCTGCTTTAGCCCGCCTGCTTCGCCTTTGGGACTCACCTGGATCCTCCTTGTCGTACGCTCCCTTGGTACTGATACGGCTGCATTGGCATGAAGACCATGCGTGTAATTTTTCCGCGGGGCGCACTTTCCAGTGTGACCTGCGCGGCTGCCGTAAGCAAGGAAACTTGATACTTCGACGTTAGGCCCGGCGGGTCCCGAGGTCAAAGACCTTCGGGGCTTGGAAGAGGCGTGTCGAAAGTTTCAGGCTTAACTTTAACCTTAACGTGACCTTAGCCGTCGAAATCCTCGGGTTCCACGTCGTCCAGGAACTCCCGGAAACGGCGCAGTTCGCGCTCCTCATCGACGGTGGGGCCGGGCTCGGCGTCCTCCCCCTCGTCATGTTCGGTGATGCGGACTCCCGCCTCATCCATCACCGAATCGGCGCACCAGATCCGGCACTTGGCGCGCAGTGCCACCGCAAGCGCGTCCGAAGCGCGCGAGCTGACCGTAGTTCCATTTTCGAACTGCAACTGCCCATAGAAGATGTTGTCCTCCACGGCCACGATGTTGACGCTGACCACCGAGTGGCCCAGAGACTCCACAACGTCCACGAGCAGGTCATGGGTCATGGGCCGGGGCGGGACCACGCCCTGCTGGGCCAGGGCGATGGCGCTGGCTTCCGGGGTGCCGATCCAGATGGGCACGTGGCGTTCGCCGTGCATCTCCTTGAGCAGGACCAGCGGCTGGTTGGAAGGCAGTTCGATGCGAACGCCAACAATCTCGACTTCGATCATCAGATGTCCATGCGTGAGATGTGGTCCTGCACCAGGGCCCTGTGCAGGGTGAGGCAGAGGTCGCTGATTTCGCGGGCAGCCTCCGCTGCCCGTGCCTGGGATGCCGAGTCCTTGCGGGAGGCAAGCGGCGCGACCGCACGTTCCACCAGGCCGAATTCCCGTTCGGCCGCCGCCTGGAACGGCCGCAAGTGCCGGGGTTCCAGGCCGTGGCTTTCCAGCTGGACACAGGCGCGGGCAACCTGGAGGGCGTGCTCGTCGAACTGGCCGTTGCTGTGGCTGATGAGGCCGAAACTCAAGAGTGACTGCAGCAGGGGAACGCTGGCTCCGGATTCGGTGCGGAGCTGCTCCTCACTGAGCTTCCGGCCGCGGTTCTGCAGCTCGGCAGCCAGTTCGTCGGAGACGATGCGTGGCGAAACCACGACGCCGGGCGGCAGGTTCTCCGGGCGCTCTCCCCTGTCGATGGCATCAAGGTAGTCCTTGATGACTTTCAGGGGCAGGTACTGGTCCCGCTGCAGGGCCAGCACAAAGCGCAGCCGCTCCACGTCGCCATCCGAATACTGGCGGTAGCCGGCAGGAGTGCGCCGCGGGTTGATGAGTCCCTT
This sequence comes from Arthrobacter sp. FW306-07-I, assembly GCF_021800405.1. Taxonomy (NCBI): domain Bacteria; kingdom Bacillati; phylum Actinomycetota; class Actinomycetes; order Micrococcales; family Micrococcaceae; genus Arthrobacter; species Arthrobacter sp. FW306-07-I. The sequence continues at coordinate 1,735,008 of NZ_CP084550.1, read as the reverse complement.
TTCTTCAAGGAACCGGATCTTCGACGCGGTCATGCCCGGGAAGTCGGCGCTCAGCTGGGCGAGGACTTCGCCAATGTTGAGGACCTGGGGGCCCCGGCGTTCCGGTTGTGCCATTGCCACAGGCAGCGGTCCCCGGGTCAGCTGCGGCCTGCAGCCGTGGCAGGGCTCAGGTAGAAGGTGAGGCGGAACTTGCCGATCTGGACTTCGCTGCCGGACTTCAGCTCGACGCGGTCCACACGGTCATGGTTGACGTAGGTGCCGTTGAGGCTGTTCTTGTCCACCACTTCGAAGCTGCGCGCGGTGCGCCGGAATTCGACGTGGCGGCGCGACACCGTGACGTCGTCCAGGAAGATGTCCGCATCCGGGTGGCGTCCTGCGGTGGTCACATCCGAGTCCAGCAGGAACCGGGCACCTGCGTTCGGACCGCTGTGGGCCACGAGCAGCGCCGAACCTGCGGGCAGGGCCTCAACGGAGTTGCGCTCGTCCGAGGACAGCCTGGGAGTGATGGTGGGTTCGTCGGTGACCGGGGTGAGATGGATCGAGGTGGTCTCCGACGCCCTAGCCGCACCCGTGCCGTAATCCCCATCGGCAGGGTTGTGTCTGTGGCCAGCCATGGATTCCTCCTCTTAGACGTTGCGGGCACCAAACCCGCAACCAACGTTTGCTCTGCCGGCCCTGCCAGCAGGTCCGGCACCGGCTCCCGTTCCCGGCTTTGACGTGCGGAGACGCATTGCCTGCGGCGCGGGGCCGGACCGGAATTACCGGTTAGCTTTAGCCTACCTGCTGTTCGTACTCGGATGCACTGAGCAAAGACTCAACGGCGTCAGGTTCGGCGAGTTTGACCTCGATGAGCCAGCCATCACCGTAGGGATCAGTGTTGATCAGTGCAGAATCGCTGTCCAGCGAGTCGTTCCGGGCCACGACTTCCCCGGAAACGGGCGCGTAAATATCGCTCACGCTCTTGGTGGACTCCACTTCGCCCACCACTTCGTTTGCCGTAATCTTTGTGCCCACTTCGGGCATCTGGGCGTAAACGACATCTCCAAGGGCGTCCTGGGCAAAGTCGGTGATTCCCACGCGGACCACGCCGTCGGCATTGGGGGCCGTGACCCACTCATGTTCCGCGGTGTAGGACAGGTCTTCGGGAATGTTGCTCATGGGGGGCCTTTCATCGGGGTACGCGCCAATGTCAAAAGGGGCCCGCAAAACGGGCCGCCGCTGAAAGTATAGGCATAACTGCCGGGGCCGGCACGGGGGCTTTCTGACAAGATGGGGCCATGAATGCAAGCATCGGTGCAGCACCCATGGAACCGGGCGGGTAGGCCATGCCGGAACTGCCTGAAGTCGCCGGCCTCGCCGGGTTCCTGGATGAACAACTGCGGGGCTGCGTGGTCACCAAACTGCAGATCGTCTCCTTTGCCGTGCTTAAGACGGCGGATCCGCCCTTCAACGCGATCGAGGGACGTACCGTGTCAGGCGTGCGGAGGTTCGGCAAGTTCATCAGCATCGACACGGATGGCATATCGCTGGTGTTCCACCTGGCGCGGGCAGGCTGGGTGCGTTTCACGGACTCCCCTGCCGACAGCCAGCTCCGAATGGGCAAGGGCCTCATAGCGGTGCGGTGTGCCTTCTCGGGCCCCGAGGGGCCCCGTGGGCTGGACCTGACCGAGGCGGGCACCAAGAAGAGCCTGGCCGTCTATGTGGTGCGGGATCCGCAGGAGGTGCCCGGCATCGCCACGCTGGGGCCCGATCCTTTTACCGAGGCGTTCGACGCCGACATGCTGGCTGAGATCCTGGCCGGCAGTTCACACCAGATCAAGGGCCTCCTGCGCAGCCAGAGCGTCATTGCCGGCATCGGCAACGCCTACAGCGACGAAATCCTGCATGCCGCACGGATCTCGCCCTTTGCCACCGCAAAGTCCCTGGACCGGGACACCGTGCAAGTGCTGTACGACGCCATCCACAGCGTGTTGGGCGAAGCGCTGGCAGAGGCCCGCGGCAAGCCTCCCAAGGACCTTAAGGACGTCAAGCGCAGCCACATGCGCGTGCACGCCCGTGCCGGCCAGCCCTGCCCTGTCTGCGGGGACACCGTCCGGGAGGTGTCGTTCGCGGACACGGCCCTGCAGTACTGCCCCACGTGCCAGACCAAAGGCAAGATTCTGGCTGACCGCAGGACATCGAAGTTCCTGAAATAGGAAGATCCGGCGCCCGAAGTTGCGATTCGGGACTTCCGGTCCTGCCCGGGTGCGCCCCTGGTGTGTAGCGTCTTGATCAAGGCTCAGAAGTCTCGATCAGCTCAAAGGGGCCACAATGCGCCGGTCTCGATTCGCCGTTCCCGGAATGGCCTTGGCCCTCGCCCTCGGCGGTGGTCTTGGGGGCACCGCATTGGCGCAGCCCGTTGCCGCCACGCCGGCAGTGGCTGCGCACCGGAGCCTTCCGTCTTCGATAGTCGCTGAGCAGGCCGGCGACGACGCGATCGCCCAGCACTATGAGCAGCTCGGCGGCAGCGCATCATTCCTCGGCGCGGCAATCGGCGGCACGTATGACATCGCTGGAGGTCGCGCCCAGGACTACACCGCCGGCACGATCTATTGGAGCCCCGCCACCGGAGCACACGAGGTGCACGGGGCCATCCGCGCACGTTATCTCGCACTGGGCGGCCCCGCCGGGTTCTTTGGCTTTCCCCTGGCGGATGAGACGGCCACCGCGGGCGTGCCGGGCCGATACAACGACTTCGCCCGCGGCACGGTCTACTGGAGCCCCGGCACCGGAGCACACGAGGTGCACGGGGCCATCCGCGGTGAATACCTCGCATTCGGCGGACCGGGCGGCTACCTGGGCTTCCCGCTCACCGACGAGACCGCCACTCCCGGCGGCAGTGGCCAATACAACGACTTCGAGCGCGGCACGGTCTACTGGAGCCCCGGCACCGGAGCACACGAGGTGCACGGGGCCATCCGCGGTGAATACCTCGCATTCGGCGGACCGGGCGGCTACCTGGGCTTCCCGCTCACCGACGAGACCGCCACTCCCGGCGGCAGTGGCCAATACAACGACTTCGAGCGCGGCACGGTCTACTGGAGCCCCGGCACCGGAGCCCACGAGGTGTACGGGGCTATCCGGGCCCAGTGGGCAGTCCTGGGTTGGGAGCGCAGCCGGCTCGGCTACCCGACCAGCGGCGAGTACGGCATCACGGGCGGGCGCCGCAACGACTTCCAGCAGGGATCGATCCTGTGGCACGCAGCCAGTGGCAGGACCGAGGTCGTCTACACCAGCTTCCCGTCAGCGCTCCGGGGCGTGGACCTCGAGCGCATTCCGACCACGCAGAAGATTGCCGCGCTCACGTTCGACGCCGGGGCCAACGACGCCGCCCTCCGATCGATCCTCGCCACCCTCGCAGCCAATGGCGTCCCAGGTACGTTCTTCCTCACCGGAGACTGGGTCAACCAGTTCCCCTCCGACCCGGCGCTGATCTACAACGCGGGACATCGGATTGGAAATCACTCCATGACCCACCCAGACTTCACCACCCTGACCGACGCCCAGATCGCTGCCGAGATCAACAGCGCGCAGAGGACCATCGAGGCTGCCGGAGGCGACCCCCTCCCGTTCTTCCGCTTCCCGTATGGGGCCCGTGATGGCCGCACGATCACGGACGTCGACGCCGCAGGCTACGCGGCGATCCGGTGGACCGTCGATACCCTGGGCTGGCAAGGCAGCATGAATGGAACGCGCGGTCCGGACTTCGTCGTGCAGCGTGTCATGGCATCCGCGCAGCCCGGGGAGATCATCCTGATGCACCTCGGCTCGAACCCCGACGACGGCTCAACACTCGACGCCGCGGCCCTCCCCCAGGTGATCTCCCAGCTCCGGGCGGCAGGCTACGGCTTCGTCACCCTGGATGCCGCCCTCGGCTAGCTGGCCCTGTGCCCGCTACGTCCGGCAAAGAACACCCCCACCCGGACAGATCACCCCCGGGCTCCAGGGTGCTTTGTCCGGTCGAGGGTGCTTTGTCCGGCGGAAGGTGCGCGGCCAAAAATGATTTCGAAGCCAAAAAAGCGGAAAGCGCCGGAGAAATTCTCCGGCGCTTTCCGCTCTTCGGTCGGGCTGACAGGATTTGAACCTGCGACCCCTTGACCCCCAGTCAAGTGCGCTACCAAGCTGCGCTACAGCCCGCTGGTTCCGCCGTTCTCCGCTGATCCCAACCCGAAGGTTTTCATCAGCAGTCCGGCCGAACCACCTAGAAGAGCTTACACGATCCGGAGGGGTGCCTGTGACACTTTCCGGCGATCAGCCCCAAGGTGTGTCGCAATTAACGCTTCCGGCTGCGCTTTTCACGCACGCGCATGCTGACCTCGATGGGCGTGCCTTCGAACCCGAAGGTTTCGCGCAGCCGGCGCGTGATGAACCGGCGGTACCCGGGGTCCAGGAATCCGGTGGTGAACAGCACAAACTTCGGCGGCCGGCTGGAGGCCTGGGTACCGAAGAGGATGCGCGGCTGCTTGCCGCCGCGGACCGGGTGCGGGTGCGCGGCCACCAGCTCGCCGAGGAAGGCATTCAGGCGCCCGGTGGCAATGCGCCGGTCCCAGTTCTCCAGGGCCAGGTCCAGGGCAGGAACCAGTCGGTCCTTGTGCCAGCCGGTCTTTGCCGAGATGTTGACGCGCGGAGCCCAGTCAACGTGCGCCAGGTCCTGCTCGATCTCGCGCTCCAGGTAGCGGCGGCGTTCGTCGTCGAGCAGATCCCACTTATTGAAGGCCAAAACCAGTGCGCGCCCGGACTCGATGGCCAGCTGGAGGATGCGGACGTCCTGTTCGCTGAGGACCTCGTCCACGGCCAGGAGCACGACGGCGACCTCCGCCTTCTCGAGCGCGGACTGCGTCCGGAGGGAGGCGTAGTAGTCCGCGCCCTGGGCCATGTGCTGTCGGCGGCGGATGCCGGCCGTATCCACGAAGCGCCAGGTGCGGCCGCCGAGCTCGATGAATTCGTCCACGGGGTCCCGGGTGGTGCCGGCCGTGTTGTCCACCACCACGCGTTCGGATCCGGCGAGCTTGTTCAGCAGGGAGGACTTGCCCACGTTGGGGCGTCCGATGAGGGCCACGCGGCGGGGGCCGCCGGAGCGCTCCACGCCTTCGATGGTGGAGAACTCGGGCAGCACGTCCATGACGTGGTCCAGGAGGTCGGCAACCCCGCGGCCGTGCAGGGCCGAAACCGGGTAGGGCTCGCCGAAACCCAAGCCCCACAGCGCGGCGCTGTCGGCTTCCTGGGCAAAGTCGTCCACCTTGTTGGCCACCATGATGACCGGCTTCTTGCTCCGGCGGAGCATCTTCATGACGCCTTCGTCCGTGGCGGTGGCACCCACCGCGGAGTCAACCACGAACAGCACGGCGTCGGCGAGTTCCACTGCCATCTCGGCCTGTTCGGCAACCCGGGCGTGGATGCCGCGGGCGTCATGCTCCCACCCGCCGGTGTCCACCAGGGTGAAGTTGCGGCCGTTCCACTGCGCGGAGTACATCACGCGGTCGCGGGTGACGCCGGGGGTGTCCTCCACTACCGCCTCCCGGCGGCCCAGGATGCGGTTCACCAAGGTGGACTTGCCGACGTTCGGCCGGCCGATGATGGCCAGGACGGGATCCAGCTTGAGGGGGCCCTCAAAGTCCTCGTCGCCATACTCGCCGCTCAGCAGGGCGGCGTCGTCCTCGTCAAGCTCGTAGTCCTCCAGGCCGGCCCGGAGGGAAGCGGCACGCAGCTCCGCTTCGTCGTCGTCAATCGCTGCCAGCCGTTCGGCAACTTGGTCGGTGCCCGTGGGCCTGTAGTCGTCGTCGGCGCTGGAAGGCCCGGAAGTCTGGGTGGTGTCGCTCATTGCAAGTCCTTTGTGGTCATCTGCCGGCGTCCCCGGCTACTGCTGTCAAGTCTTTAGGGTCAGCATCGGGCAGTGGCTGCCCGCTGAGTTGGATGGTGTCCTGGACGTGCCCTGCCAGCGCTGCACGGATCTCCTGCGCCGCCCTGTCCATTGAAGCACGCCCGGTTTCGCCGGCCCGGCGGGCCAGGGTGAGGGCGGAGCCGAAGCTGACGTGGAAGCGGCGCCCGGGCCGCGGAACGAAGTCCAGGTGCTCGTTGCCCTGGCGGGTCCCCAGGATGGCGACCGGTACCACTGGCGCCCCGCTGTTCAATGCCAGCCAGGCCACGCCGCCGTTGATGTCCGCGGCTGCCCCGCTCCCCCGCGTCCCTTCAGGAAGGATCCCAACGCATCGCCCGGCGTCGAGCACGTCCTTGCAGCGCTGCAGCGCGGCACGGTCCCCGCGCCGGTCCACCGGAAGCTGCCCGGAGGCGGTGAGCACCCGGCCCAGGAATCCTTTGAACATCTCCTGCTTAACCAGGATGTGCATGGGCCGGGGCGCCGCGCCGAACATCACCGGCCCGTCAAGGAAGCTGATGTGGTTGGCCGCGAAGATCACCGGCCCGCCGGTGGGGACGTTGCTCCTGCCGGTCACGGTGGTCCGGTAGACCAGATGGTCGAGGATCCAGCCCACCGGCCTGCTCCACGCCATGGTCAGGCCGGACGGCACGGCGGCCATTGACTCAGTCACGGTTGAGGACCTTGGTGACGATCACCAGGGCGGCATCCACGGTCTGCTCGAAGTCCAGGTCCGAGGAGTCCAAGGTGACCACACCGTCTGCCGCCTTGGTGAAGTTCACCACCGCTGAGTCCTTGGCGTCCCGGTGGGTCACCTGGGCCGCCAGTTGCTCGGCGTCCTGCGTGCCGCCCAGCTGGATGCCGCGCCGGCGCAGCCGGGCTTCCTCGCTGGCCGTGAGGAGCATGCGCACTTCAGCCCCGGGCGCGACGACGGTGGTAATGTCCCTGCCTTCCACCACCATGCGGCGGTGGTGCTTTTCGATGAGGTCGCGCTGCCGGCGGATCAGTTCAGTCCGGGCACCGAGGGTGGTGGCCACGGCACTGACGGCGGACGAGATGGCCGGCTCCCGGATGGCGTCCGTGACGTCCACGCCGCCCACCCGGACGTACTCCTCCTGCGGGCTGGTGCTCACTTCCAGGACGAAGTCCCTGGATGCCTGCTCTACAGCGGGCGAGTCATCAAGGTCGATGCCTTCGGTCACGCAATACCAGGTCAGGGCCCGGTACATCGCGCCGGTGTCCAGGTATGCCAGTCGGAGCCGACGGGCAACTTCCTTGCTCACGCTCGATTTGCCTGAGCCGGAGGGGCCGTCGATGGCGACCACCAGGGGCCGGCCAATGCGCAGCGCGCGCATGGTTTCGAGGAGTTCCTGTGTCATTACTGAAGTACCCGCCATCCGCGGTCGTTGAGAGCTTCGATCAGGTGGTCGTGCTTGTTCGGCAACACAGACAATTCCACCATGCCCACGTTCTGTCCCGAGGAATGGTCCAGCCGAAGGTCTTCCACGTTCACGCCGATTTCGCCGATTTCGGTGAGCAACTGCGCAATCTGGCCGGGCTTGTCGTCCACCAGGACGGTGAGCCAGGAGTATGCCTGCGGCGGCCCGCCGTGCTTGCCGGGGATCCGGGCCTGGCCTGCGTTGCCCTCGCTGATCAGCTGGGCCAGGTCCAGCCTCGCACCCGGGGCTGCCGGGTCTTCCAAGGTGCCGATCAGGCGGTTCAGGTCGTCGCGGACGCCGTAGAGGATCTCCACTACCTTGGCCGCGTTGCCGCCCAGGATCTGCACCCACAGGGTGGGGTCGCTGGCGGCAATCCTTGTGACATCGCGAAGTCCATTTCCGGCCAGCGACAACGCATGCAGTGGCGTCCCCTGCAGGCGGCTGGCCACCAGGGAGGACATGACCTGCGGCAGGTGCGACACCAGTGCCACGGCTTCATCGTGTTCGTCCGCGCTGAACTGCGACACCACCGCGCCTAAATCGGAGGCGAGTGAGCGGGCCACCTGCAGGGCACTCCCGGACGTCTTCTCCGACGGGCAGAGCACCCACGGCATGGAGGTGAACAGCTCGCCGCGCGCAGCTACCGGACCCGACTTTTCCCGTCCGGCCATGGGGTGGGTGCCCACGTACCGCGAAAGGTCGGCGCCGAGGGTGCGAAGCCGCGACTGGATATCCGCCTTGACGCTGGCAATATCCACCACGACGGATTCGGGGTAGTCAGCCAGTGCCCGGCAGACGACGTCGGCCGTCACGTCCGGCGGGGCAGCGACCACCACCAGCTGGGGCGTGCCACTGCCCAACTCCGCCAAGGGGCGGCCCGCACCGATGTCCACCGCCACGGCCTGGTTGGTGGGCGACGGGTCGGAAAGGAACACGGGCACGCCGCGGCCCCGCAGTCCCAGCCCGATGCTGGTGCCCAGCAGTCCGGTACCAATGACCACCACGGGGCCATCCAGGTGGCCGCGGCCCTGGCTTTTGAAGGCGGACATGCGTCAGAGTCCTACGGATGCCAGCAGGTGGCCGACTTCCTGCTTGCCCAGGTTGCGGATGCTGCCCTGGCGCTGGTCTCCAAGCCCGATCGGGCCCACCTTGACGCGCACCAGCCGCTGGACCGGGAAGCCGACCGCATCGAACATGCGGCGCACGATGCGGTTCTTGCCGGAGTGGAGCACAACTTCGATCAGCACGTGCCCGGGTGTGGAATCCACCAGGCGGAAGGAGTCGACGGCGGCCATGCCGTCCTCCAGCTCCACGCCGGCCTTCAGCTGGGCGCCGACGCCCTGCGGGAACGGTCCGCGAACCTGCACCAGGTAGGTCTTGGGCACCTCGTACGACGGGTGGGTCAGCCGGTTGGCCAGTTCGCCGTCGTTGGTCAGCAGCAGCAGCCCCTCGGTGGCGACGTCGAGCCGGCCTACGTGGAAGAGGCGTTCGCCGGTGTTCTTGTTGTTCTTGAGGAAATCGCTGATGCAGGGCCGGCCTTCGGGGTCCTCCATGGTGGACACCACGCCCTTGGGCTTGTTGAACACCATGTACACCAGGTTCTCGTCCAGCTGGATCCGCAGGCCGTCGACGTGGATCACGGCAGTCTTGGGATCGACGCGGACGCCCAGCTCGGTGACCACCTGGCCGTCCACCTCAACACGGCCCTCGGCAATCATCTCCTCGCAGACGCGCCGGGAAGCGACGCCCGCGGACGCCATGACCTTCTGGAGCCGCACGCCGTCGGCGTCGTGGAGCTCGGACTGGGGAACATTGCCGCGGGGGTGCTTCTTCCGGCCTGGTTTGCGGACCGGGCCCAGGTTCTGGCCGAAGCGTTCGCTGCCGAACGCGCGGGAAGCTGCCGCCCCGGGTGCGCCGGTGCGGGGCTTGGGCTTGAGTGCGCCGGGAGTTCCCGGGGCCTTTTTAGCGCCGGGCTTCCTGGCAGCGGGCTTGCGCGACGACGGCTTGGCTCCCCTTGCGCCTTCCGCACCCCGTTCGGGCTGGTTGCCCGCGAGGTCGGGGTCGACGAAGCGTTCCTCGCGCGGTTTGGGAGCGCGGTGCGGACGATCGCCGCCGAACCCGGCAGCGCGTTTTCCGGTCCCGCCGCGGGAGCCCCCGCTGAAGCTGCCGCCCTGTGAACTGCGCTGCTGGGAATTGTTGCGTTCGTTCCCGCCGCGTCCCGAACCGTTACGTGGTGAACCCTGGCGTCCCGCCTGTGTCATGACCCGTCCTTCAATGTGTTTTGGCCGGCAGCGATGTCCAAGGACAACCCTAGCCAGCCGCGCAGACTTCGTCTGCCCTGATAACTAAACTCGGTAAATATGTGCTGCAGGCACCGTGCGTGCCTACATGGTTTCGGCGTCGTAGAATTCTGCGATCCCGTCAAGCCCAGGAAGGTGCGGCGACAGCTGGGGCAAGTCCTCAACTGAACTGATTCCCATCCGCTCGAGGAAATAGGAGGTAGTCCGGTAGAGGATTGCGCCGGATTCAGGATCCGTTCCCGCGTCCTCGATCAGCCCGCGCTGGGTGAGCGTCCGTACGACGGAATCAACATTGACACCGCGAATCGCAGACACACGGGCGCGGGAAACCGGCTGCCGGTAAGCAATGACTGCCAATGTTTCCAACGCCGCCTGGGTGAGCCTGGCAGTCTGTCCTTCCAGCACATATTTGCCAACAATGTCGGCAAATTCAGTGCGGGAGTAGATCCGCCACCCACCGGCGATGTTCCGCAATTCAAAACCCCGGGGGCTGGAACCGATACCAGCGTGGCTGGCACTGTCCATCTCCGGGGCTTTAACAGTATAGCCGTTATACTCACGCTGCAGTTCGGCCAGCAGGGAACGCACCCGTTGGACCGTCAAGCCCAGCCCTGCGGCCAGCTCCTCCTCGGTGGCAGGTTGGTCCAGGACCATGAGCACCGCCTCAAGGGCGGCCTTGGCGCCGCCGGGGAGATGATCAAAGTCCGTGGCAGGGCCGGCGTCCTCCTGCGGCTGCGTATCCAGCGGCTGGGTTTCCGGAGACTGGGGGGTCACGGTTGCTCCTCATACTCTTCGCTCAGGTTTTCCGCTGACCAGTCCCGGTCTACCGCCGTCCAGTGGATGGCAAGCTCCGCCAGCGGGGAGAGCTGGTCGAATGCAACTGCCCGGTCCCGGAACAGTTCCAGGAGTGCCAGGAACCGGGCAACCACCACCAGGGTGGAGCCGGCGTCGGCAATCAACGAACGGAACGTCAACGGTGACTCCTGCTGGAGCCTAAGCCCCAGCAATTCTGCCTGCTCCTTGACGCTGACGTTGCTGCCGTGCAGATGGGCAAGTCCCACTTGGGGCGGCTGCGTGGGCACCTTGGGCCGGAGCGCGGCTTCTGCCAATGCTGCGAACTGCTGGGGCGTGTGTTTCCAGACCAGCTCGGGCAGCATCGCCGCGAAGTGTTCCTCCAAGGCCACTTGCCGCGGAAAGCGCCGGCCTTCCTGGTCCAGGGTTTCACCGAGGATGCCTGCCACCTGTTTGAAGGCCTTGTACTGGAGCAGCCGGGCGAAAAGGAGGTCCCGGGCCTCCAGCAGGGCAATATCCTCATCGTCCTCGACTTCACCGGCTGGAAGCAGCCGCGCCGCCTTAAGGTCAAGCAAGGTGGCGGCAATCACCAGGAACTCGCTCGCCTCGTCCAGCGCCCATTCTTCGCCAAGCTGCTGCAGCTTGCGGATGTACTTGATGAACTCATCGGTGACGGTGGCGATGGCCACTTCGGTGATGTCCAGCTGGTGCTTGGCGATCAGCCCCAGGAGGAGGTCGAACGGACCGGTGAAGTTGGCCAGCCGCACCTCGAAACCGGGTTTGGGTTCGGCCACGGCGTGGCTAGGGTGCGCCGCCGCGGGAAATCAGCTCCTTGGCGAGCCTGCGGTAGGCGTCAGCACCCACGTGGTTCCCCGCGTAACTGGTGATGGGTTCAGCGGCCACGGTGGCGTCTGCGAACTTGATGGAGCGCTTGATGACGGTTTCGAAGACCTTGTCTCCGAACGCTTCCACCAGCCGGGTGATGACCTCGCGGCTGTGAAGCGTCCGTGCGTCGTACATGGTGGCCAGGACACCGTCCACCTGCAGTCGCGGGTTCAGCCGGTCCTGGACCTTGTCGATGGTTTCGACCAGGAGCGCCACGGCGCGGAGGGCAAAGAATTCACAGATGAGCGGGATGATGACGCCGTGGGCGGCCGTAAGGGCGTTCACCGTCAGGAGACCCAGCGACGGCTGGCAGTCGATCAGGACAACGTCATAATCGTCTTCGACCTTCTTCAGCGCGCGGTCCAGGACCTGTTCACGTGCCACTTCATTAACCAACTGCACTTCGGCGGCGGAGAGGTCGATGTTGGCCGGCAGCAGGTCGACATTTTCAACGCCGGTGTGGTGGATGGCGTCGCGGATGTCCACTTTGCGGTCCATCAGGACGTTGTACACGGTGAGGTCCAGCTCGTGCGGGTTGACGCCCAGGCCGGCGGACAGAGCGCCCTGGGGGTCGAAGTCCACCAGCAGGACGCGGCGGCCGTATTCAGCGAGCGCGGCGGCAAGGTTGATGGTGGAGGTGGTCTTCCCCACGCCGCCCTTTTGGTTGACCATGGCAAGCACCCTGGCCGGACCGTGGGAGGACAGCGGCGCGGGTTCCGGGAACTCACGGTATGGGCGCCCAGTAGGCCCCATCACCGCGTTTTCGAGGTCGAATTCCGTGCCCTCCAGAGTTGCTGAACCCTGTTCGCTGCTCACGTATCTGTCCACACTTTCGATGACGGTGATTTCCTGCCGCCGGCTTCCCGGCGGCGTTCGTTCTGCTCCCTAGGTTACAGCGCCCGACACGGTATTCGAGGGAACTTGACTTTCCGCGGATGTTGAGCCTTGACCCTCTAGCTGAGGTCGAAGGTTGAACCGCCCACCATAGGAAAAACGCCCCCGCAGCCAGGCTGCGGGGGCGTTTCCGTTTCGGTTTTGGGGCGGGAGCTAGGCCTTCGCAGCCTCGAGCGCGCCTTCTTCCTTAGGCGCCATTTCGCCGTGCCCAACCATCATGGTCTGCTCGTCGAAGGGCAGTTCGCCGGAAAGGACGCGGCCGACCTGGCCGCCGTCGATCTCCTTGACCCACGTGCCGATCAGGACCGTGGCGACAGCGTTGCCGGTGAAGTTGGTCAGGGCGCGGGCCTCGGACATGAAGCGGTCGATGCCAACGATGATGCCGACGCCGCCCAGCAGTTCAGGCCGGTGTGCCTGCAGGCCTGCCGCGAGGGTGGCCAGGCCGGCGCCGGTCACGCCGGCGGCGCCCTTGGAGGCGATGATCATGAAGACCAGCAGGGAGATCTGGGCGCCGAGGTCCAGCGGGGTTCCCATGGCGTTGGCCACGAAGAGGGAAGCCATGGTCAGGTAGATCGCCGTGCCGTCAAGGTTGAAGGAGTAGCCGGTGGGAACGGTGACGCCGACAACCGGCTTGGAGACGCCGAGGTGTTCCATCTTGGCGATAAGCCGGGGCAGCGCAGCCTCGGAGGACGAGGTGGAGAAGATGATGAGGTACTCACGGGCCAGGTACTTCATCAGCTTGAAGATGTTTACGCCGGCGACTACCTGGAGCAGGCCACCGAGGATGACCACGATGAACAGTGCGCAGGTGATGTAGAAGGCAACCATCAGGGTGAACATGCTCACGATGGCCTGGACGCCGGTTGCGCCGACGACTGCGGCGATCGCGCCAAAGGCACCGACGGGAGCGAGCCACATGATCATGATGAGGATGCGGAACACGAGCGCCTGGCCATAGCCGACGGCCCTCAGGATAGGAGCGCCCTGGGCGCCCATCTTCTGCAGTGCGAAGCCAACCAGGATGGCTGCCAGCAGTGTGGGCAGGACAGGTACGTCGCCGGGGATGATTCCCAGGAGAAAGTCCACGGTGCTGTCCGTGGCGGCCTTCTTGCTGGGGTCGTAAGGCGTAAGCTTCAGGCCCTCACCCGGGTGGATGAGGTTGCCCACCACCAGGCCAATGGCCAAGGCGAACGTGGACATGACGATGAAGTAGCCCAGCGCCAGCCCACCAACCTTGCCGACGGTCGCAGCCTTCGCAATAGAGCCGATGCCAAGGACGATGGTGCAGAAGATAACCGGCGCGATCATCATCTTGATGAGCTTGACGAAGCCGTCGCCCAGGGGCTTGAGGGACTTGCCAAACTCGGGGAAGATCAGGCCAACAAGCGCGCCGAGAATGACGGCGGCGATAACGGCGATGTAAAGGTAGTGGGACTTGTCCAGTCCCTTGCGCCGCGGCGTCGCGGTCTTGAGCGACTCTCCTCGTTGAGAAGCCATGTGTGTCTCCTTGTGGATATTCTGATAGACGCTGCGGCGCAGTCTCTGGGCTCAACACGTCCTTGCAATGTGATACCCATCATTCGGCACCCCGTGATCCAGCTCACCGTTGCGTTCATATTGGTCGCAGCGACCGCAGGGTCAGATGGAGGTACGGATGATCCACCGCTGGAGCATTGCCCGCCGGCTCTTCCTGGCGAACCTGCTCATTGTCATATCCTTTATCGCCATAGTGGGCACGGCCGCCTACGTGGATGCCCGGGACCGGACGTACGACGAAGCAGGCCGGCGCATGGAAGGAGTGGCCGCTTCCATCGCTGCCAATCCCCTGGTGCTGCAGGCTGCGGCTATGCCGGACCCATCAGTCCTCCTGCAGCCCTATGCCAAGGATGTCACTGCCGCGGCCCGCGTTGACTTCATCACCATCATGGCTCCGGACCGGACCCGCTGGACGCATCCGCGGGACGAGGAGCTGGGCCGGCCCTACATCGGCTCGATCGACGCCGCACTGCGGGGCCAGGCGTTTACGGAAGTCACGGCGGGCACGCTTGGACCGTCCGTCCGGACAATTGTTCCGGTCAAGGACTCCACGGGTGCGGTCAAGGCCCTCGTCGCAGCCGGCGTTACCGTTCGGAGCGTTGATGTTGCCCTCGCCGGGCGCCTGCCCGCCCTGCTTGGCCTTGGGATCGCGCTGCTGGTGGGCGGTTCCCTGGCGTCATGGCTGCTTGGGCGGTACCTGCGCGGCGTAACCCGGGGCTGGGGCCCCGAGCAGTTGGCGCAGCTCTTCGCCTACTACGAATCGGTGCTGCACTCGGTTCGCGAAGGCCTCATCCTGGTAGATCCCAGAAAGCGCGTTGTGATGTACAACGACCACGCTGCCGAACTGCTGGGGCTGCCCGCACCCGGCAGCAATGATCCCACCCGGCCGCCGTCGCTGGCGGAACTCCCCCTGGAAAGTGAACTGCGCAACCTGTTCGATTCCGGACGCACCACCAAGGACGAGATGGTGCTGGCCGGTACGCGCGTGCTGGTGGTTAACCAGGGACCGGCACGTGGGCCCGACTCCGCCGGGACGCGCGGGAAGGTTCCCGTCTATGGAACAGTGGCAACCCTCCGGGACAGGACGGAAATCGAAGCGCTGGGCAACGAACTCCAGACGATGCGGACCCTTTCCGACGCACTGCGGGCCCAGACCCACGAACACGCCAACCGGCTGCACACCATGGTTTCACTCCTGGAACTTGGCCGGACTGGGGAAGCCCTGGACTTCGCCACCCAGGACCTGGCCCTGAGCCAGCAGCTGACGGATGACATGGTCAGCTCAATCGATGAACCCGTGCTGGGCGCACTGGTCATGGGAAAAGTGGCCGAGGCCCACGAACGGGGCGTGCAACTGGATGTAGCCACGCTTGGATCGGGGGCAGCACCTGGGCTGGCCGTGCATGACCTGGTGACAATCCTGGGCAACCTGCTGGACAATGCCATCGATGCCGCCGCAGATGCGCCGCCGCCGCGGCGCGTGATCCTGACCCTGGAGGCGGATGACGAGGGGCTGGACATCGCCGTCAATGATTCCGGGACGCCCATCAGCGCTGGGGATACGGAGAGGATCTTCCGGCACGGATTCAGCACGAAGCCGGCGGGAGCCGGTGGCCGGGGCATTGGCCTTGCACTGGTCCGGCAGGCGGTGCAGCGTTTGGGCGGTACGCTGGCCATCAACGGCCGGCGTGGCGCCAAGTTCGAAGTATTCCTGCCCGCAGCGGTTCCCGCGGAGAAGGAGCATACACAGTGAGCAACATCCGGGTCCTCGTCGTCGAAGACGAGGCCATTGCTTCGGCAGCGCATGCGGCTTATGTGGGACGGCTTGAAGGATTCGAGCTCGCCGGAACGGCCCCGGACGGCCAGTCCGCCCTGCGGCTGCTGAGTGAATTCGTGGCGGCGGGCGAGCCGGTGGAACTGGTCCTGCTGGACATGAACCTGCCCGATCTTCACGGCCTGGACATTGCTCGGCGGATGCGTTCAGCGGGAATCCTGGCGGACATTATCGCCATCACCGCTGTCCGCGAGCTGGCCATCGTTCGCAGCGCCGTGGCCATCGGCGTAGTCCAGTACCTGATCAAGCCCTTCACGTTCGCCGCGTTCTCCGACAAGCTGGAGAACTACCGCCAGTTCCGCCTGCAGCTGGCCGGTTCCAGTGCCGGCCCCGGCAAGGGCGGCGCCTCGCAAGGCGAAGTTGACCGGGCTTTTGCCAGCCTTCGGGCTCCGTCCGAGCTGCCGCTTCCCAAGGGCCTCTCCACCGCGACGCTCGGCTCGGTGCAGGAGTTCCTCCGCCAACAGCCGGAGGCGGTGTCCGCCACCGAAGTCATGGATGCCCTGGGAATGTCCCGCGTAACGGCCCGGCGCTACCTTGAGTACCTGGCCGACGCCGGCACGGTTTCCCGGACCGCCCGCTACGGAACGCCGGGCAGGCCGGAAAACGAATACCGCTGGAACGCCCGCTGACGCGCTTCGCGCCCGGCCGTTCCAGCCATCCCATCAGCCGGCCTGTGCCCTGTCCACCCGGAGCGCTCCCACCAACTGGTCGATGACCCCGGGATCTTCGATGGTGGAGGGCACCGTGTAGTCCTCGCCGTCGGCTATCTGGCGCATGGTCTTGCGCAGGATCTTTCCCGACCGCGTCTTGGGCAGGGCGTCCACCACCGTCACGTGCTTAAAGTCAGCGACGGCGCCAATATCCCTGCGGACCAGTGCCACGAGGTCCTTGGCCAGGACGTCTTCAGGGATGTCGACCCCGGATTTGAGCACCACATAGCCGCTGGGACGCTGTCCTTTGAGGGGGTCCGCGAGGCCGATCACGGCACACTCGGCAACTGCGGGGTGCTGCCCGATGACCTGTTCCATGGCGCCGGTGGAGAGCCGGTGGCCGGCGACGTTGATGATGTCGTCAGTGCGGCCCATGACGAACAGGTAGCCGTCCTCATCCCGGTAGCCGGAGTCGCCGGTGGCGTAGCAGCCCTCAAAGGCCTGCAGGTAGGACGAGATGAAGCGTTCGTCGTTTCCCCACAGCGTGGTGAGCGTGCCCGGTGGCAGCGGCAGCCCCAGCACGATGTTGCCCTCGGTTCCGGGCTCCACTTCCCCGCCCGCGCCGTCGAGGATCCGCAGCTGGAATCCGGGCATCGGAACACTTGGGGAGCCGGCCTTGATGGGCAGCCGCTCCAGCCCGCGCGGGTTGGCGCAGATGGCCCAGCCGGTTTCGGTTTGCCACCAGTGGTCCACCACCGGCACGCCGAGGACCCGGGAAGCCCAGTGGAAGGTGTCCGTGTCCAGCCGCTCACCGGCAGTGAAAAGCGTCCGCAGGCTGGAGACGTCGTAGTCCGCCAGCAGCAATGCTTCCGGATCGGCTTTGCGGATGGCCCTCAGCGCCGTGGGGGCGGTAAAGAGGACGTTGACCTTGTGGTCCTGGACCACCCGCCAGAATGCCCCGGCGTCCGGCGTTCCCACCGGTTTGCCTTCGTACATCACGGTGGTGGCTCCGGCCAGCAGCGGACCGTACACGATGTAGGAGTGCCCCACCACCCAGCCGACGTCCGAGGCGGTCCACATCACGTCGCCGGGTCCGACGTCGTAGATATTTTCCAGTGTCCAGCGGAGGGCGACGGCGTGGCCACCGTTGTCCCGCACCACACCCTTGGGCGTACCCGTGGTGCCGGACGTGTAAAGGATGTAGAGGGGGTCGGTGGCTTTCACGCCCACCGGACCGGCCGGCTGGGCGGACGCCATGGCCTCATCCCAGTCCAGCCAGCCGGCGTGGTCCGCCGCCGTTGCTGCAAATCCGTCCCGCGCTTTGACCAGCACCGGAAGGCCGCCCGCGCCCGCCAGCTCAAGTGCCTCGGCGACGGCAGGGAGGTACTCAATGCGGCGGGAAGGTTCGATCCCGCCCGAGGCGGTAACCACGGCGGCAGGGGCGGCATCCCTGATCCGGGCCGCGAGCTCCTTGGGCGCAAAGCCGCCGAACACCACGGAGTGGACCGCGCCCAGCCTGGCAGTGGCCAGCATGGCAATGGCCGCTTCCGGGATCATCGGCATGTAGATCACCACCCGGTCCCCCTTGCCCACGCCATTGCTGCGCAGCACACCCGCAAAGCGGGCCACGAGGTCTGTGAGTTCTGCATAGGTGTAGCGCTGCTGCGTCCCCAGCATGGCGGAGTCATGGATCAGGGCGTCCTGCCCTCCGCGGCCCTCGGCGACGTGCCGGTCCAGCGCGTTGTAGCACGTGTTTACGATGCCGTCCGGAAACCAGCCGTACAGAGGCGCCCGGCTGCTGTCCAGGGCCTGGGTGGGCGGAGAAGCCCACGAGATCTTTTGCGCTGCCTCCAGCCAGAAATCTTCGGGCTGTTCAACGCTGCGCTTGTAGGTGTCCCGGTAGCTGTTGGTGACCATGAGGTAATCCCATCCACGACATTGTGATGCAGCTCATGCTAAAGGTAAAGCCGGGACGCTGGCAAGGGGTATGTATACATCTAACCCCATATTCGGCTCGAATTCTGCAAAGTGCTGTAATTCCAGCGCGTCTCTGTATACACTGAACGGGTTATCGAGGAAGGAGGACGCCATGCGCGCCAGCGACAAGGCGTATGCCGCCCTGCGCGACGACATCATCGAGTGGCGCCTGGCGCCCGGAACGGTCCTTGCCGAAGTTGAACAGTCTGAACGCCTGGGCGTCTCACGCACACCGCTGAGGGAAGCGCTGGGTCGCCTCACAGCGGAGGGACTGACGACGGCGGGCGGCCGCGGCGTCGTCGTTACCGACATTTCCCTTGAGGACATCGACGAACTCTTCGAACTGCGCGAAACGCTTGAGGGCAGGGCCGCGGCACTGGCCGCCCGGCGCGGTGACGCCGCAACGTTCCAGCGCCTGCAGCACGAGTTGCTCCGGGCTCCCGATCTGATCAGCGGCGGTGAGCCCGGCCTCCATGACTACTACGACCTGGTCGGGCGGCTGGACACCGCCATCGACGCAGCCATTTCCAATTCCTACCTGGCGCAGGCCATGCGCAGCCTGCGCGTCCACCTGGTCCGGATCCGGCGCCTGGCAGCCGACGATGCGCACCGCCTGACCGCCGCGGCCGCCGAACACGCCGCCATCGCGGAGGCGATCGCTGCCGGCAACCCGAAGCTGGCAGAAGCAGCCACCATCGTCCACCTGCACCGAAGCCTCTCCCACGTCAAAGCAACCCACGCATCCCACCCAAAGGAGCATCATGGTTAAGGAACACCACGTCCGCGTCTACAAGAGCGAAGAAAACCTCCCCCGCGAGGACCAGCTCGCGTACAAGATCGCCCAAGTGGCAGCGGACCCCGTCGCCGTCTCCGATGAGGTGACCGACATGGTGATCAACCGCATCATCGACAACGCTTCGGTGGCCATCGCCTCCCTGAACCGGGCGCCCATCGTCGCGGCCCGTGCCCAGGCACTCACCCATGGGCCCACCACCGGCGGCCAGGGCTCCAAGGTGTTCGGCATCGAGGAGCGGGTGGCGCCGGAATGGGCGGCCTGGGCCAACGGCGTGGCCGTGCGCGAACTGGACTACCACGACACCTTCCTCGCGGCCGAGTACTCCCACCCCGGGGACAACATTCCGCCGATCCTGGCCGTCGCCCAGCACGTTGGCTCCAGCGGCCACGACTTGATCCGCGGCATTGCCACCGGCTATGAAATCCAGGTCAACCTGGTCAAGGCCATCTGCCTGCACAAGCACAAGATCGACCACGTGGCGCACCTGGGCCCCTCCGCCGCAGCAGGCATCGGGACCCTGCTGGGCCTCGACGTCGAAACCATCTTCCAGTCGGTGGGGCAGGCGCTGCACACCACCACCGCCACCCGGCAGTCCCGCAAGGGCGAGATCTCCACCTGGAAGGCCCACGCCCCTGCGTTTGCCGGCAAGATGGCCATCGAGTCCGCGGACCGGGCCATGCGCGGCCAGACCTCCCCTGTGCCCATCTACGAGGGCGAAGACGGCGTCATCGCGTGGATGCTGGACGGGCCGGACGCATCCTACATGGTCCCGCTCCCCACCCCCGGGGAAGCCAAGCGCGCCATCATGGACACCTACACCAAGGAACACTCCGCCGAGTACCAGGCCCAGGCCTGGATCGACCTGGCACGCAAGCTCCACCGCGAGAACCCGGAGGTCACCGACCCCACCAACGTGGAGTCCGTCCTGATCAAGACCAGCCACCACACGCACTACGTGATCGGCTCCGGCGCCAACGACCCCCAGAAGTACAGCCCCACCGCGAGCCGGGAAACCCTGGACCACTCCATCCCCTACATCTTCACCGTCGCCCTCCAGGATGGCGCCTGGCACCACGTGGATTCCTACGCGCCGGCACGCGCTGCCCGCCCGGACACCGTGGAGTTGTGGCACAAGGTGACCACCGTGGAAGACCCGGAATGGACCCGCCGCTACCACTCCCTGGACATCTCCGAGAAGGCTTTCGGCGGCTCCGTGGAGATCACGCTCAAGGACGGCACCGTCATCACGGACCAGATAGCCGTCGCGGACGCCCACCCGCTGGGTGCCCGCCCGTTCGCCCGGGAACAGTACGTCAACAAGTTCCGTACCCTCGCCACGGGCCTGGTGGAGGAGGCGGAGATCGAAAGGTTCCTCGCCGCCGTCGAACGCCTCCCCCAACTCGCCGCCGGCGAACTGGACCAGCTCAACATCACCGCCGCCCCGGGCGTCATCGACCTGGCCGCGGCACCGAAGGGACTCTTCTGATGCTGTACTCCAAAACCACCCCGGAACAGAAGCGGATCCGCTTCCGGGAATTGCTCTCTTCCGGCACCATCCAGCAGTTCCCGGGCGCGTTCAACCCGCTCTCCGCCCGCTTGATCGAGGAAAAGGGCTTCGCCGGCGTCTACATTTCCGGTGCCGTCCTGGCCAACGACCTGGGCCTGCCGGACATCGGGCTGACCACCCTCACGGAGGTGGCCACCCGTGCCGGGCAGATTGCGCGCATGACCGACCTGCCCTCGATCGTGGACGCGGACACCGGTTTCGGCGAGCCGATGAACGTGGCCCGCACGGTGCAGGAACTCGAAAACGCCGGCCTGGCCGGCTGCCACATCGAAGACCAGTTCAACCCCAAGCGCTGCGGCCACCTGGACGGCAAGAACGTGGTGGACCTGGACACCGCCACCAAGCGGATCCGGGCCGCCGCGGACGCCCGCCGGGACCCGAACTTCCTGATCATGGCCCGCACCGACATCCGGGCCACCGACGGGCTGGAAGCGGCCCAGCAGCGGGCAAAGGCCCTGGTTGAAGCCGGAGCCGACGCCATCTTCCCGGAAGCCATGAAGGACCTCAGCGAGTTCCAGGCCATCCGGGACGCCGTGGACGTGCCGATCCTGGCCAACATGACCGAGTTCGGCAAGAGCGACCTGTTCACCGTGGACCAGCTGGCCGGCGTCGGGGTCAATATGATCATCTATCCGGTCACCCTGCTCCGTAGTGCCATGGGTGCTGCTGAGCGTACTCTGGAATCGATCAAGTCCGACGGCACCCAGGAGGCACAGGTCCCAAGCATGCTGACCCGTGCCCGGCTCTACGAACTCGTCGACTATGAGGCCTACAACCGCTTTGACACCGGGGTGTTCAACTTCCAGATCCCCGGCATCTGACACCCAGACCTGAACGCCGGAATGCCGGCAGCAGCCGGACAACGGCTCCAGGAAAACAGGCTTTAGGAACAAAGGAGTTTCAGCATGGCTGAAAATGAGATCAAAAAGGGCCTTGCCGGCGTCGTGGTGGACTACACCGCAGTCTCCAAGGTCAACCCGGACACCAACTCCCTGCTGTACCGGGGTTATCCCGTCCAGGAGCTGGCCGCCCGCTGCAGCTTCGAGGAAGTGGCCTACCTGCTCTGGAACGGCGAACTGCCCACCCAGGAGCAGCTGGCGGAATTCACGGCGAAGGAACGCGAGGGCCGCGCCCTGGACCCGGTGGTCAAGCAGGTCATTGATGCTTTGCCCACCAGCTCCCACCCGATGGATGTCTGCCGGACGGCAGCATCGGTCATGGGCGCCCGGCATCCGCTGGCCGAGGACTCCTCCCGGGAAGCCAACATGGCAAAGGCCGTAGACCTGTTCGCGGCCATGCCTGCGGTGGTGGCCTACGACCAGCGCCGCCGCCACGGCCAGGACGTCGTGGAACCCAGGGATGACCTGGGCTACTCCGCGAACTTCTTGTGGATGGCCTTCGGCGAGGAACAGGTCCCCGAAGTGGTGGAGGCCTTCAACGTCTCGATGATCCTGTACGCCGAGCACTCCTTCAACGCATCCACCTTCACGGCCCGGGTCATCACCTCAACGCTCTCCGACCTGCACTCGGCAGTGACTGGAGCGATCGGGGCCCTGAAGGGTCCCCTGCATGGCGGTGCCAACGAGGCCGTGATGCACACCTTTGATGAGATCGGCATCCGGCAGGAGGAGTCGCTCGAGGAGGCTGCGGCCCGGGCGAAGGCCTGGATGGAAGACGCCCTGGCGAAGAAGAAGAAGGTCATGGGCTTCGGCCACCGCGTCTACAAGCACGGCGATTCCCGGGTTCCCACCATGAAGGCGGCCCTGGACAAGATGATTGCCCACTACGGCCGCCCCGAACTGCTGGGCCTGTACAACGGGCTGGAAACGGCGATGGACGAGGCCAAGGCCATCAAGCCGAACCTCGACTACCCGGCGGGACCCACGTACCACCTGATGGGCTTCGACACCCCCACGTTCACTCCCCTGTTCGTGGCCAGCCGGATCACGGGCTGGACCGCGCACATCATGGAGCAGCTGGACGCCAACTCGCTGATCAGGCCGCTGAGCGAATACAACGGCGTGGAGGAACGGCACCTTCCGTAGCTCTTGGCAGGAAGGTTACGACGGCGGGCGGGCAGTTAGGTGGCCACCCGCCGTCGAACGTTAAACGGCGGGGACGCTGCCGGACTTACTCCAGGCGGCTTTCGGACGAGGCAACCGACTCGTTGTCGGTGTGCATGGTGACCACCACGTTGACCCGGCCGCCTTCCAGCACCACGGGCAGCCAATGGTCGGCGTCCTGCCACATGCGCTCCACGGGCAGGGCGGCCACGCTGAACCATTCAGGCAGGATCTCGTCACTGGGGGCCGGCTCCCCCTGCCAGGTGCGCGCCGTGAAGAGCCGGGTGGCCATGTTCCATTCCGGCCGCGCCGGAAAGACAAAGCGGACGGTTCCGGCGTCGGCGAGATCCTCGTGGCGGAGCACTACAGCAGTTTCTTCGAGTACCTCACGGATCACCGCCTGGGCGTCGGTCTCCCCCGGTTCCACGTGGCCGCCGATGCCCACGATCTTGCCCTTGCCGAAGCCTGTCTGCTTCAGCCCGAGCAGGACTTCAGCCCCGGCCGGGCCTTCCCGCAGGAGGAAACAGAGTGTGACCTGGGAGAAGTTCATGTGCACAACCCTATAGATGCCGGGAGGCCCTGACGCTATCGGGCCGCCGGGCCTTGACCAACCAGTTGCGGCCGGAGCTCCACCGGCAGGCCTTTGGCGGCAAAGTCACGGTCCATCGCTTCTTGGGGCGTGAGGCCTTGGTTGTTCAGCGCTTGGAAGTCCCAATTTAAAACGGTGGCCCAGGGTTGGCGGACGTCCCAGAGGAAGCGGTCGTTCTGTAGTTTGGCGATCCGGAACCAGGCGTTGCCGCCGTCGAGCTGCAGGGCCCGCGCCCCCTCATCGGAGATCGTGTAGGAGAGCCAACCGCCCGCGCAGCCGAGCACGGTGTAATAGCGCTGCTCCGCCGCCGGGATCGGCAGGATCGAGCGCTGTTGGTCATTGCGCAGCTGGTCGATGTTCGCCGGCGTGCAGGGCACGCCGCCGGTGCTCAAGCCGCCAGCCGCAGGGTTTCCCGGTTGGGCGGTGGAGGGTGGCGCGGTGGCATGGGCTTGTTCACTGGCCGGCGGCGTGGCCGACTGGGTGGGTGCTGCAGCGCTTCCGGACGGCTCCGAGGGAACCCCGGCGGGGCCGGGCATGGGCCTTTGTGCCATAGTTCCACCCAGGTACACCGCGCCGGCCACAGCTGCAGCCGCGAGCACGGTGGCAGCAGCCGTGCGGACGGCTGACCGTCCGCGCGGGGTGCCGCGTTCCGGTGCCCGCGCGGCCAGGTGGATGACTTCCATGTCCCCGATGGGTCCCAACCCCTGGGCCGCGTCGCCTCCGGCCACCCCATTCGGTGCCGTGGGCCGGGGCTTGGCTGCCTTCATCAACTGCTCGATCCGATCCATGGCTAGTCCTTCCGTTCGGTCATGAGCTGAGCTGGTGCTGCTTTGGCGAATGCCCGGCGTGCACGGTGAAGCCGTACGGCGGCGGTTGAGGCGGAACATTCAAGGGCTTGGCCAAGTTCGGGGATGGTCAGGTCATCCCAGTAACAGAGCATGAGGATCTCCCGGTCCCGTTCCCGGAGGCGGCCGAGTACCTCCGCCACCGCCGCCTGTTCCCCGGTATTCTCCTGCGGGTGATTGCTGCGTGCCTCGTCCTGCAACCGATCAAGAAGTTCCTGGCGGCGGCGACGGCCCTTGTATTCGTTGCCGACCACGTGGCGGGCCGTGGCGAGGAGCCAGCCGATGCCGGGTGGCTCCGGAAGTTGCTTCTGCCAGGCGATCCGGAACACATCGGCCGCCAACTCCTCGGCCCGGCCCGTGTCACTGATGCGGCAGGCGATGTACCGGTAGACCCGACCCGAATGCCGGGAATGCAGATCGATGAATGCCTGCTCGTCCGCTGCCAACATAGTTTCCCCCCGGACACGTCATGACTTCTTCCTGAAGACTAAGTGTCGCGGGCGGCGCTGATTCTTACAGCAGCGGGATAATTATCGTGGGAATCAATCCAAGGCTCGCCTCAGGACCCTGTTCAGCCCAACGCCCGCGGATGCGCCGCGGCATAGACCTCGCGCAGGGTGTCGGCCGTGACCAGCGTATACACCTGGGTGGTGGTCACGGAGGCGTGGCCCAGCAGTTCCTGCACCACTCGCACGTCCGCGCCGCCTTCGAGCAGGTGGGTGGCGAACGAGTGCCTCAGGGTGTGCGGCGAGACATCCCGGGTGATGTTGGCTTTCTCCGCCGCCGCCTTCAGGATGGTCCAGGCGCTTTGCCGGCTGATCCTGCCGCCGCGGGCATTCAGGAACAGTGCCGGGGTGCCCTTTCCCTTCGCTGCGAGCAGGGGCCGGCCACGGACCAGGTAGGCATCCAGTGCCCGGGCGCCGTAGGATCCCAGCGGCACCAGCCGTTCCTTCGATCCCTTGCCGAACAGGCGGACAACAGCCGGCCCGGATCCGGGCTCGGCCAGGGAGATATCGTCCACGTCCAGTCCTACAGCTTCGCTGATCCTGGCGCCGGTGGAGTATAGGAATTCCAGGAGGGCCCGGTCCCGCAGTCCCGTTGCGGTGTCCGTTCCCGCGGCCTCGAGGATGCGGGTCACCTCGTCGACGCTGATGGCTTTGGGCAGCCGCTTGCCGGCCATCGGCGGGTGGACTTCGCTGGCCGGGTCCGCGGGCGTGTAGCCCTCCAGGGCCCAGAACTTGTGCAGCCCCCGGACAGCCACCACCGTGCGGGCTGCCGAGCGCACGCCAAGGGTGGACCCGCCGTCGGATCCGTCGGCGAGGGCGCGGACGTAGCCGGTGACATGGTGTCGGGTGATGTCTTCCGGCCGGGTGCAGCCCGAGGTTGCGAGGTAGCGGGCGTACCGGGCCAGGTCGCGGCGGTAGGCCGCCAGCGTGTTCGCCGCCAGCCCCCGTTCCACGCCCATGTGCTGGAGGTAATCCGTGATTCCCCGGTCGATGGCGGCCGGGATTTCCGTCGGGGCAGCACCGGGAGCTTTTGCATCCGGAGCCGGTTCGAGGGACGGTACTGCTTCAGCCGAGGGACCCGGGACCATCAGCGCTGGCTGGGGTGGGCGGGCCAGGGGGCGTCAGCGGGGCGGAGGTCCTGGTAGTTGCCGGCCCGGGCGGCAGCGGCGGCAAGGATCCCGACGACGGCGGACGGGTTGTGGAGGCGGCCGGCCAGTACGGAGGCCACGGCGTCGTCCAGGCTGATCCAGTGGAATTCGATTTCCGCTTCCTCGTCCGTCCGCTCGTGCCGTTCGTGGTGCGGCACCTCGGTGAGGTCCCGGGCCAGGTAGATGCGGATGGCTTCGCTGGAGGATCCCGGGGAGTTGAAGACGTCGGCCAGGACGTTCCAGGTCCCGGCCGCCAGGTCCGCTTCTTCGGCAAGTTCGCGTGCCGCCCCCACCACGAAGTCTTCGCCTTCGACGTCCAGCAGGCCGGCGGGGACTTCCCAGAGATCCATGCCCACCGGGTGCCGGTACTGCTTCAGGAGGAGGATCTGGCCTTCGTCGTTCATGGGCAGGATCGCGACCGCCCCGGGGTGTTCGATGTAGTCGCGGGTGAGGGCGTCCCCGGACTCGGAGAGCTGGAAGGTGTCGCTGACGACGTCCCAGATCCGGCCCTCATAGACCTTCTCGGACGACAAAAGACGGCGCGGGCTTGGTGCATCCGAAACCTGTTTGGCAGGGGTGGCTTCAGGTGTACCAGGCATCGCGCCGTCCTTTGTGTTCTTTTGACTACTTAGCGGTAACGCTACCCGATGCTGCAGGCTCGCCGTCCGTGGCCGCCGCCGTGTCGGCTGCGGCCTGGCCTGCACCCTGGTGGTTGGCGTTCTGGTGGTCAAGGGCAGCCTTGACCAGGCCGGCGAACAGCGGGTGCGGGCGCGTGGGCCGCGAGCTCAGCTCGGGGTGCGCCTGCGTGGCCACGTAGTACGGGTGGACGTCGGCGGGCAACTCGACGAATTCCACCAGTTTGCCGTCCGGGGAAGTGCCGGAGAAGACCAGGCCCTTATCCGCGATCTGCTGGCGGTACTTGTTGTTCACCTCGTAGCGGTGCCGGTGGCGTTCGCTGACGGTGGTCTTGCCGTACGTTCCGGCGATGACGGAGCCTTCGTCGAGCTTGGCTTCATAGAGGCCCAGGCGCATGGTGCCGCCAAGGTCGCCGCGGCCCTCGACATACTCCAGCTGCTCCTCCATGGTGGCGATGACGGGGTACTTTGAATCCGGCTCGAACTCGCTGGAGGAGGCGCCTTCCAGCCCCACCACATTGCGGGCGTACTCGATCACCATGCACTGCAGGCCAAGGCAGAGGCCCAGGACCGGCAGCTTGGTTTCGCGGGCGAACTTCAGCGCGCCCAGCTTGCCTTCGAGGCCGCGGATGCCGAAACCGCCCGGAACGCAGATGGCGTCCACGCCGTCGAGGGCCTTTATGGCCCCTTCGCGGGTCTCGCACTCATCCGACGGGACCCAGCGGATCTTGACCTTGGCCTCGTTGGCGAAGCCGCCGGCCCGCAGCGCCTCGGTGACCGAAAGGTAGGCGTCCGGCAGGTCGATGTACTTGCCCACCAGGGCGATCTCGACGTGGTGCTTGGGGTTGTGCACGGCCTCGAGGAGGCGGTCCCAGCTGGTCCAGTCGACGTCCTTGAACGGCAGGTCCAGGGCGCGGACGATGTAGGAGTCCAGTCCCTGGCCGTGCAGGGTCTTGGGGATGTCGTAGATGCTGGGGGCATCGGCGGCGTTCACCACGGCGTCGATGTCGACGTCGCACATGCGGCCGATCTTTTCCCGCATGGCCTCAGGCACTTCGCGGTCCGACCGGATCACGATGGCCTCGGGCTGGATGCCGATGGAGCGCAACGCGGCCACGGAGTGCTGCGTGGGCTTGGTCTTCAGTTCCTGGGAAGGCCCGATGTAGGGCACCAAGGAGACGTGGAGGAAGAACACGTTGTTCCGGCCGATGTCCTGGCGGACCTGGCGGGCCGATTCCAGGAAGGGCTGGGACTCGATATCGCCAACGGTGCCGCCGATTTCGGTGATGATCACGTCCGGGGCGTTCTTGCCCTCGGCGGGCAGCCGCATGCGGCGCTTGATCTCATCGGTGATGTGCGGGATGACCTGAACGGTGTCCCCGAGGTATTCGCCCCGGCGTTCCTTGGCGATAACGGTGGAGTACACCTGCCCCGTGGTCACGTTCGCAGAACCTTCGAGGTTCTCGTCGAGGAAGCGTTCGTAGTGCCCGATGTCCAGGTCCGTCTCGGCGCCGTCGTCCGTGACGAAGACCTCACCGTGCTGGAAGGGGTTCATCGTGCCCGGATCCACGTTCAGATAGGGATCGAGCTTCTGCATCGTGACCGACAGGCCGCGTGCCCGCAGTAGATGACCAAGGCTGGAGGCCGTCAGTCCCTTACCGAGCGAGGACGCCACACCGCCAGTGACGAAAATATGCTTGGTCGTCTTGGAGGAGCCCGGGAACCGGGAATTTACACGGGAATTTGATCGCTGCACCACGGAATTCGAGCCTATCATCATTTGCGCCTTCCCGTGGGTGGCCAGAGCCGTCCCGCTCAGGCCCGCTGCGGCAGGAGTTTGGCGTCGTCCAGCAGTTCCTGGGCGTGCGCCTGCGCCGATTCCGAGTCCTCCTGGCCCGCCAGCATGCGCGCAAGCTCACGCACCCGCTCCGGTCCGTCAAGCAGCCGGACGTCACTGGAGGTGAACCCGGTGGCGGTGCCGCCGTCGGCTCCCCTGACCGATGTCTTGGTCACGGTGATGTGCTGGTCCGCGAAGGCGGCCACCTGCGGAAGGTGCGTGACCACCAGCACCTGCACGTGGCGTGCCAACATGGCCAGCCGCCGGCCGATCTCGACGGCGGCGCGCCCACCCACGCCCGCGTCCACTTCGTCGAAGACAAATGTGGGGACGGGATCGACGGCGGCCAGCACCACTTCGATGGCCAGCATCACGCGGGAGAGCTCACCACCGGAGGCACCCTTGCCCAGCGGCCGGGCCGGGGCGCCCGAGTGCGGCTGCAGCAGGAAGCTGATCTCGTCCGCGCCGTAAGGGCCCAGCTGCGCGGCGGGGTCGAGGTTGATCACCAGGGTGGCGTCGGCCATGGCCAGGGCCTTCAATTCGGCGCTGACCCGGGCGGAGAGGTCCTTGGCGGCCTTGGCCCGGATCTTGCTGATGGCCGCCGACTGCTTCTTCAGGTCCGCTTCGGCGCGGACCACTTCCCCGTCCAGGGCCTCGATGCGGGAGGAATCGTCCTGCAGCTCGTCGAACCGGACGCGTGCCTTCTCCGCCCACTCCAGCACCTCATCGATGGTGGGGGCGTATTTGCGGACCAGCTTGGCCAGGGCGGCGCGCCGGTCTTCGATCTCGGCGAGCCGTTCCGGGCCCTCGGAGTCCAGGCCCGCCTGGTAGCTGGCCAGCTCGGTGGCGATGTCGTTGAGCAGAAAGCCCACCTCGGCCAGGCGCGCGGCCGCAGATCCCAGCTCGGCGTCGTGCTCGGCCACGTGTTCAAGGGTCCGTTTGGCCGAGTCCACCAGGGTGGTGGCGTCACCCGCTTCGCCGAAGTCCTCGGCAATGAGGGCTTGGTGCGCTGTGCTGGCGGCAATTCGCAGTTCCTCAACATTGGCAAGCTTCACGGCCTCGGCCTTGAGCAGCTCGTCCTCCCCCGGCTGTGGGTCCACCTCATCGATCTCCGCCAGGGCCGCCTCCAGGGATTCAGCTTCGCGGAGCCTGTCACGGGCGGCGCTGCGCAGGGCATGCAGTTCCGCCTGGCTGGCCTTCCACCGGCTGTACAGGTCCTGGTAGGCGACCAGGGGTTTGGCCAGTGCCTCGCCGGCGAACTTGTCCAGGGCTTCGCGCTGGGCCGTGGCGCCCTTGAGCCGGATCTGGTCCGTCTGGCCGTGCACCACCACCAACGATTCGCCGATCTCGGCCAGGACGCCCACGGGTGCGGCGCGGCCGCCAAGGAACGCGCGGCTCCGTCCGTCCGCACCCAGCCGGCGGGCCAGGATCAGTTCAGTGCCTCCGTCGAACTCCTCAGCGTCGGCGCCGGCTTCGAGGGCACGGGCGACGGCGGGATGTCCGGTCTCAAGCTTGAGCACGGCTTCGGCGGTGGCGCTCTTCGCACCGCTGCGGACGGCCCCTGCGTCCGAGCGGGCGCCCAGCAGCAGTCCGACGGCGGTGACCACCATGGTCTTTCCGGCGCCGGTTTCACCGGTCACCACGCTCAGTCCCGGGCCGAGCGGAAGCGTTGCGTCGGTGATGACGCCCAGATCGCGGATTCTCAGTTCTTCAAGCATGGATTCACTTTGCAGTCGACGGATCGGGATCGCTGTCCGGGTTCTCAACGTGCGGTACGGGCAGCGGCGGCATGGGCCGGGGCGTGCGCACCACGGGGATGGGGCCGGTGTGTACGGCGTCGGACTTGGGCAGTGGCCCGCGCCAGCCGTGGATGGGCAGCTCGAACTTGCGGACCAGGCGTGCCGAGAACGGGGTCTGGTGGGTGCGGGCCAGCCGGACCGGGGTGGCTGACTTGGTCACTTCCACGCGGGCGCCGGGCGGCAGGTCCACCGAGCGCCGCCCGTCGCACCACAGGACCCCCTGGGCGTCGGTCCGGCCCAGCACCTCAACCGCCAGCCTGGACCGGGGCGATACGACGAGCGGCTTGGCGAAGAGCGCATGGGCACTGATGGGCACGATCACCAGCGCCTCCACTTCCGGCCACACGACGGGTCCGCCGGCGGAGAACGCGTACGCCGTGGATCCGGTGGGAGTGGCCAGGACAATGCCGTCGGAGCCAAAGGACGTCAGCGGACGTTCGTCCACCTCGGTCACCACTTCCAGCATCCGTTCACGGTTGGCTTTCTCGATGGCGGCCTCGTTTAAAGCCCAGGTGTGCCAAATCTTTTGGCCACGGACCCAGACCTGAACGTCGATGGTCATGCGCTCTTCCACCGTGTACTCGCGGCTGGCGATCCACTCGACGGTTTGGGCCAGGTCCGCCCGTTCACTTTCGGCCAGGAACCCCACGTGGCCCAGGTTAACGCCCAGCAGCGGGACATCCACCTCGCGGACCAGTTCGGCGGCCCGCAGGATGGTCCCGTCGCCGCCGAGGACCATGACTAGTTCAACATCGGGCAGCTGCACGTGGTCGTGGAGCACTTCCACCGGCTGGGCCAGGTGCCCGAAGAACCGCTCCATGTCCCCCAGCTCGGACTCCTGCATCACGGGGACCATGCCCGAGGCGTGCAGCAGGGCGCAGGCTTCCCAGGCGGCTTTCAGTGACTCCTCGCGGCCGGTGTGGGCAAGGACCAGTACACGCCTGCTCATCAGGTTCCGCTCTCTAGTGGTTCGGCCAGATTTGTCCGAGCAACGCAGCGGCTGCTGCCTCTCGCTCTTCGATCTTAGGCAAGTCTTTGCTGATCCTGCGTTTTATCCACAGGAAGTATTCGACGTTTCCGTCCTGTCCGGGCAACGGACTGGGCGCCAGGCCGCAGAGGTCCAGCCTTGCGTCGAGCGCTGCCTTGGCAACCTTTTCGACCGCCATCCGCCGCTCACGCTCCGAGGTGACCACCCCGGTGCGGGCCAGCCGGTCCTTGCCGATCTCGAACTGCGGCTTGACCATCAGCACCAGGTCACCGCCCGGTTCGGTGCAGTCCGCCAGCGGCTGCACCACCAGGGTGAGGGAGATGAAGGACAGGTCCGCCACGGTCAGGGCGGCGGGGCCGCCAATGTCGGCCGGGGCCATGTACCTGACGTTCATCCCCTCGTGGACGTCCACGCGGGGATCGTTGCGGAGGTGTGGCACCAACTGGCCGTGCCCGACGTCGACCGCCACCACGTGCGCGGCGCCGCGCCGAAGCAGGACGTCGGTGAAACCTCCGGTCGAGGCACCCGCGTCGAGGCACCTTTTGCCCTGCGGCAACACCTCGGGGAAGGCGTCCAGGGCGCCGGCCAGCTTGTGGGCGGCGCGGCTGGCGTAGGTGTCCTGGTCATCGAGTTCGACGGCGAGGTCCCGGCTTTCGTCAACTTGCAGGGAGGCTTTGGCGAGGACGTGGCCGCCCGAGGTGACTTTGCCCCCGGCGATGAGCGACGCTGCATGCGTGCGCGACCTCGCCAGGCCGCGGGC
Source organism: Arthrobacter sp. FW306-07-I (assembly GCF_021800405.1). Taxonomy (NCBI): domain Bacteria; kingdom Bacillati; phylum Actinomycetota; class Actinomycetes; order Micrococcales; family Micrococcaceae; genus Arthrobacter; species Arthrobacter sp. FW306-07-I. Next base: position 1,703,254 of record NZ_CP084550.1, on the reverse strand, counting down.
CACCAGGGCCTGGTCGAGGCGGACCGGCATCAGGCTGCCCCGCCGGCGCGGCCGGTTGCCGCCCTGACCTGGTCGATGGAATCGCTGTTCAGGGCTGCCAGCAGTTCGTCGTGGAGCCCGTTGTAGACAGCTTCATGGTCAGCCGCAGGGAGGCCTGGGATCCCGGAAAGCCTTGCCACGGCCCGTGCCACCTGCGGATCGCTGATGTGCTGCCCATTCTCCCGGGCGACGGGTTGCGGCCACTCCGGGGCAGGCTGGGCTGTCGAGTCGTCCGGTTCGGTCAGCTCAGTCATGGAACCAGTCTAGTGATTGAGCCACACCAGCTTGGGCGCCTGCGGGGTTGCAGCCTCTGGCATCTCCGCCCACCAGGCAGCGCAGGCCGCCCGCCAGGAGTCCAGGTTGTCCTGGCTGCCGATGATGCCCACCGCTCCGTTGGCCACGCGTGCCGTCGCTTCGCCGCACACGTAGGTGCCGTCGTCGTGCGTCACGTCCGGGTACGGGCGGTGCAGGTCCGTCAGGTTCCCGATGATGTAGTTGGGTCGTTCCGCGGAACGCGCCGCAAGGATTGTTTCGCGGGTGTCGACGCCGGTCAGCACCGCCACGGTGGCGAAGCCGGCGTTGTTGCCGCCCAGGATGTCCGTGTCCAGCCGGTCCCCCACCACCAGCGGACGCTCGGCCCCAAGACGTTTGGCAGCGGAGTGGAACAAAGGCGCCTCCGGCTTACCTGCGACCCTAGGCTGCTGCGCAGTAGCCGCGGCGACAGCAGCAACCAGGGTGCCGTTCCCCGGGGCGATCCCCCGAGCCTGTGGAATCGTCATGTCCGTGTTGGTCGCCACCCAGAGGGCGCCGGCGTTCACCACATAGGTGGCTTCCGCCAGCTCCTTCCACCCAATGCCGGGGCTGAAGCCCTGCACCACCGCCACCGGTTCCTCGTCCTGGCTGCCCACTGGCACCAGACCGGCCAGCTCGATTTCCCGGGCCAGCGCCGGACTGCCAGTGATGAGGATCCGTGACCCCGGAGCCAGCAGCGACGCCAGCAGGTCCGCCGCCGCCTGCGAGGAACTGACCACCTGGTTGTCCTCGGCGGGCGCACCCAGCTCGCGCAGGTGGGCTGCAACCTCCGCAGGCGAACGGGAGGCGTTGTTCGTCACGTAGCCCAAACCGATGCCCAGCCCGGAGAGCTTCTTCAGCGATTCCACTGCCCCGGGGATTGCATGCGGTCCCGCATACACCACGCCATCCAGGTCGGCCAGCAGGGCATCGAAGCGGGAAACCAGGGAAACGTCAGTCATGGGTGGTCAGTCCCGCCGTTCTTCATTCGCAAAGGTGTCCGCGCCGTCGTGGTGGTGTTCCGCGGCGTCCTGGTCTTCCACCTGGTCCCCGTTGCCGGGCTCGTGCGCAGCTTCGGGGTCAAGCTCGTCGTGTTCCACCGAGTCCTGGTCCGATTCGGCGTCGTCAGAGACGAAGTAGTCGGCCTCCTGGTCATCGATGCCGCCGTCCTGGACAGCCTTCGCTTCGGTGGCGCGTGGGCTCTCCGTAGCTGTGACCTCGTGGTCGGCTGCCGTTGTATCGGTGCCGGTATCGCCGCCGCTTTCAGCTCCGGAAGCCTTGGAAGCACGGTCCAGCATCCGGCGGCGTTCAGCCTCTTCCCGGGCCTCTTCTTCCTCGTCCCAGCCGAGGTCGATGATGTCAGGTTCCTCATCCGCACCCTGGCCCAGGGCATTTTCCGCCACTACAGCCTGCCGGCCCCACTTCTGCGACTCGTCGTCGCGACCTACCGCAGCAAGTGCGTCGGCGTAGGCACGGAACAGACGCGGGCTGTAGGAGAATGCACGGTTGATATCCAGCTGCGGGATCTCGAGCTCCGCCACTGCCGCGTCCAGCTGTCCCAGGTCGGTCCGGGCGCCGGCGGCAACAATGGCCAGTTCAACCTTGCCGGGAGCATCCAGATCCTGGGCTTCCTCCGAGCGGGCAACGTCCAGGGCGCGGTCGGGCCGGCCCAGGCCACGTTCACAGTCGGCCATCACGGGCAGATGCACGTTGGAGCCGCTGATGCGCCGGAAGGTGCGGAACTCGCGGAGCGCTTCACCGTAGTGGCCGGCAGCGTAAGCAGTCAGTCCTACGGCTTCACGCACGGCCGCCAGCCGTCCGCCGCGACGGCTGGCGGCAAGGGCGTGCTGGAAGGCCAGCTCGGGCTCGTCATCAATCAGGCGTCCGGCCATGACCAGGTGGCGGGCCACCCATTCCGCGCTCTTGGACTCGAGCGTCTTGATCTGGTGCTGCGTGGCGCGGTCGAGCTCCTTGCCCGTGACGTCCTCGTCGATTTCGGGTGAGCGTTCCCGGTCAGGGCGGTTGGCGCTGCGAAGGTCCGCGGCGTTGGGCACGCGCGCGGGGCGTTCCTCCTGGCGGTCGCGGCCGAAGCTGCGGGGGCCGGAATCACGGGGGCCTGCGCCGCGGCCGGACTCGGCACGTGAGTCTCGGCGGTCAAAGCTGCGGGGCGCACGTTCCTGCCGGTCGCCAAACGGTTTGCGGTTGTCGCCACCGAACCCACGGCGCTCACCCTCACCATCACGGCGCGGACGATCACCATAAGGCTTACGGTCACGATCAGCGCCGCCACCGAAACCACGACGGTCACCCTCACCATCACGACGCGGACGATCACCATAAGGCTTACGGTCACGATCAGCGCCGCCACCGAAACCACGACGGTCACCCTCACCATCACGACGCGGACGATCACCATAAGGCTTCCGATCACGGTCACCGCCGCCACCGAAACCACGACGGTCACCCTCACCATCACGACGCGGACGATCACCAAAGGGCTTCCGATCACGATCACCGCCGCCACCGAAACCACGACGGTCACCCTCACCATCACGACGCGGACGATCACCAAAGGGCTTCCGATCACGATCACCGCCGCCACCGAAACCACGACGGTCACCCTCACCATCAGGACGCGGACGATCACCAAAGGGCTTCCGATCACGATCACTGCCGCCACCGAAACCACGACGGTCACCCTCACCATCACGACGCGGACGATCACCAAAGGGCTTCCGGTCACGATCCTCGTAGGATTTACGCTCCCCGCCTCCGGTAGCTCCACCGCGGGAGAAATTGTTGCCGTCCCGGTCAGACCGCGACCTAAAGCCGCGGGGCTCACCGCCGGAGTTGTTGTTGCCGCGGAACGCGCCGCGGTCGTTGCCGCGGTTGCCACCGTTGTGCTCGGCCATATGGATTCCTCCTGTTGTGAGCCGACCACTGGCGCAACTGCAGCCGCTCGTTTCGTTTCCTACGCAACCCGAAATCAAGCGCTTCGAAGTCCGTACATCTTCATCAATTCTAGTGGAGCCGCAAAATCCCCTGGGACGATGGGAGCCCTGGCGGCGGTATCGTGGCCATCTTCACACCAACCAGGGACTGTGGTTCTCCCCAACAACGCCCGCTCACGTGTGGCGGGTTCTCCCCCGACGCCCGCTCACATCTGGCAGGTTTTCCCCCGGCCTCCGCTCACGGGGCATGGCCTGAGGTGAGCGGGGGTTGATCGCTTACCCGTCAAAGGTCAGCGTGGGTTGATCGCTTACCCGTCAAAGGTGAGCGGGGGTTGATGGTTCACCCGCCGGAGGTGGGCTGGGGTTTCTGGGAGCCTGGGGCCTGGCGGCTGTGGTGGTTAAAGTGATAGGGCCCTGACGTTTCGTTGTCAGGGCCCTACTCTAATAGTTGTTCCGGCGGTGACCTACTCTCCCACACCCTCCCGGGTGCAGTACCATCGGCGCTGTGGGTCTTAGCTTCCGGGTTCGGAATGGGACCGGGCGTTTCCCCCACGCTATGACCGCCGTAACCTTTTCACCCGAACCCCTTAGGTAATGCCGGGGGTGGGAAGACTTTGTGGTTACAACATTGGTGGTGTTGTTGTATTCAGTTGTTGGTTCCGTGCCATCGACCCCGGTGTTTTGGGGTTGTTGGTTGGGAACCACATAGTGGACGCAAGCAGAGTTTTGTATGTTTCTGTGTGGTGTAAGTTGTTGGCCTATTAGTACCGGTCAGCTTCACGAGTCGTTAGTCCTCGCTTCCACATCCGGCCTATCAACCCAGTGGTCTGGCTGGGGGCCTCTCACACCCGAGGGTGTATGGAAATCTCATCTTGAAGCGAGCTTCCCGCTTAGATGCTTTCAGCGGTTATCCCATCCGAACGTAGCTAATCAGCGGTGCACTTGGCAGTACAACTGACACACCAGAGGTTCGTCCGTCCCGGTCCTCTCGTACTAAGGACAGCCCTTCTCAAATTTCCTGCGCGCGCAGCGGATAGGGACCGAACTGTCTCACGACGTTCTAAACCCAGCTCGCGTACCGCTTTAATGGGCGAACAGCCCAACCCTTGGGACCTACTCCAGCCCCAGGATGCGACGAGCCGACATCGAGGTGCCAAACCATGCCGTCGATATGGACTCTTGGGCAAGATCAGCCTGTTATCCCCGAGGTACCTTTTATCCGTTGAGCGACGGCCATTCCACAATGTACCGCCGGATCACTAGTCCCGACTTTCGTCCCTGCTCGAGATGTCTCTCTCACAGTCAAGCTCCCTTGTGCACTTACACTCGACACCTGATTGCCAACCAGGCTGAGGGAACCTTTGGGCGCCTCCGTTACTTTTTAGGAGGCAACCGCCCCAGTTAAACTACCCATCAGGCACTGTCCCTGACCCGGATTACGGGCCGAAGTTAGATGTCCAAAGTGACCAGAGTGGTATTTCAACGATGACTCCACCCGAACTGGCGTCCGGGCTTCAACGTCTCCCACCTATCCTACACAAGCCACTCCGAACACCAATACCAAACTATAGTAAAGGTCTCGGGGTCTTTCCGTCCTGCTGCGCGTAACGAGCATCTTTACTCGTACTGCAATTTCGCCGAGTTTATGGTTGAGACAGCGGGGAAGTCGTTACTCCATTCGTGCAGGTCGGAACTTACCCGACAAGGAATTTCGCTACCTTAGGATGGTTATAGTTACCACCGCCGTTTACTGGGGCTTAAATTCTCAGCTTCGCCTTACGGCTAACCGGTCCTCTTAACCTTCCAGCACCGGGCAGGAGTCAGTCCGTATACATCGTCTTGCGACTTCGCACGGACCTGTGTTTTTAGTAAACAGTCGCTTCCCCCTGGTCTCTGCGGCCCCGATCCCCTCCCACCAGCGATGTGGTGTTCAAGGTTGGGGCCCCCCTTCTCCCGAAGTTACGGGGGCATTTTGCCGAGTTCCTTAACCATAATTCTCTCGATCGCCTTGGTATTCTCTACCTGATCACCTGTGTCGGTTTGGGGTACGGGCGGCTAAAACCTCGCGTCGATGCTTTTCTCGGCAGCATAGGATCACCAAATCCCCCCATACGGGGGTCCCATCAGATCTCAGGCCATATGAATGGCGGATTTGCCTACCATTCGCCCTACATCCTTAGACCGGGACAACCATCGCCCGGCTCGGCTACCTTCCTGCGTCACACCTGTTAATACGCTTGCCTCCCGGGATCAGGTCCTGCGCTCCACCAAAACCCTTCCGTCCAAAGGACGGTCGGGCAGGTTTCGGGCAGTTAGTATCCCCCGCTCAGCATGGGCGGTTTTTCGCCGGTACGGGAATATCAACCCGTTGTCCATCGACTACGCCTGTCGGCCTCGCCTTAGGTCCCGACTTACCCAGGGCAGATTAGCTTGACCCTGGAACCCTTGATCATTCGGCGGACGGGTTTCTCACCCGTCTTTCGCTACTCATGCCTGCATTCTCACTCGTGTAGGCTCCACCACTGGTTTACACCGCAGCTTCACCGCCCACACGACGCTCCCCTACCCATCCACACTCCTGAACCACGAAGGCTAGGACAATATGTGAATGCCACAACTTCGGCGGTGTACTTGAGCCCCGCTACATTGTCGGCGCGGAATCACTTGACCAGTGAGCTATTACGCACTCTTTTAAGGGTGGCTGCTTCTAAGCCAACCTCCTGGTTGTCTGGGCAACTCCACATCCTTTCCCACTTAGCACACGCTTAGGGGCCTTAGTTGGTGGTCTGGGCTGTTTCCCTCTCGACTATGAAGCTTATCCCCCACAGTCTCACTGCTGCGCTCTCACTTACCGGCATTCGGAGTTTGGCTGACGTCAGTAACCTTGTAGGGCCCATTAGCCATCCAGTAGCTCTACCTCCAGCAAGAAACACGCAACGCTGCACCTAAATGCATTTCGGGGAGAACCAGCTATCACGAAGTTTGATTGGCCTTTCACCCCTACCCACAGCTCATCCCCTCCATTTTCAACTGAAGTGGGTTCGGTCCTCCACGACGTCTTACCGTCGCTTCAACCTGGCCATGGGTAGATCACTTCGCTTCGGGTCTAGATCACGCCACTCACACGCCCTATTCAGACTCGCTTTCGCTACGGCTGCCCCACACGGGTTAACCTCGCGACGTAACACTAACTCGCAGGCTCATTCTTCAAAAGGCACGCCGTCACCAGAATCAGACTGGCTCCGACGGATTGTAAGCACACGGTTTCAGGTACTGTTTCACTCCCCTCCCGGGGTACTTTTCACCTTTCCCTCACGGTACTGGTCCGCTATCGGTCATTAGGGAGTATTTAGGCTTATCAGGTGGTCCTGACAGATTCGCACGGGATTTCTCGGGCCCCGTACTACTTGGGATACTCTCACAGGCGGTACAAACACATTACGGTTACGGGACTAACACCCTCTCTGGCCGGCCTTTCAAAACCGTTCACCTATGCGCGCACATCACACCCCACCAGCCCGGCAGAACTGGTATGGAAAGTCCCACAACCCCGACCATGCAACGCCCGCCGGCTATCACACATGGAACGGTTTAGCCTGATCCGCGTTCGCTCGCCACTACTAACGGAATCACTATTGTTTTCTCTTCCTGCGGGTACTGAGATGTTTCACTTCCCCGCGTTCCCCCCACGCACCCTATGTGTTCAGATGCGGGTCACCAGGCAACTCACGCCCCTGGCGGGGTTTCCCCATTCGGACACCCTGGGATCACAGTCCGGTTATCGACTCCCCCAGGCTTATCGCAGATTCCTACGTCCTTCTTCGGCTCCTAATGCCAAGGCATCCACCGTGTGCTCTTAAAAACTTGACCACAAAGATCAAAAACATTTTCGAGAGAACCACAGAAACTGTCCCGCGCACCCAAAGGCACACGAACCAGATCCAGGTTCATAATCTTGGAAATTGCTTCTTATACAAGATGCTCGCGTCCACTATGTAGTTCTCAAACAACAACCCCACACCACACACCCCACACACAACCCCCCAAAAAAGGAGTCAAACACGTGCAGAAACGTCATGGCAGGGAAACCAGAAACAAACAAACCCGGCAAGACCCGAAAGCCTCCCCGGTCCTGTTGTCTCAGGACCCAACAGTGTGCCAAACACTAAACCACCCGGAAAACCCCCGGCCCACCGTTCCAGAACCACCAGGGTTCGTACTAAAGAAGACCACAAGACCAGACAGCCGCTATTTGTTGATATTCCACCCTTGAGCACCCGCCACGGAACAGTCGTCCGTGCAACGGGCCTTTACTCCTGACAACACACCCACCACCAACATGCATTGGCGACGGATCATTGTAGGTGCTCCTTAGAAAGGAGGTGATCCAGCCGCACCTTCCGGTACGGCTACCTTGTTACGACTTAGTCCCAATCGCCAGTCCCACCTTCGACAGCTCCCTCCCACAAGGGGTTAGGCCACCGGCTTCGGGTGTTACCAACTTTCGTGACTTGACGGGCGGTGTGTACAAGGCCCGGGAACGTATTCACCGCAGCGTTGCTGATCTGCGATTACTAGCGACTCCGACTTCATGGGGTCGAGTTGCAGACCCCAATCCGAACTGAGACCGGCTTTTTGGGATTAGCTCCACCTCACAGTATCGCAACCCTTTGTACCGGCCATTGTAGCATGCGTGAAGCCCAAGACATAAGGGGCATGATGATTTGACGTCGTCCCCACCTTCCTCCGAGTTGACCCCGGCAGTCTCCCATGAGTCCCCGGCACTACCCGCTGGCAACATGGAACGAGGGTTGCGCTCGTTGCGGGACTTAACCCAACATCTCACGACACGAGCTGACGACAACCATGCACCACCTGTAAACCAACCCCAAAGGGGAAGGACTGTTTCCAGCCCGGTCTGGTTCATGTCAAGCCTTGGTAAGGTTCTTCGCGTTGCATCGAATTAATCCGCATGCTCCGCCGCTTGTGCGGGCCCCCGTCAATTCCTTTGAGTTTTAGCCTTGCGGCCGTACTCCCCAGGCGGGGCACTTAATGCGTTAGCTACGGCGCGGAAAACGTGGAATGTCCCCCACACCTAGTGCCCAACGTTTACGGCATGGACTACCAGGGTATCTAATCCTGTTCGCTCCCCATGCTTTCGCTCCTCAGCGTCAGTTAATGCCCAGAGACCTGCCTTCGCCATCGGTGTTCCTCCTGATATCTGCGCATTTCACCGCTACACCAGGAATTCCAGTCTCCCCTACATCACTCTAGTCTGCCCGTACCCACCGCAGATCCGGAGTTGAGCCCCGGACTTTCACGGCAGACGCGACAAACCGCCTACGAGCTCTTTACGCCCAATAATTCCGGATAACGCTTGCGCCCTACGTATTACCGCGGCTGCTGGCACGTAGTTAGCCGGCGCTTCTTCTGCAGGTACCGTCACTTACGCTTCTTCCCTACTGAAAGAGGTTTACAACCCGAAGGCCGTCATCCCTCACGCGGCGTCGCTGCATCAGGCTTTCGCCCATTGTGCAATATTCCCCACTGCTGCCTCCCGTAGGAGTCTGGGCCGTGTCTCAGTCCCAGTGTGGCCGGTCACCCTCTCAGGCCGGCTACCCGTCGTCGCCTTGGTAGGCCATTACCCCACCAACAAGCTGATAGGCCGCGAGTCCATCCAAAACCACAAAAGCTTTCCACCAACCACCATGCGATGATCAGTCATATCCGGTATTAGACCCAGTTTCCCAGGCTTATCCCAGAGTCAAGGGCAGGTTACTCACGTGTTACTCACCCGTTCGCCACTAATCCACCAGCAAGCTGGCATCATCGTTCGACTTGCATGTGTTAAGCACGCCGCCAGCGTTCATCCTGAGCCAGGATCAAACTCTCCGTTGAAAACAAACAGACACAACCACAACCACCGGAAATAACGGCGACCACGGCTGCACAAAATTTGAAACCAGCCAAAAACACCATGCACACCACGGGGTGGCGGCACAGCACAATCAACCAATCACATTACATAATCGGTATCAACAAACTTGGCACACTATTGAGTTCTCAAACAACAGACACATTCGAATATTCCCGGAAACAATTCAAAGAATTTCTATTCCGTATTTCTTCGCTGCGATGTTTTTATCTTATTTCATTCATATTCACTTTTGCAAATCCGGCTATTTTCCCGGAATCAGCTTGGCGAAATGAATCTGCCCAGCAAAATAAGAAGCAGCTTCTCGGGATCCGCGTATTCGCGGTAAGAATTGCTTCTCATTAGTTGGGGGTTTGTCACCACTCAGCGGCGGCGACTCAGAAAACAATACACGCCCCCCAGCGGCCGTGCAAATCGGCTGCCGAAGGGCGTGCATGCAGGACTCAGAGGTGCTAGGGAACCAGTACCTCAACAGTGGCCAGGTTCTTCTTACCCCTGCGCAGGAGCAGGTACTGGCCGTGCAGAAGTTCAGACTCCGAGATCACGGCCTCGGGATCGGACACCTTCTCGTTGTTCACGTAGGCGCCACCCTCCCCTACCGTTCGTCGAGCGGCAGATTTGCTTTCGGACAGACCGGACGCCACCAGCAGGTCCACAATCCCCATCTCATCCACCTGCACGGTGGTGGTGGGCAATTCGGAAGTGGCGGCCTGGAGGGTTGCCTTGTCCAGGGCAGCCAGGTCACCGTTTCCGAACAATGCCGCGGAAGCATTGATCACCTTTTCGGTGGCCTCCACGCCGTGCACCAGTGAGGTCACTTCGAAGGCGAGCTTCCGCTGTCCTTCACGGGCGAATGGACGTTCAGCCACTGAAACGGCAATTTCTTCGATTTCGGCGCGCGTCAGGAAGGTGAACACCTTGAGCCGGTCCACCACATCTGCGTCGGCGGTGTTGAGCCAGAACTGGTAGAAGGCGTACGGGCTGCACATGCCGGCGTCGAGCCAGATGGCGTTGCCCTCGCTCTTGCCAAACTTGGTTCCATCGGAGTTGGTGATAAGCGGGGTTCCAAGGGCGTGGACGCTCTTGCCCTCGACTTTGCGGATCAGTTCCGTACCGCTGGTGAGGTTGCCCCACTGGTCCGAGCCGCCGGTCTGCAGGACGCAGCCGTAATCGCGGTAGAGCTGCAGGTAGTCCATGCCCTGCAGGATCTGGTAGCTGAACTCGGTGTAGCTAATGCCCTCATCGGAGTTCAGCCGGGATGCCACGGCGTCCTTGCGCAGCATGGTGCCCACGCGGAAATGCTTTCCCACTTCACGCAGGAAGTCGATGGCGCTCAGCGGCGCCGTCCAATCCAGGTTGTTCACCATCCTGGCAGCGTTGTCTCCCTCGAAGCTGAGGAAGCGCTGCACCTGGGCCTGGAGGTAGCCAACCCACTCCGCCACCGTGTCCTTGGTGTTCAAGGTGCGTTCCGCCGTCGGACGCGGGTCACCGATCATGCCGGTGGAACCGCCCACCAGTCCCAGCGGCTTGTGGCCGGCCAACTGAAGCCGCCGCATGACCAGCAACTGGACCAGGTTGCCCAGGTGCAGGCTCGGCGCGGTGGGGTCGAAGCCGCAATAGTAGGTGACCGGCCCGTTGGCGAGGAGCTTTTCCAGCTCTGCTTCGTCAGTGGAGACATGGACCAGCCCACGCCACTTCAGTTCCTGCCAAATATTGGCGAAAGTGGGGTCATTGCGCTGCGGTTCGAGGTTGTTCAGTTCAGGCACGCTTCCTAAGTTAGCAGTAACGCCGAAGGCGCCGTCAGCCGGCAATCCCTGGCGGCACCGGTTCCGCTGCAATCAGCCGCAACCGTTGAGTGGCGCGGGTCATGGCCACGTAAAGGTCCCCCACCTTGCCGTGCTCGTGGTTGAGCATCATCGACGGTTCCAGGACCACTACGCCGTCGAACTCCAGGCCTTTCGCCTCACGGGGGCTGATGACCACGATGTCCTGCTCGTAGCTGCCGGCCCCACTGCCGATCCGGCGCCCGTACACGGCACGCAGTGCTGATGTGGCCTGGGGCAGCAGGTCACCATCGGCAATCACGGCCAGCAGGCCGCCGTCGAGCGCTTCAAGCTCCTCCGGAAGCACCTCGACGAGCCGGTCCACCACGGCACCGGGAGAGACTTCGTCGATGATGGGCTCCCAGCGGCCTTCCCGGACGGCCTTGGGGGCGGAAACAACAAGCCCGGCGGCGTTGGCCATCCGGACAGCTGCCTCGGCGATCTGCGACGGCGTACGGTAGTTGACGGTCAGCTCCTCCAGCTGCCAACGGTCCCCGAACATCGGCGCCAGTGCCCCCTGCCAGGAGTTGGCTCCCGCCACAGAGCTGGTCTGCGCGATGTCACCGACGATGGTGAAGGACTTCAGCGGGCAGCGGCGCACCAGCAGCCGCCACTGCATGGGCGACAGCTCCTGGGCCTCATCGACCACGATGTGCCCAAACGCCCAGGTGCGGTCGCTGGTTGCCCGCTCTGCGGCTGTCTGCCGGACATCCTGCTCCCGGTTCTGCTCGGCCAGCTCTTCGGCCGACATAAGCGGGTCCACCCCGGCGGCCTCCATGTTTACCAGGGTTTGCTTGGCGTTGGCCAGGTCCCGGGCACGGTCGTGCTCCTGCTGGGCCAGCCCGCGCCCGGCCGCCGGATCCAGCTCGCCGAGCAGTTCGGCGGCCTCGTCCAGCAGCGGCACGTCGGACTCGGTCCAGGGAGCATCAGCAGGCCGCTGCAGCAGGGCGCGCTCCGCCGGGGTCAGGTTGGGGGTGCAGAACTCCAGTATTTCCGGCTTGCTGAAGAGATCGGTAATCAGCTTCTCCGGCGTCATGGGCATCCAGCAGAGGTTCAGGGCGATCCGCACGTCCCGGGCAGTGCGGACGTCCTCCGCAAGGTAGGAGCGGTCCGCGTTGTTGCCGATGTTGCCGGCCTCGACGAGCTCGGTCATCTGCTCGGTCAGCTCGCGCAGCAGGATTTTCACAAACGTCACGCGTGCCTCGTTGTACGGCTTTCCGGTGGCGCGTGCACGTTCCCGGGCCCGGCGGACCTGGCGGGGCGTCAGCGTGAGCTTGCGTCCGTCCACTTCGAGGATCCGGTTCTGGGCAGGGACGCGCATGCGGTTGGAGACGGCGTTGGCCACGATGGCAGCCATGTCCAGGCGCCCCTTGATGGCGGCCACGGCCGCGTTTGCTTCGGGCACGGCGTTGATGCCGGGCATCAGGCGGCCGACGCTGGCCATGACCACGCCGGTCTCGCCGAGTGAGGGCAGCACCCGTTCGATGTATTTCATGAACGACGACGACGGGCCCACCAGCAGCACGCCTGCACTCTTGAGGCGGTCGCGGTGGGTGTAGAGCAGGTAGGCGGCGCGGTGCAGGGCCACGGCGGTCTTGCCCGTGCCCGGCCCGCCCTGGACCACCACGGCTCCGGAGATGGAGGAGCGGATGATGCGGTCCTGTTCGGACTGGATGGTGCTGACGATGTCCGACATGCGGCCTGTGCGCTTGGAGTTCAGCGCAGCCAGCAGGGCGCCTTCGCCCTGGAGGGACTCGGCGTCCGTGAGCATGGAGGCGTCCAGGACATCGTCTTCAATGGCCTTGACGTCGCGTCCCTGCAGGATCAGGTGCCGGCGGCGGCGCACGCCCTGCCGGTCAAAGGCTGTGGCCTGGTAGAAGTGCCCGGCCTCGGGGGCGCGCCAGTCCACCATCAGCCGCTGCAGGTCCTCGGTGGTGAGCCCGATGCGGCCGATGTACTGTGCTTCCCCGGAGTCCAGGTCCAGGCGGCCGAAGACCAGCCGGTCATCCACCGCGTCCAGCTGCGCCAGGCGGTCCTCATACAGCGCGGCGAACGCGTCACGTTCTGAAACGTTCTGCATGGTGCCCACGGCTCCGGCACGACGGACCTGCGCCAGCTGACGGCGCTTTTCCTCCCGGAGTTCCTCCAGCCGGGCGTACAGGCCGGCAACATACTCCCGTTCGTGGGCCAATTCGGCATCGAGCATTAACGTTCCCCTATCGCGAAAGACAGACCGTCCATTCTACTACCATTTCGATTAACGCTTGTGAAACGTTGCGCCGGGCGGCGCATCTGCCATCCGCTTCCGGGCACGGGGCTGCGCCGCCTTGTATTTGGACACCGTGGGGTCGCCGGTGAGCCAGAACCGCCAGGCGTACTCGTCCGAACCTCCCGCTCCTGCCACGCCCACCCGCGGGCCGGAACTGACGGGACCGCTGGCGCCGGAGGGAAGCTCCAGGCCGAAAGGTGGAGCCAGCGCGTCCCGGCCGCTGTCCGCCGTCGTCAATCCCAGCGCCTTGGCGAGACGGGCAGGCCCGCTGGCCAGGTCCGCGGGACTTTTCGACGTCGGCCGGCGCCGCTGCGCCAGTTCCAGCCCGTCCACGATTTCGCCGGCCCGGAGCAGAAGGGCGGAGGCGACGCCGGCGGGACCGCAGACGATGTTGGTGCAGTGGTGCATCCCGTAGGTGAAGTAGACGTAGAGGTGCCCGGCGGGACCGAACATGGGGGCGTTGCGGGGTGTCGGGCCACGGTAGGTGTGCGAGCCGGGATCCGGGTGCAGGGAGTCCTCGGGTCCCATGTAGGCCTCCACCTCGGTGAGCCGGATGGAAACGGCGCCGTCGCGTGACTCATGGGTCAGCACGGCGCCCAGCAGCTGCGGGGCGAGCTCACGGGCGTCGGCGGACAGGAAGTTCCGCAACCCGTCCGCTCCCAAAGTGCTTTCGTTCATTACTTGACCTTACCCAGATGCTGCGGATTTGATCCTCGGTGAAGCCTGGCCTGGCGAAGTTTTGCCCCCTCCACGCCCATGTCCGATTTCCGCTAGTAGCAGCGAACCCGGGCTGGCAGGATGGAGGAATGGACTTCTGGCAGCGCTACCGGGCAATCGATGCCCGCGACCCCCGGTTCGACGGCCAGTTCTTCACCGCCGTCCGCAGCACGGGGATCTACTGCCGCCCCTCCTGCCCGGCCCGGACACCCAAGGCGGCGAATGTGACGTTCTACGAGACGTCCGCGGCGGCCCACGAGGCAGGCTACCGGGCGTGCAAGCGTTGCCTGCCTGAGGCTGTGCCGGGCACCCCGGCGTGGAACGTGCGGCAGGACGTGGCGGGCCGCGCCATGCGGCTGATCAACGACGGGGTGATCAACCGGGACGGGGTGGCAGGCCTTGCCGCCCGGCTGGGTTATTCGCCCCGGCAGCTCAACCGGATCCTGGGCCAGGAACTCGGTGCCGGCCCCCTGTCCCTGGCCCGCGCGGCGAGGGCCCAGACAGCCCGCACCCTGCTGGTGTCCACGTCCATGAAGCTCGCCGACGTGGCGTTTGCCGCCGGCTTCAGCAGCGTCAGGCAGTTCAATGAGACCATCGCCGAGGTGTTCGCCATGACGCCCACGGCCCTTCGTCAAACGTCCCGGCACCCTTCGCGTGACGGCGGCACGACGGCCCTGACCCTGGGCCTGCCCTACCGCCCGCCCTTCGACCCGGGTATCTTCTCCTTCCTTGCAGTCCGGGCCATTCCCGGAATCGAGGAAGGGACGGCCACCTCCTACGCCCGGACCCTGCGGCTCCCCCACGGCGACGCGCGCTTCCGCGTGGAGTACGACGGCGGCACCCGGGAGCGGCAGCTGACACTCACCGTCGGCGCGGTGGACCTGCGCGACCTTCCGGCGCTGCTCAGCCGCGTGCGCAGGCTGTTCGACCTCGACGCCGACCCGGAAGCCATGGATTCCGCCCTCGTCGCCGACCCCAGGCTCGCTGCCTCCGTCGGTGAGGCGCCGGGGATGCGGATGCCCGGCGCGCTGGATCCCCAGGAGCTGCTGGTCCGGGCCATGGTGGGCCAGCAGGTCACTGTGGCGGCGGCCCGTACCGCGTTGACCCAACTGTCCGCGGCCGGCAGTCCCTCCAGTGCTCCCGGCGAGGGCCTGGACCGCTTGTTTCCCACCCCGGCGGAGATCGCGGCGGGGAGTCATTTGCTCCGCGGTCCACGGCGCAGGATCGAATCGCTGGTGCAGGCCGCGGCCGCGATGGCTGAAGGACACCTCGAGTTCGGATACGGGGACGACCTGGCCGGCCTGCGCGCCAAACTGCTGCCCTTGCCCGGCGTGGGCCCATGGACCGTGGGATACGTGGCAATGCGGGTCCTGGGCGCACCGGACGTCTTCCTTGCCAACGACGCCGCGGTCCGGAACGGGATCCGCGCCCTCGATAATGGAGGCAAAGCCAATGGGGACAACACCGATGGGCACAGCGCCCTGAGCCCCGACTTCCGCGAGACCAGCCCGTGGCGTTCCTACGCCACCATGCACCTTTGGCGCGCTGCTGCCCGGCCCGCCCTGACAACCGCCGCTCCTGGGAAAGGGATGCCATGAAAGCCCAACTGCTGCAGCTGTCCACGCCGGACGGACCGTTCACCGTCCTTGCCCGGGACGGCGTGGTCCTTGCCTCGGGCTGGACGGCCGGCCTTGCTGAACTGACCGGGCAGGTCCATCCCGCCCTCCGCCCCGAGACCGTGGAAGAGGTGGCGGACCTCGGGGACATCTCTTCCGCCGTCGAGGCCTTCTACGACGGCGACCCCGCCCCTGCCATGGCCGTGCCAGTCCTTCAGCAGTCGGGCCCGTTCCGCGTCCACGCCTGGGAGGTCCTGCGCCAGGTCAAGCCGGGTTCGCCCGTCACGTATACCGAGTACGCCGCCTTGGCCGGTAACCCGGGCGCTGTCCGGGCCGCCGCCAGCGCCTGCGCCTTCAACGCCGCGGCGCTGTTCGTTCCCTGCCACCGGGTGATCCGGACGGACGGGTCGCTGGGTGGCTTCCGCTGGGGCCTGCGCGTCAAGGAGAGCCTGCTGGCCCGGGAAGCGGGCTAAGCGCTCTTCTCCCCCGAGCGCGAGATGGCATTTAACGGCAGTGTTGCGCCGCGGCATTGCCGTTAAGTGCCATCTCGCGGAGAGGCTGGGGGCTGGGACTGCTACTTCGGTTCCGGCATTGCCGACGGCCACGGCCGCAGGGTGGGAAGATCCGTACTGTCCCCGGCGGCAGTGGCACGGAGGCTGTCCAGGGACGGCTTCCGTCCGGCCAGCCAGGCGGCGATGTCGGTGACCATGCCGCTGACGACGACGGTGCTGCCGCCGGCTCCAAGGGCCAGCGGCGGCAGTGCCACGGGCTGCAGGACCAACCTGGTTTCGGCCGGCACGCGGGCGGCCAGGAAGTCGAACAGGTGGGAGCAGAACTCCCGGTTCCAGGTTTCCGGTCCCGTGCCGCTGTCCAGGTCCGCGGTGTGGATGACCAGTTCCCGCCAGAGCGCCAGCCCCGCGTCGAAGATCACTCCGTCGCGGAACGCGATGCGCGTCTGCCACTCATCCTCGCCGAGGGCGTCGAATGCGGCCAAGGCCCGCTGCAGCGCGGCGTCCACGTCCTGCCGGTGCTGCGCAAGGCTGTGCCCGGCGGCGAGCTCGATGGCCCGGTTGCGGCCTTCCACGCCGCCGTCGTAAAGCTCCACCTTTTCGCCGCGCCGACCGTATTCCACTTGCCGGGCCAAGGCTTCGCAAATGCCGGCGATGTGGGCCAGGAGGTGTCCGCGGCTCCAGCCGG
The DNA here is from genome assembly GCF_021800405.1 of Arthrobacter sp. FW306-07-I. Lineage (NCBI taxonomy): Bacteria > Bacillati > Actinomycetota > Actinomycetes > Micrococcales > Micrococcaceae > Arthrobacter > Arthrobacter sp. FW306-07-I. The sequence goes on along the minus strand of NZ_CP084550.1, from coordinate 1,686,416 downwards.
GAAGGGTGGACGGAGCGCGTTCGCCGCCGTCGGGGATCCGGTCCAGTCCGGCTGTCAATGCCGTGGCGGCCTTGTGCAGTTCAGCCAGCAGACCGGCAGGAGAAGGAGAGGTCATGCGGCCAGCCTAGCGGAGCGGTCAGCCCAGCGGCTGTCCGTCTGCGCCGACACGGTGGCGGACGTGGTTGCCGTCGTTACTCGCCTGCCAGAACTCGATCTCGATGGGCTGCAGGGCGTAGAGCTGCCAGTGCGGGTTGTCGCTGCCATCGGCCCGCGGCCGCTCATGCCAATCGACGGCGGATGCTTCGGCGGAGAGTTCGGCCACGGCGCCAGCCACGCGGACCTGCCGCCCCAGGCCGGGCCAGTAGAAGTTCATCGCGGCCCTGGGCGACTCCGCCAGTTCCCGGCCCTTCCGCGAGGTGCGGGACGTGGCGAAGTGCCAGCCGTCGTCGTCAATGTTCTTGAGGATCAGCATGCGGGAGGACGGCTGGGGACCATCATCCGACCGCGCGTCCACCGTGGCGAGGCTGAAGGCGTGCGGCTGCTGCTCCCCCGCATCGAGCGCCTCGTCCAGCCACTGCTTGAAGAGCAGCGCCGGATCCTGCGGCGCGTTCTCCGGGACGAAAGACGGCAGGTCGGACGGAAAATCAGGAAGCGTGCGGAGGAACTTGCGTAAGGTTTCGCTCATGGGGCCAGCCTAGCGGCGCGCCAGCGACCGTAACGCCCAACGCCCGCTCACTTCTTGCAGCTTAAAGGGCGACGCCCGCTCACGTTCCTGAGGAAAGTGAGCGGGCGTCTGCCAGCAACAGGCCGAAAGTGAGCGGGCGTTTTAGCCTGCGTACTCCCGCACGCCGGCGAGCTCGCCTTCCAGCGCGGCCAGCTGGCGTTCGACGGCGGCTGGTGCCGTACCGCCCTGGGAATTGCGGCTGTTGAGCGAGCCCTCGGTGGAGAGCACGGTCCGGACCTCGGGCGTGAGGTGCTCCGAGATGGCGGCGTACTCTTCGTCCGTCAGGTCCCACAGCTCAACACCGCGGGACTCTGCCTGCCTAACGGCGGCACCGGAGAGCTCATGCGCCTCGCGGAACGGCACACCCTGGCGGACCAACCATTCGGCGATGTCCGTAGCCAGCGCGAAGCCCTGCGGAGCCAGCGATTCCATCCGCTCCGTGTTGAACGTCAGGGTGGCGATCATGCCGGACACGGCAGGGAGCAGCAGCTCCAGGGTGTCCGCGGCGTCGAAGACCGGCTCCTTGTCCTCCTGCAGGTCGCGGTTGTACGCCAGCGGCAGGCCCTTGAGCGTGGCCAGCAGGCCGGTGAGGTTGCCGATAAGGCGCCCCGCCTTGCCGCGGGCCAACTCCGCCACGTCCGGGTTCTTCTTCTGCGGCATGATCGAGGACCCGGTGGAGTAGGAGTCATGCAGCGTGACGAAGGAGAACTCCTTGGTAGCCCAGAAGATGACTTCCTCGGAGATCCGGGACAGATCCACACCGATCATTGAGCAGACCCAGGCGAACTCGGCGAAGACGTCGCGGGACGCGGTGCCGTCGATTGAGTTGTGCACGGCAGAGAAGAAGCCCAGGTCCGCCGCCACCGCCTCCGGATCGAGGCCCAGCGAGGAGCCGGCCAGCGCGCCTGAACCGTAGGGCGAAACACCTGCCCGCTTGTCCCAGTCCTGCAGCCGCTGCACGTCGCGCAGCAGGGCCCAGGCGTGGGCCAGCAGGTGGTGGCTGAGCAGGACGGGCTGCGCGTGCTGCAGGTGGGTGCGGCCGGGCATGGCCACACCATGGTGTACCTTCGCCTGCTCCACCAGCGCGTCCACCGTGGCCAGCACGCCGCCGGCGATGATCCGGGCGTGGTCGCGCAGGAACATCCGGCCCAGGGTGGCCACCTGGTCGTTCCGGGACCGGCCGGCGCGGAGCTTGCCGCCCAGCTGGGCACCGGCCCGCTCGATCAGGCCGCGCTCCAGGGAACCGTGCACGTCCTCATCCGACTCGGCGGGGAGGTACGCGCCGGAGGCCACGTCCTCGTCCAGCTGCGTCAGGGCGGACAGCATGCCTTCCAGCTCGGCGTCGTCCAGCAATCCGGCCTTGTGCAGCACACGGGCGTGCGCCTTGGAGCCGGCAATGTCGTACCGCGCCAGCCGCCAATCGAAGTGCGTGGACTTGCTCAGCGCTGCCAGGGCGTCCGCGGGGCCGCCGGCGAACCGGCCGCCCCACAGCGCGCCGGCGTTTGTCGCCTCCGTTTTTTGCTCAGCCACAGGGGCTACTTCCCTGCGACGCGGATGTCGCGGCGGGCGGCAACCTTGGCGGACATGCCCCACAGTTCGATGAAGCCCTTGGCCTGGGACTGGTCGAAGGTGTCACCGGTGTCGTAGGTGGCCAGCGAGAAGTCGTACAGCGAGGTGTCGGAGCGGCGTCCGTTGACGATCGCCTGGCCGCCGTGCAGGGTCATGCGGATGTCGCCGGAGACGTACTTCTGGGTGTCCTCGATAAAGGCGTCCAGGGAGCGCTTGAGCGGCGAGAACCACTGGCCGTCGTAGACCAGCTCGGCCCAGCGCTGGCCAACGGTGGCCTTGAAGCGGGCCTGCTCGCGTTCAACAGTGATGTCCTCGAGGTGCTTGTGCGCGGTGATCAGCGCCATGGCGCCGGGGGCTTCGTAGATTTCGCGGGACTTGATGCCCACCAGGCGGTCCTCGACGACGTCGATGCGGCCCACGCCCTGGGCGCCGGCGCGGCGGTTGAGTTCCTTGATGGCCTGGAGCGGGGTGACCTTGACGCCGTCGATCGCGACAGGAACGCCGGCTTCGAAGGAGATGATGACCTCATCCGGTGCCGGCGGGAACTCCGGGGTGGCGGTGTAGTCGTAGATGTCCTTGGTGGGGGCGTTCCAGATGTCCTCGAGGTAGCCGGTTTCCACGGCGCGTCCCCAGACGTTCTGGTCGATGGAGTACGGGTTCTTCTTGGTGGTCTCGATGGGCAGTCCCTTTTCCTCGGCGAAGGCGATGGCCTTGTCGCGGGTCAGGGCGAGGTCGCGGACCGGAGCGATACACTTCAGGTCCGGGCCCAGGGTCTGGATGCCCACTTCGAAGCGGACCTGGTCGTTGCCCTTGCCGGTGCAGCCGTGGGCCACGGTGGTGGCGCCGAATTCGCGGGCAGCCTTGACCAGGTGCTTGACGATGACCGGGCGGGAGATGGCGGAGACCAGCGGATAGTGGCCTTGGTAGAGGGCGTTGGCCTTCAGGGTGGGCACGCAGTATTCGTTGGCGAACTCGTCGGAGGCGTCGGCCACGTAGGCTTCGACGGCGCCGCAGCCCAGGGCGCGCTGACGGATGGTTTCCAGCGATTCGCCGCCCTGTCCGACGTCGACCGCCACGGCGATGACCTCGGCACCGGTGGCTTCACCGATCCAGCCGATGGCGACGGACGTGTCCAGGCCGCCGGAGTAGGCCAGCACAATGCGTTCAGTCACTTTAAATGCTCCTTGTTGGGGGTTGGTTGATTCTTTGTCTTCAAGCTTATTGCCCGGCTTCCTCAGCCATTTGCAGGAAGCGGGCGGCGAGGTCCTGGCCGCCCAACGGGTCGCGGGAGACCAGCAGTACGGTGTCATCACCGGCGATAGTGCCCAGGATGGACGGCATCACCGAGTGGTCGATGGCCAAGGCCAGGAAGTTCGCGGCACCGGGGGGAGTCCGGAGGACTGCGATGTTGCCGGACGCCTCCGCGGTGACCAGCAGCTCGCTGCACAGCCGGGCCAGCCGGGCGTCCAGGATTTCCTGGGTCACACCGCTCTTGGCGCCACGCTCACCGCCTTCGCCAGGCACCGCGTACACCAGCACGCCTTCCTTGCCGCGCACCCGGACAGCGCCCAGCTCGACGAGGTCGCGGGACAGCGTGGCCTGGGTGACCTGGACGCCGTCGTCCGCCAGCAACGCCGCGAGCTCCGCCTGGGAACGCACGGACTGCCCGGTGAGGATGGCGGTGATGCGCGCCTGCCGGGCGGTCTTGGTGGCCGGGCTGGTGCCGGGGGTGGACGGCTGGGCGGACACTAGAACGTGCTCTCTCCGGTGCCTTCGACCGGGGCCAGTCCGTCGACGAACGCCAGGCCCGAGCGGTGCATCAGCCAGGCCATCAGCGCCTTCTGCGCGTGCAGCCTGTTTTCCGCTTCGTCCCACACGATGGACTGCGGGCCGTCGATGACGTCGGCGGAAATTTCGTAGCCGCGGTAGGCGGGAAGGCAGTGAAGCACGACGGCGTCATCCGCAGCCAGCGCCATGGCGTCAGAGTCCACGGAGTAGTCCCGGAACAGCTGCATCCGGGCTTCCTTTTCGGCCTCCTGCCCCATGGAAACCCAGGTATCGGTGGCTACAACGTCGGCCCCCTGCAAAGCTTCCTTTGCGTCGCTGGTGATCAGCACGGAACCACCGGTTTCGGCCGCGCGGTCCTCGGCAGCCGCAACGATGTCCGCGGCCGGGAGGTAGCCCTCCGGTCCGGCGATGCGGACGTGCATCCCGGCCGTGACGCCGGCCAGAAGGTAGGAGTTGGCCATGTTGTTGGCGGCGTCGCCCAGGTAGCTCATGGTCAGTCCCTTGAGCTGGCCCTTGTGTTCCTTGACGGCCAGCAGGTCCGCCAGGAGCTGGCAGGGGTGGTAGTCGTCGCAGAGGGCGTTGATGACGGGCACCCTGGAGTTCTCCGCCATGGCCACCAGGCCGGCGTGGGCGCCGGTGCGCCACACGATGGTGGAGACCATGCGTTCGAGCACCTTGGCGGTGTCCTCCACGGATTCCTTGTGCCCGATCTGCGCCTCGCCGGGGTTGATGATCAGGGCGTTTCCGCCCATGTCGGCAACGCCGGTGGCGAACGAGACGCGGGTCCGGGTGGAAGTCTTGTCGAAGATTACGGCCACGGTTTTGCGGCCGCTGCCTTCGGCGGCGTACGGCTGGACGCTGTAGGGGGCTGCCTTCATTCGGGCAGCGAGCTCCAGGACTTCGGCCTGCTCGGCCGGGGAGAGGTCGGTGTCCTTGAGGAAGTGCCGGGTTGCGGTGGTCACTGGGCGTCCTTAGCTGCTTGGAGGATTGCCGGGAAAGCGGCGAGGAAGGTGTCGGCCTGCGCCGTGGTAAGGATCAGCGGCGGTGCCAGGCGGATGGTGCGCGGGCCGGGGCTGTTGACGATGAATCCGGCGTCAAGGGCGGCCTGCACGACTGCCGGTGCCACGTCGGCGTCGAGGTCGAACCCTATGAGGAGCCCTTCGCCGCGAACCTCGGTGACGCCGGGGATGGCAGCCAGCGCGGAACGCAGGTGTTCCCCCACCGCCGTTGCGTTGGCGAGCACGTTCTGGCTTTCGAGGGCGTGCAGGGTGGCAAGGGCGGCAGCGGTCGCCACCGGGTTGCCGCCAAAGGTGGTGCCGTGCTGGCCGGCGGACAACAACGACGACGTCGCCTCACCGAAGGTGATGAGGGCACCGATGGGGAACCCGCCGCCCAGGCCCTTGGCCAGGGTGATGGCGTCGGGGACGATCCCGGCATCCTCGCTGGCGAGCCATTTGCCTGTGCGGCCGATGCCGGTCTGGACCTCGTCCAGGATCAGCAGGGCGCCGGCGTTGCTGGTGGCTTCCCGCGCGGCCTTGAGGTAGCCCGCGGGAAGCGGCCGGACGCCGGCCTCGCCCTGGATGGGCTCCAGGAAGACGGCAGCCACGGTTTCGTCCACCGCCGCCTCCAGCGCGGCGATATCGCCGAACGGAATGTGCACCACGCCGCCGGGAAGCGGCTCGAAGGGTGCGCGGTAGGCTTCCTTGGCGGTGAGTGCCAGCGCACCCATGGTCCGGCCGTGGAAGGCACCCTCGAGCGCGATGATCCTGGTGCGCTTGGTTCCGTCCGTTCCGGTGTTGCGGCGGGCCAGCTTGAAGGCGGCCTCGTTTGCCTCGGTGCCGGAGTTGCTGAAGAACACCTTGGAGCCGGCAGGAGCGTGGGCGAGTTCCAGGAGCTTCTCGGCCAGTGCCACCTGGGTGGGGCTGGTGAAGAAGTTGGAGACGTGTCCCAGGGTGGCCAGTTGGCTGGCGATGACCGATGTCACGAAGGGGTGGGCGTGGCCCAGCGCGTTGACGGCGATGCCGCCCAGCAGGTCCAGGTACTCCTTGCCGTCCGCGTCCCACACCAGGCAGCCGGCGCCGCGCACCAGGACCCGTTGGGGGGTGCCGAAGACATTCATCAGCGAAGAGGAGTAGCGGGACAGCCACTCGGAGCCGGCGTGGCCCGTGGTTTCCACTAACTCGGTCACTGTGGATTTTTCCATCGTGTTCATCCGTTGATCTCCTCGTCCGGGACTACCTGGGTGCCGATGCCCGCCGTCGTAAATGTTTCAAGAAGCATGGAGTGGGCCAGGCGCCCGTCCACGATGTGCGCCCTTTCCACGCCCTCGTCGACGGCCTTCAAGCAGGCTGCCATCTTGGGGATCATGCCCGACTGGAGGCCCGGCAGCATCTCCCGCAGCTCGGAAGCCGTAAGGGACGAGATCAGGGAGGACTTATCCGGCCAGTTGGCATAGAGGCCTTCAACGTCGGTCAGGATCACCAGCTTGGAGGCGCCCAGCGCGGAGGCGACGGCGGCCGCAGCCGTATCCGCGTTGACGTTCAGGACCTGCCCGGTGGGCTGGAACCGGACGGGCCCCACGATGCCCTCCCCGGCGTCGACAATTTCCGGGGCCACCGTGGAGATCACGGGGATGCGGCCGGCGTCGAGGATGTCCACGATGCCGGCGGGGTCGACGCCCACCACCTCGCCCACCAGGCCAAGGTCCACCTCTTCGCCGTCCACCACGGTGCCGGTGCGGACGGCGCGCAGCAGGCCGCCGTCTTCGCCGGACATGCCGACGGCGTAGGGCCCGTGGGAGTTGATGAGCCCCACGAGTTCACGGCCCACCTGGCCAGTGAGGACCATGCGGACCACCTCCATGGCCTCGGGGGTGGTGACGCGCAGGCCGCCCTTGAACTCGGATTCGATGCCCAGCCGGCCCAGCATCGAGTTGATCTGGGGGCCGCCGCCGTGGACCACCACGGGGTGGATGCCCACGTGGTGGAGGAAGACGATGTCCTCGGCAAAGGCGCGGCGGAGTTCATCGTTGACCATGGCGTTGCCGCCGTATTTGACCACCATGATGCTGCCGGCGAAGCGCTGGATCCAGGGCAGGGCCTCGATCAGGGTTTCAGCCTTGTCCTGCGCGGCGGACATGGTGGTGTTTTCACGCGTCTGGGTGTTCATGGTGTCACTTTCCACAGCGGTTTGGGCTTGGCGGGTTTTGCCCGGGCGGTGCTCCTAGCTGGAGTAGGCGCTGTTTTCGTGGACGTAGTCGTGGGTGAGGTCGTTGGTCCAGATGGTTGCCTCGGCATCGCCTGCCTGCAGGTCAATCTCCACCAGGACCTCGCGGGGCTCCAGGTCCACCAGGCTACGGTCATCGCCGATGCTGCCGTTGCGGCAGATCTGGACCCCATTCATGGCGACGTTGAGCTTGTCCGGCTCGAAGGCGGCGTCCGTGGTGCCGACAGCCGAGAGCACGCGGCCCCAGTTGGGGTCCTTGCCGAAGATGGCGGTCTTGAACAGGTTGGAGCGGGCCACGGAGCGGCTGACGGTCTCGGCGTCGGCTTCGCTGGCGGCGTTGAATGTGCGGATGGCGATGTCGTGGCTGGCTCCTTCCGCGTCGGCGATCAGCTTCCGGGCCAGCTCCGCGCATACCTGCGTGAGCCCTGCACCGAAGTCCTCGGCGGACGGGACGGCTCCGGAAGCGCCGGAGGCAAGCAGGACAACCGTGTCGTTGGTGGACATGCAGCCGTCCGAGTCGGCGCGGTCGAAGGTGACGCGCGTGGCGTCGCGGAGGACGACGTCGAGCATTTCCGGCTGCACCATGGCATCGGTGGTGAGGACCACCAGCATGGTGGCCAGGCCGGGGGCCAGCATGCCGGCGCCCTTGGCGATTCCCCCGATGCTGAATTCCTGGCCGTCCGCGTCGGTGCCGATGAAGAGGGCCGACTTGGGCACGCTGTCAGTGGTCATGATTGCGGTGCCGGCATCCGCTCCGCCATCAGTGCTGAGGGCCGCGGCGGCAGCCTCCACCCCCGGCAGGATCTTGTCCATGGGCAGCTGCTCGCCGATCAGGCCGGTGGAGCAGACGAAAACGTCCGTGGCGGAGATGCCCAGCACCTCGGCTACTTTTTCCGCTGTGCTGTGGGTGTTCTGGAAGCCGGTGGGTCCGGTGCAGGCATTGGCTCCGCCGGAGTTGAGGATGACGGCGTCCACGCGGCCGTCGGAGACCACCTGGCGGGACCAGTGCACGGGCGCTGCTGCGACGCGGTTGCTGGTGAAGACGGCGGCGGCGGCCTTGGAGGGTCCGTCGTTGACGACCAGGGCGAGGTCCGGGTTGCCCGACGCCTTGAGTCCGGCGGTAACGCCGGCTGCCCGGAATCCCTGGGGTGTGGTGATGGTCACGGGGCTACTCCCTGCAGGTTGAGGCCGGCGGTTTCAGGCAGGCCGAGTGCGATGTTCATGGACTGCACGGCGCCGCCGGCCGTGCCCTTGGTGAGATTGTCGATCACGCAGGTGACAATGACCCGTCCCGTGTGGGCATCGAAGGCCAGCTGCATGGCTGCATGGTTGGAGCCCTGGACCGACTTGGTTGTGGGCCACTGGCCCTCCGGCAACAGGTGGACGAAGGGCTCGTCTTCATATGCCTCGGCCCAGGCCAGGCGCAGTTGCGCCGCCGTGGTGCCGGCCTTGACCTTTGCGGTGGCGGTGGTGAGGATGCCGCGGCTCATCGGAGCCAGCGTGGGCGTGAAGGAGACCGTAACCTTTTCCCCCGCCGCGTTGGACAGGCCCTGCTCGATTTCCGGGGTGTGCCGGTGTCCGCCGCCCACTCCATAGGGGCTCATCGAGCCCATGACCTCGGAACCGATCAAGTTGACCTTGGCGGCCTTGCCCGCACCCGAGGTGCCGGACGCGGAAACAATGACGACGTCGTCGGGCTCCAGCACGTGGCCAGCGAACCCGGGAGCCAGCGCCAGGAGGGCTGAGGTTGGGTAGCATCCGGGAACGGCGATGCGGGTGGCGCCCTTGAGGGCTTCGCGCTGGCCGGGCAGCTCGGGAAGCCCGTAGGGCCAGGTTCCGGCGTGGGCGGAGCCGTAGAACTTTTCCCAGGCGGCCGGGTCCTCGAGGCGATGGTCGGCGCCGGCGTCGATCACCACCGTCCCCTTCGGCAGCCGGGCCGCGATCTCAGCAGAGGCCCCGTGCGGCAGCGCAAGGAAGACGACATCATGGCCGGAGAGGTTCTCCACCGTGGTGTCCTCAAGGAGGCGGCTGGCAAGTCCATGCAGGTGCGGCTGCAGCTCACCCAGGCGGGAACCTGCGTTGCTGTGGGCCGTGATGGCGCCGATGGTCACCCCGGGATGTCCGGCCAGGAGGCGCAGGACCTCTCCCCCGGCATAGCCGCTGGCTCCCGAAACCGCAACAGAAATAGTCATACTCCGACTATACAGCAATAGTTATGCACTGGTATCGATAATTATGCATACGCTTTCCTGTGATGAGGACAGCAGTTGCCGGGCAGGCGTTCCCTGTCCCTAGGATGGTTTCGGCAGCCGGGGCCGGAGACGCCGGGCCCCGCGAAAGGAGAGCCATGACGCACGCAATCGTCGCACGGGAGGCAGGCGGACCGGAAGTCCTCGACTACATGGAAGTGGAGCCGCCCGTCCCAGGTCCCGGACAGTTGCTCTTCAAGGTCGGGGCGGCCGGCGTCAACTTCATCGATACCTATAAGCGCAGCGGCACCTACAAAGTGCCCTACCCCTTTACGCCCGGGTCGGAGGCAGCCGGCACGGTCGAAGCGGTGGGCGAAGGTGTTACCGGCTTTGCCGTGGGTGACCGGGTGGCCACAGCGGAAGGCATTGAGTGCTATGCGGACTACGCACTTGTGGATGAGGACGCAGCCCTTCCGGTCCCCAAAGGACTGGACATCTTCACTGCCGCAGCACTGCCCCTGCAGGGCGTCACTGCCCACTACCTCATGAATTCGACGTTCAAGGTGGAGCCGGGCCATAAGGTGCTGCTGCATGCGGGGGCGGGCGGCGTAGGGCTGCTGCTGATCCAGATGCTGAAGGCACGAGGGGCGGAAGTCCTGACCACTGTCTCCACCGACGAAAAGGAACAGTTGGCGCGCGACGCCGGCGCGGACCACGTGCTGCGTTACGACGGATTTGCGGAGCGGGTCAGGGACATTACCAGCGGGACCGGCGTGGACGTGGTGTACGACGGCGTGGGCAAGGACACCTTCGACGGTTCCTTGGCGTCTTTGCGGGTCCGCGGAATGCTGGTGCTGTTCGGTGCCGCCTCGGGCCCGGTTCCGCCCTTTGACCCGCAACGCCTCAACGCCGGGGGTTCCCTTTTCCTGACGCGCCCCACCATGGGCCACTACCTGCGGGATGCAGCGGAGCGGCGCTGGCGCTCTGACGAGATTTTTGCCGCCGCCGCGGACGGCAGCCTGAAGGTCCGGATCGGCGCCCGCTACCCCTTGAGCCAGGCCGGGCAGGCGCACCGCGACCTCGAGGGCCGGAAGACCACCGGGAAGGTCCTCCTGGTGCCCTGACACATGGTCAGGGGCCACACTGGCCGAACATTGGAAAGTCCCCGCAACCCATCAGGGTTGCGGGGACTTCCGTTTTCGAGGGGGTGCCGCTAGCGCTGGACGGCTCCGAAGCGCTCGGCCGCAAGTGCAACTGCGCTTTCGCGGGCTGCCGAGGCTTCGTCTGCGGTCAGCGTGCGATCGGCGGCCCGGAAACGGAGCCCGAAGGCCAGCGATTTCTTGCCTTCCTCGATACCCTTCCCTGCGTAGACGTCGAACAGCGCCACGTCTTCCAGCAGCTCACCGGCACCTTCGCGGAGTGCGGCGAGAACCGCGTCCGCCGGCACGTCGGCCGGGACCACGAGCGCCACGTCCTGGGTGGCCACCGGGAACGTCGAGATGTGGCGCGCCACAATCACGTCGGGTGCGGCCTCGAACAGCGCGTCGGCGTTGATCTCAACGGCAACCGAACGGGCGGGCATGTCCGAGGCTGCCAGCAGCTTGGGGTGCAGTTCGCCGGCGTACCCCACGGTCTCACCCGTCCGCAGTGCAAGCCTGGCGGTGCGGCCGGGATGGAATGCCTGGTGGCTGCCTTGGCTGACCACCAGGTCCACGCCGAGGACGTCGCCGGCAAGGCGGGCAACGTCCAGCGCATCGGCCCAGTCCCATACGCGGGGTGTGTGTGACGCGGCGGCCGGGGAATCGTGGCCGGTGAGGACGGCGGCCACGTGGAACGGCTGGTCCGGGACGCCGTCGAACAGGTCGTCCAGCACCTCATCGGAGGGCTTGACTCCGAGCGGCGGGATGGAGGCTGTGCCCACGCTTTCGCCGGGGAGGAACACCAGGCCCGATTCGAAGAGGGCCAGGTCGCGGAAGCCGCGCGAATGGTTCCGCTTGGCCACCTCGATCAGTCCGGGCAGGATGGACGTGCGAAGGTAGCCGTGCTCCTCGCTGATGGGGTTGGCGAGCTTGACGGCGGTCCGCTCCGCGCCCTGCTCCGCCACCCCAAAGGTGTCGTTGGCGGTCTTGGACACGAACGGGTACGCCAGGACCTCGGTGAGGCCGAAATCCGCCAAGGCCTGGATCAGGCGCCGGCGCTGCTGCTGGACCCTGGTGAGGCCGCGGCCGGGAGGGGCAACCGGAAGCGTGGCGGGGATCTTGTCGTAACCCACCAGCCGGGCGATCTCCTCGGTGAGGTCTTCCTTGGTCTCCAAGTCGCTGCGCCAGCTGGGCGGCGTAACGGTCCAGCCGCCGTCGTGCTTTACCACCACGGCGCCCAGGTCTTCAAGGGACGTGACGATCTGTTCCTCGGTGAAGTCGATGCCGATGCGTGCGGCAGCGAAGCCTGCGGGCAGATCGATCGTGATGGTTTCCGGAGCAGTGCCGACGTCGGTGCCGGCTTCGTCCGCCGTGCCACCGGCCAGTTCCACCAGGAGGTCCACCACGCGCTGCGCCGCTACGCCGGCCACCTGCCAGTCCACGCCGCGTTCGAAGCGCTTGGATGCCTCGGACGGCAGCTTGTGCCGGCGGCGCGAGCGCCCGATGGAGACCTCGTCGAAGTGCGCGGACTCTACGAGGATGTTGGACGTCGAGTCCCCCACCTCGGTTGCCGCGCCGCCCATGACGCCGGCGATGCCGATGGCACCGGAGTCGTCGGTGATGAGCAGGTCCTCGGCGTCAAGGGTGCGCTCCTTGCCGTCCAGCGTGGTGATCTTCTCGCCCGCCGCGGCCCGGCGCACCACGATGTCCCCGGACAGCTTGTCCAGGTCGTAGCAGTGCGTGGGCTGGCCCAGTTCCAGCATCACGTAGTTGGATATGTCCACAGGCAACGAGATGGAGCGGATGCCTGCCAGCCGGAGCCGGGACACCATCCACTGCGGGGTGGGCTTCGTGGCGTCCACGCCACGAACCGTGCGTGCCACGAAACGGTCGCAGCCGGGCTTGCCGTAGATGGGGGCATCGTCATTGAGCTTGATGCCGTAGCCGCCGGAAAGCTCCGCCGGAGCCTGCACCCTGGATGCGGGATCCGTGAAGGCGGTTCCGGTGGCGTGCGCATATTCACGGGCCACACCGCGGATGGAGAAGGCGTAGCCGCGGTCCGGGGTGACGTTGATTTCCGCGGCCTGGTCGTAGAGGCCCAGCAGCTCCATGGCGTCGGTACCCACTTCGGGGTCCAGCCCGATGCGGGACAGCACCAGGATGCCGTCGTGGTCCTCGCCGATACCCAACTCGCGGACGGAGGCGATCATCCCGGCCGAGAGGTGCCCATAGGTCTTGCGGGCCGCGATGTGGAAGTCGCCGGGCAGCACGGCACCCGGAAGGGTGACCACTACCTTGTCGCCCTCAACGAAGTTGTGGGCGCCGCACACGATGCCCTGCACACCGGAGGGGTCAATGCCCTTGCCGGTGAGCGTCTGCTCCTGCCCCTCCGGGACCACACGGACCTGGCACCAGTTAATGGTCTTGCCGTTGCTCTGCGGTTCCTTGACAATGCTCAGGACCTGGCCCACCACGATGGGACCCTGCAGGGTATCCGTGGGGCGGTGGACCGCCTCCTCCTCGAAGCCGACCTTGACCAGCTCTGCCATGACGTCTTCGGCCGTTGCTTCGGCCGGTACTGCCGCGAATTCACGCAGCCAGGAAAGTGGGATACGCACTGTTAGATCTCCATCCCGAAGTGCTCGCTGAACCGTACATCGCCTTCGATCATGTCGCGCATGTCCCCCACCTCGTTGCGGAACATGAGGGTGCGCTCGATGCCCATGCCGAAGGCAAAACCTGAATAGACGTCGGGGTCGATGCCGGCGGCGCGCAGGACGTTGGGGTTGACCATGCCGCAGCCGCCCCACTCGATCCAGGCCGGCCCGCCCTTGGCACCCGGGTGGAAGATGTCCAGCTCGGCCGAAGGCTCGGTGAAGGGGAAGTAGTTGGGGCGCAGCCGGATCTGGGCTTCGTCGCCGAACATCTGCCGGGCGAAGTGTTCCAGGGTGCCGCGCAGGTCCGCCATGCTGAGGTTCTTGTCGATGGCCAGGCCTTCGAACTGGTGGAACACCGGGGTGTGGGTTGCGTCCAGCTCATCGGTACGGAACACCTTGCCGGGGCACAGCACGTAGATGGGCACCTCGCGCTCCAGCATGGAGCGTACCTGCACCGGGGAGGTGTGGGTACGCATCAGCAGGTGGGCTTCGGGCGGCTCCACGAAAAACGTGTCCTGCATTTCGCGCGCGGGGTGGTCCGGCTTGAAGTTCAGGGCGTCGAAGTTGAACCACTCGGATTCGACCTCCGGGCCTTCGGCGATTTCCCAGCCCATGCCTACGAAGATGTCCGCCACGCGGTCCTGCAGCGTGGAGAGCGGGTGGCGGGCTCCGGCACGGCGGCGGCGCGGAGCGGCGGTGACGTCCACGGTCTCCTCCACGAGGATCCGGGCGTCATTTTCGGCTTCCAGCACTTCCGCGCGCTCGGCGAGCGCCTTGTTGACCTTCCCGCGGGAGGCACCCATCAGCTTTCCGGCGAGCGCCTTCTGGTCCTTGGGCAGCCGGCCGATCTCACGGTTGGCAAGGCTGAGCGGAGACTTCTCGCCACTGTGGGCAAGGCGCACCGCCTTCAGCTCGTCAAGGGTGGCCGCACCGGCGATGGCGGTGATGGCCTGGTCTACAGCGGCGTTGATGGCGGCCTCATCCGTGGGGTTCGGGATGGCGGCGCCCGGCAAAGTTTCAGTCATCTACTGTTCTTAGCTACGAGTCGTGGCTGCCGGCGGGCGGGACAGCCGCACGCGGTTTCCCGCCCGGTGCCGTCCGCCGCTGGCAGGTCATGGATGAATGCTGTACATCAGGGGCATTCAATGACCAGGTCAGGGCTCGCCGGCAGGACCGGCGGCCACTGCCCTCCAGTCTAGTTGAACCCTCCGGCTACCATGGCCTCATGACTTCGCGGCAGCGCACGGGCTCCCTTGACGGCCCGACGACGGCCCAGCGGCTCAGGTGGGCAGCGAACCTCCTCAACGGGAGCACCCTGGCCGGGCTCGCCGTCGCGCTTGCCGCCCGGACACGCATCAGCCGCGGTCCCCGCGGCATGGTTATTGCCGCGGGTTACCGCTGGCGGTTGCCCTTCGCGCACGCCTACACCCTGGGCAACGTGGTCCTGTGCCGCAGCACAGCCGAGGAGCTGGTCTCCCGTCCGGCGCTCCTGGGCCATGAGGAACGGCACTGCAGCCAGTACGCGTGGTGCCTGGGACTGCCGTTTGTCCCGCTGTACCTGGCAGCTGCCGCCTGGTCCGTGCTGCGCACCGGAAATCCGGGGACGGCGAACATCTTTGAACGACGGGCGGGGCTTGCCGCGGGCGGCTACCCCCTTACGGGAAGGCGGACGTGATGGGTCCGGACCCGCACGTACAGGTTGGAGCAGGAACGGTCACCGTGACGGGAACAGGGTCCGCCGAGGCGGCCCCGGACCTGGTGCTGGTTTCGGTGGGTGCGGAGTGCCGCGCCGAGTCGGTCCAGGAAGCGTATGCGGCAGCCGGCGAGGCCCTCGCTGCAGTGGGTTCGGTGCTCCGCGGCCGCGGCGTTGCCCCCGCCGACCTCCGCACCGCAGGGCTGAGCGTCCGGGCCGACCTTGCCTGGCGGGACGGGGAAGGACAGAAACTCGTGGGCTACGTGGCAGCCGGCAGCCTTCTGGTGAAGCTTCGCGACATGGGCAGCGCATCGGGCACGGTTTCGGAAGCCGTCCACGCGGCGGGGGACGCTGCCCGGCTCAACAGCCTGCAGCTGGTCCTGTCCGACGACTCCGCCATCCGGGCCGAGGCCCGGGACGCCGCGTGGGCGGACGCGCTCCGCATCGCCGGGCAGTACGCCGCCCTGGCCTCGGGCACCTTGGGACGGGTGTTGTCCGTGGCAGACCAGCGGCCGGTTTCAGGGCCCGTACCGCTTGCCGGCCTGCAGCGGGCCTCCGCCACGGAGTCCGTGGCCCTTGAGCCCGGCGAGAACCGGGTGGAGGCTGCCGTGACCGTCACGTGGGAGCTGCAGCACTGACACTCCTCGGGCAGGGGTGAGGCGGAGGGCCCGCGTTGCAGCCTTGACTTCTATTCGAACATGTTTTCGAATGGAGGCATGAGATGGGAAGCGCAAGCACTGGTGCCCACACCCAACCCCGCAGGCGCGGCCGCTCCGGCACTGCTTCCGCTGGCGGGCCTGGTCCGCTCCGTCACCACGCCTGAGTTCGCCGGCATCACGTTCCACGAGGTCACTGCCAAATCGGTGCTCAACAGGGTGCCGGCGGGGTCCAAGATGCCCTTCGAATGGACCGTCAATCCCTATCGCGGCTGCAGCCACGCCTGCGTCTACTGCTTTGCCCGCAAGACCCACACGTACCTGGATTTCGACGCCGGCATGGACTTCGACAACCAGGTGGTGGTCAAGGTGAACGCAGCGGAAGTCCTGCGCAAGGAGCTGAACAAGGCCTCCTGGACGCGCCAGCAAGTGGCGCTGGGCACCAACACCGATCCCTACCAGCGGGCCGAGGGCCGGTACCGGCTCATGCCGGGAATCATCACGGCGCTTGCCGAGTCCGGCACTCCCCTGTCCATCCTCACCAAGGGAACCCTCCTGGCGCGGGACATCCCGCTGCTCAAGAGCGCCGCCACGCAGGTCCCGGTAGGGCTCGGCATTTCCCTGGCCATGACGAACGAAGCACTGTCCGAGGCGATCGAGCCCGGAACCCCCGGACCCAGGGCCCGGCTCCGGCTGGTGTCCCGGCTCCGCGAAGCGGGACTTCCGTGCGGTGTGATGGCCATGCCCATTCTGCCGTGGCTGTCCGACAGCGATGAGGCACTCGATGCGCTGTTCGGCTCGCTGGCGGCGGCGGGCGCCACCGGAGTCACCGCGGGCGCCCTGTACCTGAAGCCAGGCACCAAGGAGTGGTTCATGAAGTGGATCGCGGCCAACCACCCCGAACTGGCGGGCCGCTACCGGCGGCTGTACGGCACCGGCTCCTACGCGTCCAAGGAATACCGGACGTGGCTCGCCGGCAGGGTCCGGTACTTCAAGGCGCGCCACGGCTTTTCGCATTCGTCAGGCTTCAGCCACCGCGACCTGGACAAACCGAATTTGGACGATCCACGCGTCGAAGAGGCGCAGTACCCGGCGGGCATCATCCCCGCTGCCGTTCCGGGTGGCTCCACTG
Organism: Arthrobacter sp. FW306-07-I; assembly: GCF_021800405.1. Taxonomy (NCBI): domain Bacteria; kingdom Bacillati; phylum Actinomycetota; class Actinomycetes; order Micrococcales; family Micrococcaceae; genus Arthrobacter; species Arthrobacter sp. FW306-07-I. The sequence continues at coordinate 1,669,644 of NZ_CP084550.1, read as the reverse complement.
CCGTGCCTTCGGTGTCGCGGTCCGGAGTGCAGGACTCCCTGTTCTGACTTTTTGCGTGTCAGTCGCAGGGCTCAGTCCCGGGGCCGGCCTTTGGGGCTCAGTCCTGTCCGGTCAGTCCTGGGTGAGGGGCTCCTCTACCGGCAACGCCACAGAGTCCAGGAGGGCGCTGACAATCGGATAATCCGCCGGGATCCAGGGCAGGCCAAGGACGGCCTCCCGATTTCGCAGGTCCACCCAGCGCAGTTCGTCATGGTCTTCAAGGGGCATGGCCTCGCCGCTGGTCACTTCGGCGAACCAGACCCGCATGCTGGCGCGTTCATTGAGGGGCCAGCCCTGAGGTTCTTCCGCGGGCAGCTCCGGCCCCAGGCGGACATCGATGCCCAGTTCCTCGGCCAGTTCGCGCGCCAGCGCTGATTCGGGTTCCTCGCCGGGCTCCACCTTGCCGACTGGAAACTCCCACAACCCGGCCAGATGCTCCGGCGCGCTCCGCCGCGCCACCAGCATTGCCGCCGGCCGGGCCAGGTTGTCCACCACGGCTCCGCCCACTACCTGTATCAGTCCAGTCACCGGCTCATTCTATGGGCCACAATGGGAATGTCCGGAACAACATCCGGCAGCCCGTCGACGCAACAGGAATAGCTCCTGTCCGCGCGGGGTTTGCCACATTGTCCGGATCTTCCTGCCCCATTGCCGTGGCACCGTCCATTCCATGTTCCACCTTCGAAAAGCAGGCATATGAGCAGCGTTCTTTCCCCGTCCACGGCAGCCGGCACCAAGGCCCCCAATATCGGAATGGCCATCTTTGCGCTGGCCATGGGCGGCGTGGGCATCGGCGTCACCGAGTTCACCATGATGGGCCTGCTGAAGGAAGTGGAACAGGGCCTGGGGATCAGCACGCCCGAGGCCGGCCACCTTATCTCCGCGTATGCGCTGGGAGTGGTGGTCGGCGCTCCCCTACTGGCCGCCGTCGGCGCCAAGCTCCCCCGCAAGAAACTGGCGCTGGGGCTCCTGCTGTTCTTCACTGTGGCCAACCTGAGCTCTTTCGTCGCCCCGGACTACGGGTCGATGCTCGTGTCCCGCTTTGCCGCCGGCCTCCCGCACGGGGCCTTCTTTGGCGTTGCTGCCGTCATAGCCGCCTCCCTGGTCCCGGCCAGCCGGCGGGGCTGGGCCATCTCGATGGTCATGGCGGGGCTCAGCGTCTCCAACGTGGTGGGAGTACCGTTTGCCACGTGGTTGGGCCAGACCTTCGGATGGCGGCTGCTGTTTGTCCTGGTGGGCGCAATCGGGCTGCTGGCGTTGGCCATGGTGTGGAAGTTCGTGCCCTTCCAGGCCGCCCACCCCGATGCGAGCATCCGGCGTGAACTTGGTGCCCTCAAGCGGCTGCAGGTGTGGCTGGCACTCCTGGTGGGCATCGTGGGCTTCGGCGGCTTCTTCGCCACCTATACCTACATCGCCCACACCATGACCGCGGTGGCCGGCATCCCGTCCGCACTGATCCCTCTGGTGGTGGCGCTGTACGGGCTGGGCATGGTGGCCGGGAACATCGTGGGTGGCCGGCTGGCCGACAAGTCCGTCATGGGCACCCTGTACCGGGTCCTCCCGGGCGTTGCCGTGGCCCTTGTGGTCTACGCTGTGGCCGCGCATTGGCCGTGGAGCGCCATGGTCATGGTGTTCGTGGTGGGCGCCTCCGGCTCCATGCTTATTCCCGCCCTCCAGACCCGGCTGCTGGACGCCTCGCCGGACGCGCCGTCACTGGCATCCTCGCTGAACCATGCCGCGCTGAACGTCGCCAATGCCTTGGGAGCGTTCCTCGGCGGCCTGGTCATTGCCCTCGGCTGGGGCTTCACCGCCCCGGCGCTCGTCGGCGCCGTCCTGGCGCTCCTCGGTTTCGGCGTGGCCCTCTTCAGCGGCCTGATGGAACGCAAACGGCCGCTCGCTGCGTAGGCCGCGACGGGCACGCCCTTCGCTGCATGGCCTGCCGCCAAGGGGCCTAACGATGCTGCAACGCCGCCCCCGGGGCTACTGACTTTAGGGGGGGCTTATGTTAGCTTGAGCCACATCGGGACTATTAATCCCGGTCATAATGAGGAGGAGACATGGGTTTTCTTGCTTGGATTATTTTGGGCCTGATTGTTGGGGCCATCGTTAAAGCCGTGATGCCCGGACGGGTTGGCGGCGGCTGGGTGACCAGCCTCATCCTGGGTGTCGTCGGGGCCATTGTTGGCGGCTGGATTGGCAGCCTGCTGTTCAACAAGGGCGATCTTGCCTTCTTCGACCTCGGCACCTGGATTCTCGCTATCGTCGGTGGCCTGGTTGTCGCCGGCATCTACGGAGCAGTCACCGGACGCGGAAAAGCCAGCCGCGCACCCTGATCGCTCTGTCAATCAATAACCGACGGGCCCCGGAATTCCGGGGCCTTTCTTTGTGCCCCGCATTGCCGCCGTCGTTCCTTTCTTATGCCCCGATCCTTCTTTTTGCCGTCCTGCCGCCGAGTGCCTTACCCCACCTCTCCGGTGTACGCCGCAGCTTCAACCCTGCGCTGGGACCGGGCACTGGCGTAGAGGCACACCGTAGCCGCGGTCCCAAGGTTGAGGCTTTCGGCGGCACCGTACACGGGGACAGCTACACGGTGGTCCGCCAGCGCCAACTCCTCGTCGGAGAGTCCTTGGGCTTCGTTACCGAAGAACCAGGCAGTCGGTTCAGCGAGGTCGTAAGCGGACCCGGGGCCAGTTCCGGTGAGCCTTCGCCGGGCGCTCTCGTCCTGCAGTACGTCCAGGTCCAGCTGTCCGTATCCGTCAGCGGCGAGGACGCCGATGCCACGGGCCTTGCATGCCGCAGCCAGCTCCGCAGGGTCCGCGGCCAGGACGACCGGAAGGTGGAACAACGAGCCGGCGGTGGACCGGACCGCTTTGGGGTTGTAGATATCCACGCTGGAGGCGGTGAAGACCACCGCGTCTGCGCCGGCCGAGTCCGCCGCCCGCAGTATAGTTCCGGCGTTGCCCGGGTCCCTGACCTGGCACAGGACGGCAATCAGGCGGGGGCCGGCATCCAGCACATCCGCCAGGGACACATCAACGAAGCGGCAGACGGCGACGATCCCCTGCGGATTGACCGTGTCTGCCATGGCCGCCAGGACGTCGTCGGTTGCCAGCCTTGCCGTGGTGCCATGGGCGAGCTCTTCGAACTCGGGATAACGGTCAAGGCAGCTTTCGCTGGCAAAAACTTCCGTGACCACGCCGGGAGCACCTGCTGCAAGGCGCTGCTGGTGGAGCTTGAGTGCCTCCCGGACGGCTTGCGGCCCTTCGGCCAGGAACTGGCCGCGCTTTAAACGGGCCGGGCGCCCTGCAAGTTTTGCCACGTCCCTGACCCGATCGGCTCGGGGGTTGGACAGTGGAAGATCTTGCGGGCGCCCGGTTTCGTTCATACAAGAACTGTAGTAGCTGCTGCCACCTGTTCCTGAATGGGCCCCTCAAAGGAGGGGCGGCAGCACTGGCTAGGCTGCGGCAACCTTCTTGGCGGAGGTGTCTGCCGGCAGGGAGTCCTTGGCCACCTGGACCAGTGCGGCGAAGGCGTTGGCGTCGGAGACGGCAAGCTCGGCCAGCATACGGCGGTCAACCTCGACCTCGGCGGCCTTCAGGCCCTGGATGAGGCGGTTGTAGGTGAGGCCGTTGGCGCGGGAAGCAGCGTTGATGCGCTGGATCCACAGGCGGCGGAAGTCACCCTTCTTCTTCTTGCGGTCGCCGTAGCTGTACACAAACGAGTGCAGCAGCTGCTCTTTGGCCTTGCGGTACAGGCGCGAACGCTGTCCGCGGTAACCCTTTGCCCGTTCAAGGACAACCCGGCGCTTCTTGTGGGCGTTAACCGCCCTCTTCACACGTGCCACGTGCGTACTCCTTCGAAAATCTGATCCCAAGCATCTGTTGCCGGAAATCCGGCGGCGGCCTGAGAAGGCTGTTTGGCAGGTGACCGGCCACCAGGGGGCGGCCCGTCAATAAAACTTGGGAACTAGATGCCGAGCATCTTCCGGATGACCTTGGCATCGCCCTTGAAGACGATCTTGTCGCCGGCAAGGCGACGGGTCAGGCGGGAGGACTTGTGCTCCAGGTAGTGGCGGCGGTTGGCCTGCTGGCGGCGCAGCTTGCCGCTGCCGGTCAGCTTGAAGCGCTTCTTGGCACCACTGTGGGTCTTCATCTTCGGCATGGGAACCGATCTCCTTACGTTTCTGCTGGCCCGGAGGCCGCAGTTCTATCGCGCAGCCGCCCCTGCGGGCAGCATGCTGGTTGCTGACTGCCGGAGGGCGTACCCCCGGCAGCTGTGAACTAGTTGGTCTTCTTGCCGGCCGGCTTCGGCACTGCCTTGGGGGCAGGGCGCGCAGCAGGCTTGGGCGCGGCAGGCCTGGCCACCGGCTTCGGCGGAGCAGGCACAGCAGCAGGCTTGGGCGCCGCCGGGGCAGCAGCTTCCGGGCTGGCAGCCGCTGCAGGCTTCGGCGCCGGAGCGGCCTTCGGCGCAGCCGCTTTGGGAGCTTCCTGCTTCGGCGCGGCCTTCGTAGCGGCAGCCTTGGGAGCTTCCTGCTTCGGAGCGGCAGCCTTAGGAGCTTCCTGCTTCGGAGCGGCAGCCTTAGGAGCTTCCTGCTCCGGGGCGGCAGCCTCAGGGGCTTCCTGCTTCGGTGCTTCCTGCTCCGGAGCGGCAGCCTCGGGCTCGGTGGACACAGTGAAGCCTTCCGGCAGGAGGTCCGCCAGTGACTGCGTCATGGGGGCCTGGTCCTCGCCGGAGGTGTCAACGCGTCCGGAAGCCTTGGCTTCGTTCTGTGCCTTGGCCTCGGCGCGCTGCGTGGCACGCCGTGCTTCAGCCTTAGCCTCGGCCTTGTTCTTCAGCGGGCCAACCACCATGACCATGTTGCGGCCGTCGATGCGGGGGCTGGACTCCACCACGCCAACTTCGGCGACGTCGTCTGCGAAGCGCTGGAGCAGGCGAATGCCCATCTCCGGACGCTGCTGCTCACGGCCGCGGAACTGGATCATGGCCTTGACCTTGTCCCCGGCACCGAGGAAGCGAAGGGCGTGCCCGCGCTTGGTCTCGTAGTCGTGGGTGTCGATCTTCAGGCGGAAGCGGATTTCCTTCAGAACGGTGTTCGTCTGGTTCTTCCGGGCCTCACGTGCCTTGACCGCGGCCTCGTACTTGTACTTGCCGAAGTCCATCAGCTTGCACACCGGAGGCTTCGCCTGAGGTGCAACTTCAACGAGATCAAGGTCGGATTCGGCAGCCAGGCGCAGGGCATCCTCAATACGGACGATTCCTACCTGTTCACCTGCAGGTCCGACCAGCCGCACCTCGGGGACGCGGATACGCTCATTGATTCTTGGCTCGCTAATGTTAAAGCTCCTGTGTTTGTTGTTGTTTCCGGCAAATAGAGAAGGCCCCCAATTGCCGGAGCAATCGAAGGCCTCAAAGAGGTTGGCTAAGCAACCCCGTGAAGGGGCCGCACATGCACAGTCCCGGCAAATGCCGGCCCATGCCCAACCAAGTACCCGGCAACCTTGCGTCCCCTGCACGTTCCAATGGAACGCCTGGGACAGCGGCTGACGCGGGTGGGAGAGAACTCCGCTTGCAAACTGCATGCCATTCTACAGAAAAAATTCCCGCCAACGCCCGAAAACGCTGTGGGAACCTGATTGTTTGGGACAATCCCTGAAATAACGACATCCAGTCGGTCTGTGTCAAGCTTACCAGTATGAGCACCTCAGACAGCAATTCGTACGTCTTCGAACCCGGCGACGCAGGCGCAGACGTTTCCCAACAGATCCGGGACATCTCGGAAGTTCCCGCCATCGAGGTCATCACCACGGCCGCAGTTCACCTGATGAGCGCCGCCGCGGTAAAGCTTGGCCTGGCCGAGGAAGACAACGCAGCCGAGTTGAAGGACCTGGACGAGGCCCGGAAATTGATCACGGCACTGGCCGGCCTTGTCACCGCCGCCGCCCCCGAAATCGGCTCCCAGCACGCCGGTCCCTTGCGCGACGGCCTGCGTTCCCTCCAGCTGGCCTTCCGCGAAGAGTCGCTGATTCCGGACGCTCCGGGCAAGGGCCCCGGTGAAAAGTACACCGGGGCAGTGAACTAAGGAAGAACTCCCCCAAGCAACGCCCGACGGCGGGACGGCCTCTTGAAGGTCGTCCCGCCGTCGCGCTTTAACACCACCCATTGCTCCGTAACTGCCGTTTGGAGGGGCCAAAAGGACAACTACGCAGCAATCGATGAAAGGGCACTGCTTAGGCAGCAGCCCTGCGACGGCGCTGTTGGAGCGCCAGGCCCACCAGGCACAGCACCACGCCCGCGGCGCCGACGGACACGAAACCTCCGGAGGGCCCCATGGCATCGATGAACACTCCGGCCAGCGGGGAACCCAGGGCAACGCCGGCGGTCAGGGCCGACCCGTACCAGCCCATGGCCTCCCCGCGCCGCTCCTCCGACACCAGGTCCGCCACCTTTTCGGAGGCTGCGGAGAGCACGGGGGCGCACAGCAGGCCCGGCAGGACGGAGACGAAGGCCAGCGTCCAGGTGTCGTGCGCGAAAGCCATGGGCAGGGTCAGGGCGGCCATGCCCAGCAGCAGGAAGATCGGCGGGATGGGCCGGTGCATGGCGCCGTAAATCAAGCCGCCCACCACCGAAGCGGCGCACCAGAAGACGAACACGATGCCGATTTCACGTTGGTGTCCGCCGATTTCCAGCGCTGCGACGATGCCGACGTCGGTGCCGCTGAGGACCATTCCGGCGCCGGCGGCCACGGCGAAGAGTGCCGCGACCGTGGCGGTGAACCATGAGAAGCCACCCGCCAGCCTTCTCCTCAGGCCCTGTGCGGCGCTGGTGGCAGCTCCGGCGGGGGCCAGCTCCGCGGCGGCTTCCTGTACATGGGCCGGAGCCGTGGACACGACCGCTACTTCGGCGGCGTGCTGCTCATCCTCCGCGCATTCGACTGTCAGTCCCTGGCTGCGGGTGGGCGGGTTGAACCACATGAGGAACAGCCCGGCAAGGGACGTTGCCACGCCCACGACCGTGAGGCCGGCAGTGGTGAAGCCGCTGGTGGCTACAACCGCGCCGGCGGCCGGGCCGATCATGAACACCATTTCGGTGGTGATGGCATCGAGGGCGAAGGCGGTGCGGCGCTGGTCGCCCTCGGCCAGGACACCAAGGGACTGCCGGACCACGCTGAAGATGGGCAGCGTGAGCAGGCCGCCCACGAAGACCAGCGGAAGGAGCCATTGGTAGGACACGTGCGGCACCACAGCCCAGATCACAGTTTCTGAGATCACCGAGGGGATGAGCGCGGTGCGCAGCCCCACCGTGTCCACACGCCGCCCACGCCAGGGCGCTCCGAGGGCGATGCCGATGGTCATGACGGCCGCGGCAGCGCCGGCCGCGGCATAGCCTTGGCCCAGGGTGAGGACGATGTGCAGGGTGAGCAGGACGCCGGCGGCCGAGTGCGGGATCCGGGCAACCATGCCCACCAGCAGCAGCCGGCGGATAGGCCGGATGGCGAGCAACTCCCGGTAGAGAGCGAAATTCACGAAAGCGGTCCTTCAGGGTGCGCCGCAATCCCGGCGGGGATCACCCATCCGGCTGGCGGCTAGTCGGAAGCGCGCCTTAGTTTGATCTCAAGCGAATCGACGCGCTCCCCAAACAATACATTCCGCGACCACTCCGCCTGCAGGCCGGCTACCAGTTGCTGGACACCGGCGGCGTCCAGGCCGTCCTCGAGGTACAGCACCACCTGCAGTTCCGGCCCCGTACCGCCGCCCGGGAGTACTGATCCGTCGGCGGCCCTTGCGGCCACTCCCCCGCCGGGCAGGAGCTCGAGCCGGCGGATGGCGGCAAAGCCGGAGGCCGCGCGGCCCATTTCGGCTGCGAGCTCCTCGTCGCTGTAGGAGGGGATCCAGTCATGCTGCTTGGCGAGGGCCCAAACGCCGGGCCTGCGCACCACGAACGTCACGTCGGCGCCCGGGTCCAGGACCAGGAGTTCGGCTCCTTCCGCGACTGCCGAGAGCGCCGCCCGGGCGGCGTAGACGGCTACCGGCCTGGCCTCCGGATGCCATGCCGACAGCGCGGCGGCCGAGGTGAATGCCGGCAGCGCGGTCCTCCCGTCGGCTGCCTTGAGCGTCACCAGGGCCATGTCCGCCTGCTTGTCGGCGTGCAGGCCGTGAGCGGTCTCTTGCTCCTCAGCCAACTGCGCCACGATCGGGATGAAGACCCGCGCAGTTGCCAGCGAGGAAACGACTGCTTCTTCACCGCCCCGTCCCTCACGGAGCGCCGCGACCGCGGCGACGTAGCCGGCGTCGGCCGTGCCGTCGTCGTCCTCGAAGTTATGGATTTTGGCGTCGTCGCCGGCGAGGCTCCGCCCCGCCCATGGCTGGCCCGCAGAATCCGTGGCGCCGCCGGCACCGGCCAGCGCGGCAGCAATATGTCCGGGCAGCCGGCGGACTGCAGGGCGTTCCGGTTCCTCGACGTTGGACATGGCTTTAGTGCGCCCCGGACCTAGCGCCGGCCGGCGACGTCGAGGGCCTCCGGAAGCGTGAAGGCTCCCGAGTACAGGGCCTTGCCCACGATGGCGCCTTCCACGCCCAGGGGGACCAGCGAGCGGAGGACCTTGAGGTCGTCCAGGCTGGAGATTCCGCCGGAGGCCACCACCGGCTTTCCGGTCTTCTCCACCATCTGGCGCAGGAGTTCCACGTTCGGTCCCTGCAGCGTGCCGTCCTTGGTCACGTCGGTCACCACGTACCGGGCGCAGCCGGCCTCTTCGAGGCGGCCCAGGACGTCCCACAGGTCCCCGCCTTCCTTGGTCCAGCCGCGGCCCGCAAGGGTCGTGCCGCGGACATCGAGCCCCACGGCAATCCTGTCGCCGAAGCGCTCGATGGCCCGGGCGGTCCACTCCGGGTTCTCCAGTGCTGCGGTGCCAAGGTTGACCCGTGCGACCCCCAGGTCAAGGGCTGCTTCGAGCGTCTCGTCGTCACGGAGGCCGCCGGAGAGTTCCACCTTGATGTCCAGCCGGCCCACCACCTCCCGGAGGAGGTCGGCGTTGGATCCGCGCCCGAAAGCGGCATCCAGGTCCACCAGGTGGACCCACTCGGCACCCTGCTGCTGCCAGTTGAGTGCCGCTTCAAGGGGGGTGCCGTAGCTGGTCTCGCTCCCGGCCTCGCCCTGGACCAGCCGCACGGCCTGGCCGTTGACGACGTCGACGGCGGGCAGCAGTTCAAGTACCGGCAGGTCATGTGCGGTGGTCATACTCATCCTCGGTGTTGGTTCTCGGGCTCAGGGCGATTGGCTGAAAATTGGGCGGGCTTGGGGCGTGCCGTTGCTGATGTGCCGGGCGGACTCCCCAGGGCGGCCCACCCTCCGGTGGGTACTCAGCTGGCCGGCAGTGTGAGCAGGTAGGCGGCGAGCAGCGCCATGGCGGCCAGGACATAGAACGCCACCTGGGTCCACAGCGGCTTGCGCTGCTGCCGGAAGGAGATGCCGCCACCGATCAGGATGCCGGCGAGCCCCATCAGTAGTACGGACCACATCTATGCGCCGCTGCCGGGGTCGGCTGATGCTGCTCCGGAACTGGATTCGTCATTGGCTGGTTTGCGCAGGCCTTCCACCCAGTTACGCAGCAGACGCGCACCGGCGTCTCCTGATTTTTCGGGGTGGAACTGGGTGGCGCAGAGCGGGCCGTTTTCCACGGCCGCAATGAAGGGAGCGCCGTGCTCGGACCAGGTGACCATCGGCGGAGCCATCCGGGGCTGGATCACGTCGAAGTTCCATTCCTGCACGCCGTAGGAGTGCACGAAGTAGAAGCGCTCGTTTTCGACGCCGGCAAAGAGCTTGGAGCCTTCGGGGACCTGGACGGTGTTCCAGCCCATATGGGGGACGACTTCCGCGGGAAGGGCCTCCACCTTTCCGGGCCACTCGCCGATGCCTTCGGCTTCGGTGCCGTGCTCCACGCCGGCCTCGAACAGGACTTGGAGGCCTACGCAAATGCCCAGCACCGGGCGGCCGCCGGCAACGCGCCTGCCGATGAGCCGAATGCCGTCCACGGCCTTGAGTTCGCGCATCACCGTCTCGAAAGCGCCGACGCCGGGCACCACCAGTCCGTCCGCGTTCAGCACGTCCTCCGGCTTGGAACTCAGGATCACTTCCGCGCCGGCACGTTCCAGTGCGCGGACCGCTGACCGAACGTTCCCGGAACCGTAGTCCAGAACCGTGACAGTTGGCTTGCCCTCGGGGGAAGGCAGCTTGCGTGAGGCGGAGGGGTCGATGATGGCCCCGTCCTTAAGGACCTGGCCGCTCACAGTGCGCCCTTGGTGGACGGGATGCCCTCGACGCGGGGATCCGGTTCGACGGCGGCGCGCAGGGCACGGGCGAAGGCTTTGAACTGCGCCTCGACGATGTGGTGCGGGTCCCGGCCGGCCAATACGGTCATGTGCAGGCAGATGCCGGCGTGCAGCGTGATGGCTTCGAAGACGTGGCGGGTCAGGGAGCCAGTGAAGTGGCCGCCGATCAGGTGGTACTCCTGGCCTGCCGGCTCGCCGCCGTGCACCAGGTAGGGGCGGCCGGAGACATCCACTACCGCGTTGGCAAGCGCTTCATCAAGCGGCACAGTGGCCTCACCGAAACGTCGGATTCCCGCCTTGTTGCCCAGGGCAGTGCGCAGGACCTCGCCGAAGGTGATGGCAACGTCCTCCACGGTGTGGTGGACGTCGATGTGGGTGTCGCCGGTGGCCTTGACCGTCATGTCGATCAGGGAGTGCTTGCACAGGGCAGTCAGCATGTGGTCGTAAAACGGCACCGAGGTATCGATATCCGACACTCCGGTTCCGTCGAGGTTGATCTCCACGAGGACGGAGGACTCGCTGGTGGCACGCTCCATGCGGGCGGTCCTGGCCGCAGCCGTATTCAATCCGGTTGGACTCATGGTGAAAGGATCCTTTGTGGGAGAAGAAGTGGTTCAAGGCGCCGACGCCGCACTATAAGTCTAGGCGGGAAGCGCGGCCTGGCCCGCAAGGATGCGTTCCAGGGACGTGAGGAAGGCTGTGGTTTCCGCCTCAGTGCCCGCAGTAACCCGAAGGTGGCCGGGGATGCCGACGTCACGGATCAGCACACCGGCGTCCAGCAGTTCCTGCCAGACCTGGTGGGGGTTTTCCAGGCCGCCGAAGAACACGTAATTGGAGTCGGAGGCCGCGGGCGTCAGGCCCATCCGTGTCAGTTCCGCCACGATCCGGTCCCGCTGGGCCTTGATGTCCTGGACGTCCGCCATAAGGGCCTCGCGGTGTTCGAGGGCGGCAAGCGCAGTGGCCTGGGTGATGGCCGAGAGGTGGTACGGAAGGCGCACCAACCGCAGGGCGTCGGTGACCTCCGGCGCGGCGGCCATGTAACCAAGCCGGGCGCCGGCCAGGGCAAATGCCTTGCTCATGGTGCGGGACACGATCAGCCGCTCCCGGCCGGGAAGCAGGGTCAGCGCGCTGGGCGTTCCGTCGTGCGCGAACTCGTGGTAAGCCTCGTCCACGATCACGATCGCCTGGCTGTCCTCCCCGGCCTCGTAGACAGCCTCCACGACATCCAGACCGAGCCCGGTTCCCGTGGGATTGTTGGGCGAGCAGAGGAACACGATGTTCGGCTGCAGTTCCTTGACCTGCCGTGCGGCCGACTCTGCGCTCAGGTCGTAGCCCTCGGAGCGCTCCCCGGTGATGTACTGCGTGTCGGTCCCGCTGGCCAGCAGGGGGTACATGGAGTACGTGGGTGGAAAGCCCAGGGCGGTGCGGCCCGGGCCTCCGAAAGCCTGGAGGATCTGCTGCAGGACCTCATTGGAGCCATTGGCTGCCCATACGTTGTTTTCGTCAAGCCCATGCCCGAGGTACTCCGCCAAGGCTTTCCGGAGTGCAGTGAACTCCCGGTCAGGGTAGCGGTTCAGGCCTGCGGCAGCCTCCGTGACTGCGGCGGAAATGGCGGCGCGCACATCGGCGGGGACGCCATGGGTGTTCTCATTGACGTTCAGGAGAATGGGGACGTCCAGTTGGGGCGCCCCATAAGGGGTGAGCCCGCGAAGGTTGCTGCGGAGGGGAAGCCGGTTCAGACGCTCTAGCTGGTCGTTCACCTGAACAGTTTAGTTGCCGCAGCAACGACCGGAAAATGTGACGGTTCCTGTTCGCCCTCAGCGTGCCACATCCCGCTTCTCCGGCGCCATGCCTGGAGTGGACAGCGGGCTTCAGTGTGTTGGGACAAACAGTTGCTGCCCGGGCAGGACTGAGCCGGCGCTGAGGTTGTTGAGCTGGACGATGTCTGCCACCACGTCCCGGGCGTCCCGGTTCGGATCAACAGCACCGGCGATGGTCCACAGTGACTGGCCCGGCTGCACGGTAACCGTGACAGTCGGTGTCACCGCCAAATCCGCGGCGGAGTCTGAGGCCTTGGCGGGCGAGTTGAAGAACCCCGACAGCGACAGCAGGAAAACAGCGACGAGTACCAGCGGAACGCCGATCAGGACGATCCGCCCCCGCCGGGTAAGCCGCAGGGGCGCGGACGAAGGTGAAACGTGGTGACGAGATGAAGCTGACATGAACTGAGCCCTCCTGGACCTGCCGTGCTGCCCGGGTGTTCCCCCGAGGCCGCCCCGACCATTCAGACGACGGTCCGGAACTTCCTCCGGCCACGTTTTCGAATAGGGCGTGCGCTGGTTAGAACACATGTTCGAACTTTGCTTGTTAAGTTTTAGCACCTATCAACGAACAATGTCGAGACTCGCTAGAACAAATGTTTGAAAAAGCAATGTGGCTGGCCTAGCTTTGAAACCAAAGAACAACCACCCCTGAAGTTGAACAGCAGGGTCTGACAATGACAGTGGGAGTCCTTCCGGCGGTGCGTGCAAGCCAGCACCGGGGCGGAAGATCCGGCGGCAAGCGAAAGGCATTGGCGAATATGGCAGCAGCAGCCGCCGGGGGCAGGACCGCCCCGCAAACCAAGAGGACCGCCAAAGGCTTGACGCCCCGGCAAAAGAAAATCCTCGAAACCATACAGCGCTCCGTCAATGAGAACGGGTACCCGCCCTCCATGCGCGAGATCGGCGACACCGTCGGACTGGCAAGCCTGTCCAGCGTGACCCACCAGCTCTCCCAGCTGGAAAAACTCGGTTACCTGCGTCGCGATCCCAAGCGGCCCCGCGCCATGGAAGTGCTGATGCCCCTCACGCTGGACGGGGGTACAGGCAAGGCCGCAGGCGACTCCCCTGCGACGCAACCCGCCGGCGGAGGCGCCTCAGTGACCGAGCTGCCCACCGCGCTCGATACCGCAATGGTTCCCCTGGTGGGCCGGATCGCTGCCGGCGGTCCCATCCTCGCGGAGCAGCTTGTTGAGGATGTCATGCCGCTCCCCCGCCAGTTGGTGGGCCAGGGCGAACTCTTCATGCTGCGGGTGGCCGGCGACTCCATGGTGGACGCCGCCATTTGTGACGGTGACTGGGTGGTGGTCCGGCGCCAGGCTGACGCAGCCAACGGGGACATCGTTGCTGCGCTGCTCGACGACGAAGCGACCGTCAAGACCTTCCGCCAGCGAGACGGCCATACCTGGCTGCTCCCCCAGAACACGCAGTACGAACCCATCCTGGGCGACCATGCCACCATCATGGGCAAAGTCGTCTCGGTCCTGCGTTCGCTCTAGCGCGCTCCCTCCCGCCACAAGCACCGGCCCGCGCTGCAGGAATCCGTCCGGGCCGTCCTGGGCCCGGCGGAGGCACTCCAGGGGCGCGCTGTGCCCCTGGAGCTCCGCGGTGCGTCGTCAGGAGGCTACCGGACTGCGTCCGCCCCCAGCCTGGTGAGGGCTGCCAGCGCCTTGCTGCGGTCCGTGGTGGCCCAAAACGGCGGCAGGGCAGCCCGCAGGAACCCGGCGTAGCGCTCGGTTGCCAACCGGGAGTCCAGCACGGCCACAACGCCCTTATCCCCGGTTGACCTGATCAACCGCCCGGCGCCCTGGGCCAGGCGGATGGCCGCGTGGGTGGCTGATACGGACATGAATCCGTTGCCGCCGGCCTGTGCCACGGCCCGGGAACGCGCCGTCATCAGTGGATCGTCCGGCCGCGGGAACGGAATACGGTCAATCACCACCAGCCGGCAGGAGCCGCCCGGCACGTCGACTCCCTGCCACAGGGACATGGTTCCGAAAAGGCAGGTGTCCGGCTCATCGGCGAACTGTTTGACCAGGCCGGTCATGGTCGACTCCCCTTGGCACAGGACGGTCACGTCCAGTTTGGGCCGCAGGGCGTCTGCGGCCTCCTCGGCAGCCCGGCGTGAGGAAAACAGGCAAAGGGCTCCCCCGCCGGACGCCTTAATCAGGGCTTCCAGTTCCTCCAGAGCCTCCGGAGACACCCCGCGGCCGGGCTTGGGCAGGTGCCCGGCCACATAGAGGATGCCCTGCTTGGGGTAGTCGAAGGGCGAGCCGACGTCCACGCCGGTCCAGCTGGGGGCGCCGTCGCCAAGAAGGCCCAGTCCTCCTGCAGCAGGTTCAAAAGCGGAACCGATGGCCAGGGTGGCGGAAGTCAGCACGACAGTGTGGTCGGCAAAGAGCCCTTCCCGCAGCCGCCCGGCGACGGACAATGGGGCGATGTTGATCAGCACCGGCGCAGTCTCGTCCGGCGGCGAGTAGCCCTGGCCGGGGTCAAAGGTGCTGGCGCGGGAGAACCACACGACTTCCCGGTTTTCCCTGGCGGCGACCAGACGCTCGCACAGTTCCAGGATGAGCATGAGGCGGGACCTGGCCAGCTGCCGGCCGCCGTCGGCAGTGGTGTTGCTGTCCCCTTTGGAATCGGACAGTGCAGCCCGGCAGGCCTCACGGAGCTGGTCCACGCAGTCCAGCTGTTCATCGTTCAGGCCGTTAGGAAGCAGGCCGCTGGGTGCGCCGGCGAGGGCCAGCTCAAGGTTGGCCGCTGCGGCATTGAGGGCATCAACGGTGATGGCGGTGTGTTTCCGGGCACCGGCAGCGGCGGCGTGGACCATCGCGACGGACAGCTGGCCGGACACTGCTCCGGTGACCCGGTCCTGGAGTTCGTGCGCTTCGTCCACCACCACGACGTCGTACTCGGGCAGGACGGCAAGTCCTTCGAATGCGCTGACGGCGAGCATGGCGTGGTTGGTCACCACCACGTCCGCTTCGGCAGCGTCCTGCCGGGCGAGCTCGCTGAAGCACTCGGCAGCCATGGGGCACTTCTGGGCACCCAGGCACTCCATGGACGTCACGGAGACCTGCCGCCAGGCGCGGTCGGTCACGCCCGGGAGCAGTTCATCCCGGTCACCCGTGGCCGTTTTCTCCGCCCACTCCCGGAGACGGACCACTTCCTTACCAAGCTGGGACGAGGGGCCGCCCACGGACGCTGCGAAGTGCGGCACGCTGGTGTCCTCGCCAAGCGAGAAAAGCTGGCCTTCGGAGGGCTCTTCGGAGGGGAAACCGCCTTCGAGCTTGTGGCGGCAGACGTAGTTGGAGCGGCCCTTGACCAAGGCAACCTTGACGGGCCGTTCCAGTGCCGGGGTGATGTTCTTCAGCAGACGGGGCAGGTCCCTGCCGACGATCTGGGTTTGCAGGGCAAGCGTGGCTGTGGAGACCAAAGCAGGCTTGTTGCTTTCCAGGGCATGGGCGATCAGCGGCACCAGGTAGGCAAGCGACTTACCGGTGCCGGTGCCGGCCTGGACCAGCAGGTGGTTGCCGGTTTCGATGGCGCGGGCCACCTGCAGGGCCATTTGATGCTGTCCGGTGCGGCTTTGACCGCCCATGCCTGCGACGGCCCGGTCAAGCAGTTCGATGACGAACTGCTCACCGGCCGTCTGCGCGGCTTCGTCCGCCGCGGGGTCACCCATTGACGGTGAAGGGTTCCAGTTCGGACGCCAGGCCCTCCCGGACCATGACGGCAGCCCTGGTGCCGGCCTCCACGTGGTCCAGGCTGAGGATCTCGGCGTCGGACTCGTGAAGCTTGCTGATCAGGTCGCCGCGCTCGTACGGGATGAGCAATTCCATCTTGACCGAAGGCCGGGGAATGGATTCGCTGATGACCTTCAGCAGTTCCGGGATCCCCTCGCCCGTGCGGGCAGAGACCACCACATGGCGCGGTTCGCGCTGCCTCAGCCGCTCCACTACGAAGGGGTCGGCGGCGTCAGCCTTGTTCAGCACGATGATCTCCGGCACCTTCCGGGCGTCAACTTCGCTGAAGACCTTCCGGACGGCAGCAATCTGGCCTTCCGGGTCAGGGTGCGAGGCGTCCACCACGTGCAGGATCAGGTCGGCGTCCGCCACTTCCTCGAGCGTGGAGCGGAAGGCCTCGACCAGCTGGGTTGGCAGCGAACGGACGAATCCCACGGTATCCGCCAAGGTGTAGCCCAGGCCATCGGCCGTTTCCGCCTTGCGCACGGTGGGATCCAGGGTGGCGAACAGGGCGTTCTCCACGAGGACGCCGGCGTCGGTGAGCCGGTTGAGCAGGGACGACTTGCCGGCGTTGGTGTACCCGGCGATGGCAACGGAGGGCACTTCATTACGACGGCGGTTGGCCCGCTTGGTCTCCCGCGCGGGCTTCATCGCGGCGATTTCGCGCCGCAGCTTGGCCATGCGGGTACGGATGCGTCGCCGGTCCAGTTCGATCTTGGTTTCACCGGGGCCACGGGAGCCCATGCCGGCGGCGGCGCCACCCACCTGGCCACCGGCCTGGCGGGACATCGACTCGCCCCAGCCACGCAGGCGGGGAAGCAGGTATTCCAGCTGTGCGAGCTCCACCTGCGCCTTGCCCTCGCGGCTCTTGGCATGCTGGGCGAAGATATCCAGGATCAGGGCGGTCCGGTCGATGACCTTGACCTTGACGATGTCCTCCAGGGCGCGCCGCTGCGAAGGTGCCAGTTCGGCGTCCACCACCACGGTATCCGCGCCTGTGGATATCACAATGTCCTTCAGCTCCTGCGCCTTGCCCGAGCCCAGGAAGGTTCCGGGGTCCGGCTTGTCGCGGCGCTGGACCAGCCCGTCGAGGACCTCCGAGCCCGCAGTCTCGGCAAGGGCGGCCAGCTCGCGCAGGGAGTTTTCGGCGTCGGCAAGGGTGCCCTCGGACCAGAGCCCGGCCAGGACCACGCGCTCCAGGCGCAGCTGGCGGTACTCAACCTCGGTGACGTCCTCAAGCTCGGTGGACAGACCTGCGCGCCGGCGCAGGGCGCGCCGCTCCTCAAGGTCCTGCTGGTCGCCGTCGTAGGTTGAATGCTCTTCGTCCAGGCGGGAAATGGCCTGTGCCCTGCCGAGCACCGCTTTTCCATCTCCGCTGCCCTCACCGCGGGGCGTGCTGACATTTTTGGCCGGTACGTCCTTGGCGAGGATCCGGTCGATGACAGCCTGGATCTCCTGCGGACTCATGTCCTGGGCGGCTGGATCGGAACCGGTATTGGGCTGGCTGGTCATGGTCTCCTTTGAAGATTCGGCAATTCCAGAATAGTGCTGATTGGGCGGAAGTTGGAAAGTATTCGCGCTGGGCTGACGGCCTGCGGTCATGGTTCTCCTGGTGGTCTGCACCGGCTGCGATGCCGGGCTGGGAATGCCGCGTTGACACGGCGGCAGGGCGGAAAAGGCCGGAGAGTGGCGGGACGTGCGCGGGATGCTGACGTTCGGTATCGTCCGGCGGCCGGGCAGACCCAGTGGTCTGGCCGGCGCGCAAGCGGAAGGCGTGGAGCCTGCGTCGCTGCGGAACGGACTGTCGCTGGAGGACAGGGGTCGGGACGGGCATGGCCCATGCCGGCTACTCGAAGATCAGGAACATGCGTTCAAGCGTAGCAGAGGGGCCGCAGCACAGTTTCCCTTTACGCTGCCAGGGGAACTACTCTGGCGAGTTATGGAGTCAGCACACTATTTCAGCACGTCCCCCGCCGGTCCCTTCACCCGCAAGCCGCTCACGGTTGAGCTGGCCGGGAGGCCGCGCAGGCTCCACACGTCCACAGGCATCTTCAGTCCGGATGGGGTCGACAAGGGCACTGCCGTGCTCCTGGCCGAGGTTCCTGATCCGAACCCCCAGGGCAACCTCCTGGACATCGGCTGCGGTTGGGGTCCCGTTGCACTGACCATGGCCCTGCTGGCTCCCCAGTCCAAGGTCTACGCGGTGGACGTCAACGAACGCTGCATCGCCCTGACCAACGAAAATGCCGCCGCGTTGGGACTGGCCAACGTCGTCGCCAGCACGCCGCAGGAGGTGGACCCCAGCGTCCGCTTCGACACCATCTGGTCCAATCCGCCGATCAGGATTGGCAAGGACGAGCTGCACGCCCTGCTCAAGCTCTGGCTGCCCCGCCTGGCTGACGGCGGGACGGCATGGCTGGTGGTGCAGAAGAATCTGGGTTCGGATTCGCTCCAGCGCTGGCTGGCGGCGGAGCTGGACGATTCTTTCACCGTGACGCGGGAGTCAACGTCCAAGTCCTTCCGGATCCTCAAGGTTACGAAAGTGTCCCGCTCGCCACAATAACGGCGGGACCGCTGAGTTCCACATGCTCGTGGCCGCCGGGGCCGGCAAAGAACTTCACGCCCACCACACCCCCGGGAACGTGGACGCGCCAAGCATCGGGAGCTTCAGCCCCGGCCCAATGCCGGATGGCGACGGCCGCAGCACAGGCGCCCGTCCCGCAGGACTGGGTCTCCCCCACCCCGCGCTCATGCACCCGCATGGTCACCGAACCTACTCCCTCATGGACCAGCGGCTCCGCGGGAACCACGAACTCCACGTTGGTCCCGTTCGGCGGTACGGGGTCCACCTTCGGCGCGGTGAAGAGCCTGGTGCCGGCCAGTTCGGAAAGTTCCGCGAGGGCAACCACCGTGTGCGGATTCCCCATGCTCACGGACAACGCGGGCCGCGCAACTTCCAGCCCGTCGGCGGTGACCAGCGAATCCATGGCCTTGGCAGTGGCCTCCCCGGGGAAAATGAACTCCCACGGCCCCATGTCCACTGCGTACCCGTCCCCGGTGCGGACCACCGTCTTCACGCCGCCGCGCGTGCCAATGGCGAGCGATCCGCCGTCGGGCAGGTCGATCAGGCCCTCGGTGCGCAGGAAGTGGACGAACACCCGGACCCCGTTACCGCACATTTCGGACAACGAACCGTCCGCGTTGCGGTAGTCCATGAACCATTCCGCGTTCGGGGAATCGGTTAGCAGTTCACGGCCTTCGGGCAGGAACCGGGACGGCACCGCCCTGATCAGCCCATCCGCCCCAATGCCGCGGTGGCGGTCGCAGAGCGCGGCGGACTGGTCCGCGCTGATGGCGTGCGTCCCGTCGGGATCGGCGACCAGGACGAAGTCATTACCGGTGCCATGCCCCTTGGAGAAGCGGAGCCCGCTCAGTGTGCGCAGGGCGGGTCCGAAGGTTTCTGCGGGGGTTGCATTCATGGTCCCAAGCG
Organism: Arthrobacter sp. FW306-07-I; assembly: GCF_021800405.1. Lineage (NCBI taxonomy): Bacteria > Bacillati > Actinomycetota > Actinomycetes > Micrococcales > Micrococcaceae > Arthrobacter > Arthrobacter sp. FW306-07-I. The sequence continues at coordinate 1,650,224 of NZ_CP084550.1, read as the reverse complement.
TAGCGGCGCACACGTCTGGTGCTGAAACCACGGTCCTAAAAGCACAGTGCTTAAACGGCAGCAGCGGGGAGGTACCGTCAGCGCAAGGCTCGCCCCGCCTTTTCTAGCGGCTCAGCTCCGCAGCCTTGCCCACGAGCTCCGGATCCTGCCAGTCCAGCCACGTGATCCGGGGATCGGCGCGGAACCAAGTCAATTGCCGCCGGGCGAACTGGCGGGTGGCCACGATGGTTTCCTCCGCGGCATCCTCGACGGCGGAGGTGCCATCAATGACCCGCAAAAACTGCGAATAGCCCAGTGCACGGGAAGCGGTCTTGCCCTGGCGCAGGCCCAAAGGGTCGAGCCGCCGAACCTCCTCGAGCAGGCCGGCGTCCACCATTCGGTGCACCCGTTCTGCCAGGCGCTCACGAAGTACCGCCCGGTCTACGCCAAGGCCCACCTGGACGGCCGGCTGGTAGTACTCCCGGCGGGGCATGAAGGAACTGAAAGGGCGCCCGGTGAGCTCGTGGACCTCCAGCGCACGAATGATCCGCCGGGCATCCGAGACCCTGTCGGCGGAGACCGGATCCACGCTCTTCAGTCGGGCCAGGAGCTCCTGCGTTCCGACCTGGGTATGCTCCGCTTCCAGGCGGGCGCGCACAGCTGGGTCTGTGCCCGGGAACTCCAGGACGTCCAGGGCGGCGCGGACGTACAGCCCGGAGCCGCCGGCCAGGATCGCGCGCTTGCCGCGGGCGTGGACGTCCGCGATGGCCGCCCGGGCCTGCTGCTGGAAGTCGGAGACGCTGGCCTCCTGGGTCACGTCCAGGATATCCAGGAGATGGTGCGGAACGCCTTTGCGTTCATCCGCCGTGATCTTTGCCGTGCCGATGTCCATGCCGCGGTAGAACTGCATGGCGTCGGCGTTGATGACCTCGCCATCCAGTTCCAGGGCAAGGCTGACGGCAAGGTCGGACTTGCCGGAGCCGGTGGGACCGACGACGGCGATAACGGGCGGGGCAGCCACCTGTCAGCGGGTGCGCAGCGGCAGCGAGGGCATACCGAGGGAGACGCCCTTCCGTCCCTGCGGGGAACCGGGAGCCGGCGCTCCGCAGGAGTCTGCCTGCGACCTGTCCCAGGCATCCCCTGCCCGGGACCGGCGCAGGCTGTAGTCCTCGAGCGTGGGATCGGCCACCAGGTGGAACGCCGCCGCCTCGGTGATGGTAACGGTGACCAGGTCTCCCGGTCGGGGAGCGGGTGCACCCTCGGGAACCGAGAAATGCACCAGCCGCTGGTCCTGGGAGCGGCCGGACAATCTGTGGGTCTCCTCCGACTTGCGGCCGGACTGCGCCGTGACCATGACCTCGAGCCTCCGGCCCAGCTGTTTCCGGTTCTCCTCTGCGGCGATGCGGTCCTGCAGGGCGGTGAGCCGTTCGAAGCGCTCCTGGACCACAGCCTTGGGCAACTGGTCGGGGAGGTCGGCTGCGGGGGTTCCCGGGCGCTTTGAATACTGGAACGTGAAGGCAGTGGCGAAGCGCGACTGCTCCACGACGTCCAGCGTTGCCTGGAAGTCCTCTTCAGTCTCGCCGGGGAACCCCACGATGATGTCCGTGGAGATGGCTGCGTGCGGAATCCTTTCCCGGACCTTGTCCAGGATGCCCAGGAACTTGGTGGACCGGTAGGAGCGCTTCATGGCTTTGAGGATGCGGTCCGAGCCGGACTGCAGCGGCATGTGCAGCTGCGGCATCACGTTGTGCGTCTCCGCCATGGCGTCGATGACGTCGTCGGTGAATGCTGCCGGGTGCGGGCTGGTGAAGCGGACCCGTTCAAGGCCCTCGATTTCACCGCAGGCGCGCAGCAGCTTGGAGAAGGCCTGGCGGTCGCCGAACTCCACTCCGTAGGAGTTGACGTTCTGGCCGAGCAGGGTCACCTCGATGGCGCCGTCGTCCACCAATGCCTGGATCTCAGCGAGGATGTCCCCGGGCCGCCGGTCTTTTTCCTTGCCGCGGAGCGCCGGCACGATGCAAAAGGTGCAGGTGTTGTTGCATCCCACGGAAATGGACACCCAGCCGGAGTAAACGGAGTCGCGTTTGGTGGGCAGTGTGGACGGGAAGACGTCCAAGGATTCGAGAATCTCCAGCTGCGCCTCATTATTGTGCCGCGCCCGGTCCAGGAGGGCGGGCAGGGCGCCGACGTTGTGGGTGCCAAAGACGGCATCCACCCATGGCGCCTTCTTGAGGATGGTCTCCCGGTCCTTCTGGGCCAGGCATCCGCCGACGGCGATCTGCATGCCGGGGTTGGCTGCCTTGACCGGGGCGAGAATGCCCAGGTTCCCGTAAAGCTTGTTGTCAGCGTTTTCCCGAACCGCGCACGTGTTGAACACCACGACGTCGGCCTGGTCGCCTTCCGCCGGGACGTAGCCCGCGTCCTCGAGCATGCCGGCCATGCGCTCCGAATCGTGGACGTTCATTTGGCAGCCGAAGGTGCGGACCTGGTAGGTGCGTGGCTGCAGGGCTGCGGCCTGCGGAACGGCCCCGGCGTCGACGGAAGGGGCGGCGCCGGGCTGGGGGGAAGGAATGGTCAAACTCACCCGTTAAGGGTACCGGCTTTGGACCGGACCTTCGTCGGCTTCCTGCCGCGCATCGAGGACCTCGTTGACGATCCGGAACGCCTGGGACGGCTGGTAGCCCTTTCTGGCCAGCATGGAGGCCAGCCGCCGGACCGCCTTGTCCCGCTCCCCCGGGCCTGAGGCGTCCGTCGCGGGCCGGAGCTTGCGCTCAACCAAGGCGCGGGCCGCGGCTTCCTCGTCATCGTCAGTCAGTTGCTCCAGGGCCGAGGCCGCGGTTTCCTGGTCGATGCCTTTCTCCGCGAGTTCACGCCGCAGCGCACCCTTGGCCAGCTTGCGGGACTGGGATCGGCTCCTGACCCACATGTCGGCAAATTCGGCATCGTTGATCAGGCGTACTTCCTGGAACTTGTCCAGCACCGCTTCGGCAATGTGCTCGGGGATATTCCGTTCTGCCAGTTTCCGGGCGAGCTGCAGCCTGCTCTTGGGCGCCGCAGTGAGCTGCCGGTACACGATGGCCTGTGCGACAGAGAAGGGGTCCGGTTCGGCGTCAATGGACTGCGGGTCCTCAGGGACCTCGAAGTCGTCCGGCGGCCCAGGCAATGGGCCGCCGGACGAGGACCGCCGCGAGCGTGATCCAGCCAAGGGCTAGAACCCGTCGACGGCTTTCAGCTTCGGTGCATCCTTGGAGTCGTCTTCGGCGGGCTTGACCCCGACACCGAGCTTTTCCTTGATGAGGCGTTCGAGTTCGGCGGCGAGCTCAGGATTATCGCGCAGGAACCGGCGCGAGTTCTCCATGCCCTGGCCCAGCTGGTCGCCGTCATAGGTGAACCAGGAGCCGGACTTCTTGATGATGCCGTGCTCCACGCCCATGTCGATGATGCCGCCCTCGCGGGAGATGCCCTGGCCGTAGATGATGTCGAACTCCGCAACCTTGAACGGCGGGGCCATCTTGTTCTTGACGATCTTGGCCTTGGTCCGGTTGCCGACGGAATCGGCGCCTTCCTTGAGGGTCTGGATCCGGCGGACGTCGATACGGATCGAAGCGTAGAACTTCAGGGCTTTACCACCGGTAGTGGTTTCGGGGGAACCGAAGAAGACGCCGATCTTTTCACGCAACTGGTTGATGAAGATGGCGGTGGTCTTGGTCTGGCTCAGGCGGCCGGTGATCTTACGCAGGGCCTGGCTCATGAGGCGTGCCTGGAGGCCTACGTGGCTGTCGCCCATGTCGCCTTCGATTTCGGCGCGCGGCACCAGGGCGGCAACGGAGTCGATGACGATGACGTCCAGCGATCCGGAGCCCACCAGCATGTCCATGATTTCCAGGGCCTGTTCACCGGTGTCCGGCTGGGAGACGAGGAGGGCGTCCGTGTCCACTCCGAGTTTGGCGGCGTAGTCAGGATCCAGGGCGTGTTCGGCGTCGATGAAGGCCGCGATGCCGCCGGCGCGCTGCGCATTTGCCACGGCGTGCAGGGCGACGGTGGTCTTACCGGAGGACTCAGGGCCGTAGATCTCGATGACGCGGCCGCGCGGGAGCCCGCCAATGCCAAGGGCGACGTCCAGTGCGATGGAGCCGGTGGGGATGACTTCGATCGGGGCACGGACTTCGTCGCCCAGGCGCATGACCGAGCCCTTGCCGAACTGCTTGTCAATCTGGGCAAGCGCTGCTTCCAGCGCTTTTGCACGATCCGGGGCTGCCGCCATGGTTGACACCTCTAATGCTTTCTCGATGGTGGCCTTCGCGGCCGATTTATTGGTCATCTCTGACGCTAAGGGGACCCACTGACATTCCGGCCGGAGGACGACGGCTATGTGGATAAACCCAATAGAAAAAGCATAGCGTTATCCGAACAGGTATTCGAAGAGTGAAACCTCTGCGGCGTGTCCGGCCGGATTGGGGCTAGTCCCGGCGCGGGGCGATGTCCCGTCCCAGCCGGCGTTCTGCCGGTACGTCCTGGACGTCGCAAACGGCAAGCCAGACCTTCCGGGGCTCCACGCCGGCAGCGAGGGCTTGGTCGGCGGTGCGCCCGCCTACCCCGGCAAGGACCAGGGTGCTGCTCAGCACGCGGGAGTAGCCCGCGCCGAACTCGTCATCCATGAGACGCCAGTACTCGCTGATTCGCATCGGTAAATCCTCTCATGATTGTGGACCATAGAATTATTGGCATGAGCACCTCCCCGGATGTCCCGCCACGGCACGACGAAGGCGAAGAAGCCGCCGACACCGCGCTGCAGAATGTTGAGCACCAGATCAGCCTGTTTTGGCGGCGTGCCCGGGCCATTTCCAACCAGCTTTCACGCGAAGTACATCCGGATATGGAGCCTGCCGCCTACGGGCTGCTGACGGTGATCCGGAGGGAGGGACCCATCCGGCTCACCGAGCTTGCCATGAACATCGGGGTGGGCAAGCCTTCAGTCAGCCGGCAGATCGCGTTCCTGGAAAGCCTGGGGCTGGTGTCCAAGGAGGCTGACCCGCTGGACCGCAGGGCACAATCCATCCGCCTGACGCCAAAGGGCGAGGAGAAAATGCACCAGGTCCAGGACGCCCGGCGCCAGGTCTTCCAGGAGCGGCTGCGCGAGTGGCCGGTGGAGGACCTGCAGGAACTCGGCCGCTACATGGCCAAGTTGAACTCCACATATGAGCGTGATGGGTTTCCCGGGGAAGCCGCTGGTGCAGCATCGGCCCAGGACCAATAGCCGAAGAGAACAACCAAAAGAGACAGCAGGAAGCCCCCGGCCTGGCCGGGGGCTTCCTGCTGTTCGTCGGACCCTTGCGGGCGCCGGCTGCCTTTAGCGGGCGCCGGAGAAGAGGCCCGTGGAGAGTTCGTCGTTCAGTTCAGTGTTGAGGTCGCGCTCGAGGTCACGGCCGTAACGCTGGGAGAATTCCTGTGGGACGGTGTCCGGAACGGCGACGCCTTCGGCTACTGCCACACGGTCACTGACCTCGCGGAGCATGCTCGACAGCGGAACATCCAGCGCCGAACAAATCGAGGACAGGAGCTCTGACGATGCTTCCTTCTGGCCGCGCTCCACTTCACTGAGGTATCCCAGGGAGACGCGGGCGCTGTGCGAAACTTCACGGAGCGTACGCCCCTGACGCTGGCGGACATCGCGCAGGACATCACCGATTTCGTGACGAAGTACTACCATCTTGCGCTCCTTCTGTTCGCTCTTAGCCTGTTCGGCGAGGCCCACATCCTTCCAGCGGACAACGCCGTTTACGGATACGGGCTGCTTTACCATCTGTATCGCCTTGCTCCCTCATTGGTCAGGTCCACCGCAGGGCGGACCGTCTTGGTCATTTCATCCTAGGCGCCTCCGCTCTCCGGAAGCGACACAATGTAATAACTAATCGGTACCGGCTTTTGTTCCCGGCAACTTTACGCCCGGTAACTTAGGCGGCCACGGCCTCAGGCGGACAGTGTCTCCAGAAGCCTTTCCAGGGCGGCGGCGCAGGCGGCGGCGCGGATGTCCGGCCTGTTGCCGGTGAAGGAATACTCGAAGGCCGAGGTTCCGGCCGCGGTGGAGATCCCGATGTAAACCCGCCCCACGGGCTTGCCGTCGTGGGCATCGGGGCCTGCCACCCCTGTGGTGGAAAGTCCGACGTCGGCGCCGAGTTCGGTGCGTGCCCCGGCTGCCATGGCGCGGGCGACGTCCGGGTCAACGGACCCTACGCGGGCCAGCAGATCGGCGGGGACATGCAGCACCTTGTCCTTCACGGAGTTTTGGTAGGCAACCACCCCGCCCTGCAACATTCCGGATGCTCCGGGCGTGTCGGCGAGGACCGCTGACACCATGCCCGCCGTCAGCGATTCGGCCGTAGCGACGGTCCGCCCGGACTCAAGCGCCTGGCGGACGGCCTCCCCGGCCAGATGGTGAAGATTGCTCATGCCTGCTCCTGCCCCTGCACGGTCCCGGCCTGGCGTTTGCCCTTCGCACGGAGGCGCAGGGCCTCCACGACATATTCGACGCCGGTCCACAGTGTGATGGCTACGGCCGCCATCATGACCGCGAAGGCAACCCACGACATCCACGGTGCGAACGGTCCGAACGGCAGGAGGTACAGGAAGATCGCCGCCGTCTGCACCACGGTCTTGAGCTTGCCGCCGCGGGAGGCAGGGATGACGCCGTACCGGATCACGAAGAAACGCAGCGCTGTGATGCCCCATTCCCGGACCAGGATCACAAGGGTGGCCCACCAGGGCAACTCCCCCAGCAGGGACAGCATCACCAGCGCGGAACCGGTGAGGAGCTTGTCGGCGATGGGGTCGGCGATCTTGCCGAAGTCGGTGACCAGGTTACGGCTCCTGGCGATGTCGCCGTCGAGCTTGTCCGTGTAGATGGCGACGGCGAACGCTGCGACCGCCGCCCAGCGCCACGGCCCGGATTCGCTGTGCAGCCCGGGGGCGTCCGCTATGAGGAACCACACGAAAAACGGGACCAGCGCGATGCGGATCATGGTCAGGACGTTGGGTAGGTTCCAGACCCCGGCACGGCCTGGGCCGGCGGCGGTTGCATCGGTGCTAGTCACGTTTCTAGGCTACCGGGCTAACGCCCGGTGAGGGACCATGCGTCTTCGGACCCGTCCTCGTCATCGCCGTACCCGCCTGGCGCGGAGTCGGAGCCGTCGTAATATTCGACGCTCTGTTTCCTGTTGTCCAGGTCCGCAGCCACCAGGTCTTCGGCGTAGCCGCCCTGGGCAATGTTGGCGTTGGCGTTGTCGCTCAGCGCGGCGGTCTGGGAGTCCGCCGTGGCCGGCGCCTCCTGGCCCTTCATGGCGGCCAGGACGGCAGCGAGGTCGTCCGGTTTGACCAGCACGTCGCGTGCCTTGGACCCCTCGGAGGGACCCACCACGCCCCTGGATTCGAGCAGGTCCATGAGGCGGCCGGCCTTGGCGAAGCCGACACGCAGCTTGCGCTGCAGCATGGAGGTGGAGCCGAACTGCGTGGTGACTACGAGTTCGGTGGCCTGCAGCAGCACCTCGAGGTCGTCCCCGATGTCGTCGTCGATCTGCTTCTTTTCCGCCTCGGGGGCGACGTCGTCCCGGTAGACGGCCTGGAGCTGTCCCTTGACGTGCTCCACCACCTTGTGGATCTCCGACTCGGTGACCCAGGCGCCCTGGACGCGCATTGCCTTGGAGGCGCCCATGGGCAGGAAGAGCGCGTCACCCTGGCCGATGAGCTTCTCGGCGCCGGGCTGGTCAAGGACCACGCGGGAGTCCGTTACGGAGGACGTGGCGAACGCCATGCGGGACGGCACGTTGGCCTTGATGAGGCCGGTGACCACGTCCACGGACGGACGCTGGGTGGCCAGCACCAGGTGGATGCCGGCGGCACGGGCCAGCTGGGTGATGCGGACGATCGAGTCCTCGACGTCGCGCGGGGCCACCATCATGAGGTCCGCGAGTTCGTCCACGATGACCAGCAGGTACGGGTACGGCCGAATGACGCGCTTGGAGTCCACCGGCGGCTGGACCTTCCCGGCCCGCACCGCCTTGTTGAAGTCGTCGATGTGCTTGAAGCCATAGTTGGCGAGGTCGTCGTAGCGGGCGTCCATCTCCCGGACCACCCACTGCAGTGCCTCGGCGGCCTTCTTGGGATTGGTGATGATGGGCGTGATCAGGTGCGGGACGCCTTCGTAGGCAGTCAGTTCCACGCGCTTGGGGTCCACCATGACCATGCGGACCTCATCCGGCGTGGCCCGCATGAGGATGGAGGTGATCATCGAGTTCACGAAGGAAGACTTACCGGCACCGGTGGCACCGGCCACCAGGAGGTGCGGCATCTTAGCCAGGTTGGCCACCACGTAGCCGCCCTCCACGTCCTTGCCCACGCCCATCACCATCGGGTGGTCCGTGCGGCGGGCGTTCTGGCTGCGGAGCACATCGCCGAGCGAGACGGTTTCGCGGTCCGTGTTGGGGATCTCGATGCCGATGGCCGATTTGCCGGGAATCGGGCTGAGGATCCGGACATCGCTGGACGCCACGGCGTAGGAGATGTTCTTGGATAGCGCCGTGACGCGCTCCACCTTGGTGCCGGGCGAGAGCTCGATCTCGTACCGGGTAACGGTGGGGCCGCGGCTGAATCCCGTGACCGTAGCGTCGACGTTGAACTGCGTCAGGGTGTCGGTCAGGGCAGCAACGACGGCGTCGTTGGCTTCGGTGCGCTCCTTGGGGATGGAACCTGGCGTCAGGAAGTCCGAGGCCGGGAGGGTGTACGTGACGTCGCCCGCGAGGGAGAGCTGCTCGGTGCGCTGCGGGATCGGCACGGGCGGCGGCGCCGGCGCAACAGGGTTGGAAGGCACGGTGGGCGCGGCGGCAGCCTTGCCGGGGGCAGCGGCGCCGGGGATGACCAGCGGGATGGCCTCCGTGGCGTTCTCCGCCGGAGAAGCGGTCGCCGCCGGCGCCCCGGCGCCCAGGCCCTGGGCTGCCTTGATCTTCTCGACGGCGATTTCCGCCTGGGTGGGCCGCCGCACGCCGGGCGCCGGGCGGGCAGTTTCCGGCTCGTCGTCGTCAATGACGGCATGTTCAAAGGCCTCGTCGCCCACGTAGCCCTCAAGGCCGGCGTCGGACTCCTCATCCTTGCCAAAAAGCCTGCGCTTCTTTTTCTTCGGGGCCGCAGGCCGCGTCCGTTCCAGGTAGCTGCGGTCGTGCGTGTCGCCGGGGTTTTCCTGGTCCATCAGGTCGATGCCCATGAGGTGTTCGTACGCTCCCCGAAGGCGCCGCGGGATGGCCGTGAACGGGGTTGCGGTGAGGATCAGCAGCGAAATGAAGGCCAGCAGGCCGTAGAGGAGCACGGGCACGGCGGGATGGATGGCTGCCAGCGGCGCGGCAGCCAGGAAGCCGAGCATGCCGCCGGCTCTGCGCAGGCCGTCGAAGCCATCGGCGACGGTGGGCTGGCCGCCCAGGATGTGCGCCAGGCCGCAGCCCGCGAACGCCATGATCAGGAAGCCGATGCCGACCCGGTTGTTGCCCCGTCCGTCGGAGGGCTGGCGGAACAGCCGGAACGCGCACACGAAAAGCATGAGCGGAAGCAGCAGGGAGATCCAGCCGAACGTGCCATTCACCACGGCGTACACTGCGTCCGGGAACCAGCCCGTCAGGCCCCACCAGGCGAAGGTGGCAATGAAGATGCCCAATGCCAGGTTGAAAAGGGCGGCGCCGTCGCGGCGGTCCTCGGCAGGGAGGTCGCTGACGTCATGGCCGATGCGGCGCACTCCCCCGCCCACCAGATGCCCAACGCCCAGCCAGGCTCCGCCCACCACCCGCAGCAGCCAGGGCTGGTGGTGTTCGACGGCGGGAAGCTGGCGGGTGCGTGCGGTGCTGGATGAGCCGCCGCGCCCAGCCTTGCCGGCAGTGGAGCCGGTTCCGCGGCCGGTGGAGCTCCCGGATTTGCTGCCGGAGCTGCCCCTGCCGGTACCTTTGGGCGCGGAAGTAGTACGTGTGGCCATAGTAGCCACGGTACCGGAAGCATGCTGTGATTCCGGGGATATCGGGGCCGGGCAGGTGCCCGGACCCTGTCGTCAAACAGCTCCGGCCCGCACTCCCGCTTGCAGCGGGAGTACGGGCCGGAGCCAGTGTGCGGGTGCTCTCAGGCTTCGAGCACCACGGGGATGATCATGGGCTTGCGGCGGAGCTTCCGGTTGACCCACGTGCCGACGACCCTGCGGACCACCTGCTGGAGCTGGTGGCTGGTGTGGTCGGCGTGGTTCTGTACTGCTTCCTCCAGGGCCGCGTTGATCTTGGGGATGATGTCGTCGAAGACGGAATCATCCTCGGCCACGCCGCGGGCGTGGATTTCCGGGCCGGACACCACCTTGCCGGTAGCGCGGTGGATAACCGTGATGATGGAGATGAACCCTTCATCACCCAGGATGCGGCGGTCCTTGAGGTCGGCATCGGTGATCTCGCCCACGCTGGAGCCGTCCACATAGACGAAGCCCACCTCCACCTGGCCCACAATGTCTGCCTGGTGATCGCGCAGGTCGATGACGCTGCCGTTGTCCGCGAGGATGACACTGGCCTCCGGCACCCCGGACTCGATGGCAATCTTGCCGTTGGCGATCAGGTGGCGCGTTTCACCGTGTACGGGCATGGCGTTCAGCGGCTCGAGGATGTTGTAGCAGTACAGCAGTTCGCCGGCCGCAGCGTGGCCGGAGACGTGCACCTTGGCGTTGCCCTTATGGATCACGTCGGCGCCGAGCTTAAGCAGGCCGTTGATGATCCGGAACACCGCGTTCTCGTTGCCCGGGATGAGGCTGGAGGCCAGGATGACGGTATCGCCGTCGCCCACCACCACCCGGTGGTCGCCGTTTGCCATGCGGGACAGGGCAGCCATCGGCTCACCCTGGGAACCGGTGGACATGAGCACTACGCGGTTGTCGGGAAGGTTGTCGATGTTCTTGATGTCGACAATCAGTCCGGCGGGAACGTCGAGGTAGCCCAGTTTTTCGGCGATGGCCATGTTGCGGACCATGGACCGGCCCACGAAGGCCACCTTGCGGTTGTGCTTGGCGGCCGCGTCCAGCACCTGCTGCACGCGGTGGACGTGGGAGGAAAAGGAGGCCACGATGATGCGCTTGGTGGCTTGGCCGAAAAGCCGCTCCAGGGTCGGGCCGATTTCCTTCTCAGCCGTGGTGAATCCGGGGACGTCCGCGTTGGTGGAGTCGGACATGAAAAGGTCCACGCCTTCTTCGCCGAGCTTGGCGAAGTGCCGGAGGTCGGTGATGCGGCCATCCAGCGGCAGCTGGTCCATCTTGAAGTCGCCGGTGTGCAGGACGGTGCCGCCCGCGGTGCGGATGAACACGGCCAAAGCGTCCGGGATGGAGTGGTTGACGGCCACGAACTCGCATTCGAAGGGCCCGAACTTTTCCACCTGGCCCTCTTCGACGGTCAGCGTGTAGGGCCTGATGCGGTGCTCCTGCAGCTTGGCCTCGATGAGGGCAAGGGTCAGCTGCGATCCCACCAACGGGATGTCGTTGCGCAGCTTCAGCAGGTAGGGCACCGCGCCGATGTGGTCTTCGTGGCCGTGGGTGAGGACCACCGCCACCACGTCGTCCAGCCGGTCCTCAATGTAGGAGAAGTCCGGCAGGATCAGGTCAACGCCGGGCTGGGTTTCCTCGGGAAAGAGGACGCCGCAGTCCACGATCAGCAGTTTGCCGTCGATTTCGAACACGGCCATGTTCCGGCCGATCTCCCCCAGCCCGCCAAGCGGGACGATCCGCAGCGTGCCCTGGGGCAGGCGCGGAGGGGTGACAAGGCCGGTAAGGGCAGTTTGGGTCATAGTGCACTTCTTTCCAGGCGGAAGGGTGCCGGTCTTAGCCTCAGGAGAAGACCAGCCCCGCTTCCGCCAAATCCCCGCGGATGGTTTCGATCTCGGTTTCGTCCGGCTCCACGAGGGGCAAACGGACAATCGAGTTGGGCAGGACTCCCTGCCATTTAAGAATCTGTTTGGCCGCCACGGCGCCCTGGACGCGGGTCATGGTGGCGCGGACCACGGGCTGCAGCTCGAAGTTGATCTTGCGGGCGGTCCCGAGGTCGTTCGCGTTGACGGCGTCGATGAGTTCGCGGAAGCGGCGGGTGGCGACATGGGTGGTGACGCCCACCAGGCCGACGGCGCCCAGGGCCATCCAGGGAAGTGTCAGTCCGTCATCGCCCGAGTAGAACAGGAGGTCTGTTTCCGCCATGACGCGGGTGGCGGCAACAAAATCCGCCTTGGCGTCCTTCACAGCGACGATGTTGGGGTGCTGCGCCAGCCGGATCATGGTGTCCGGTTCGATGGGGATGGAGGACCGGCCGGGGATGTCGTAGAGCATGACGGGTACGTCCACGGCGGACGCAATGGTCTCGAAGTGGGCGCGGACACCTGCCTGGCTGGGCTTGTTGTAGTAAGGGGTCACCAGGAGGAGGCCGTCGACGCCGAGGGCTGCCGCCTGCTGGGAAAGGTGGACCGAGTGCGCGGTGTCGTTGGTGCCGGTACCGGCAATGATCGCCGCTCGGCCGCCTACGGCGTCTTTGACGGCGCGGAACATGCCGAGGTTCTCTTCGTCCGTCAGTGTGGAGGTTTCCCCCGTGGTTCCCGTGACTACCAGCCCGTCGCAGCCGTCGTCGACCAGCTTGCTGGCCAGCGCTGCCGCCTGGTCGTAATCCACTGCGCCGTCCTTGGTGAACGGCGTGACCATGGCGGTCAGGAGGGTACCGAGGGCAGGGATGTGCGCGGAAGAGTCAGCCATGGAAAAAACGTTACCCTGTCCCCGGCTGGTTAGGACAATGCCACGGGCGTGACGAGCGTCAAATACGGTGCCCGCCGGGCCGGGGCGCGTTTGTTCCGGCGTGGCAATAGCGTCCGACGGCGGCCTGCCGAAGGTCTTCAGCCCAGGACGCGAGCCGTTGCGCAGCGCGTACATAGTGGAACAGCTCCGTTGGCGTCAGCGCATCGATGTCGGTTTCCGCCAGCCGCCGGGCCAGCTCGGCCCCCTCTGGCTGGGCCGCGAGGCTGATGCCCTCCCGCTCCCATTGGACGTCCTCGGCGGGACGACCTGAGACGAGCTGGCGGAAGAGATAGTCCACCACTCCGGGGCTCATTGCCCTCAGCAGCCCGCCGTCCGCTCCAGTGCCGTCCACCGAAGGGCCCGCGGGGCGGAAATCTGCCGGTAACTGACCGGCCCGAAAGTTCCCTGACTGCAGCTTTCCGGAGTGCAGGTTTCCCGGCTGGTCGGATCCCCGTGGCGAAGGGGTTCCGGTAGATGGCGTCTTCATGCAGCCATGCTATTCGAACATATATTCGAAAACAAGGGGGTCACTGCACTGCCGCGCTCCCCTTCCCCCGTGGTTGCCTGCTTGACAGCAACGCCGCCAGTGCATGTGAGACGATCTGGTCATGACGTCCCGAACCCCGGCCACCCGGTCCCGGAAGACCCCAGGCGGGCAACAACCGGGGCGCCTTCGGGGCATCGACGCCGCCCGTGGCCTGGCCCTGTTGGGCATGATGGCCACGCACCTGCTGCCGACGTTCGAATCGAACGCCAGCCTCACCCCAACCTGGATCGGCCTCACGTTCTCGGGGCGGGCCGCGGCGCTCTTCGCCGTCCTGGCCGGCGTCGGGCTTGCCCTCTCCACGGGCAGGGACAAGCCTCTGGAGGGCGCCGAACTCTCCGGCGCCCGGCGTGGAGTGGCGCTCCGCGCCCTGGTGATTGCCGCCGTCGGGCTTACCCTGGGCAGCCTGGAAGTGAACGTGGCCATCATCCTGGTCCATTACGCCGTCCTTTTCCTGTGCATCCTGCCTTTCCTGGGACTCGGCGTGAAGCGACTGTGTGCGTGGGCCGCCGGCTGGATCCTGGCGTCGCCGGTGCTGGCCTATCTGCTGCGGCCCTGGCTCCTTGCCCCCGAGCCGCCCCTGAAGCTGGGCCACAACCCGAACTGGGAGGACCTGGGGACGCCTTCCAGGCTGCTCGCGGACGTGTTCTTCACCGGGTACTACCCGGTGGTGCAGTGGCTGTCGTACCTGCTGGTGGGGCTGGCCATCGGCCGCCTGGTCCTCAGTAAGGCACTGGTTCCCGTCCTGCTGCTGGTGGGCGGGACGGTGGTGGCCGTGGCCGCCAAGACCCTGGGCACAGCCGCGATGGAGGATTGGGGCGGCCGGGCCGCCCTGGAGAAAGTCCTGAACTCACCGGGGTACCCGCTGGGGAGCGTGCTGCAGGTCAACCTGGCAGGACTGCAGCAGGAGGGCTCGTGGTGGTGGCTCGCGTCGGCCGCACCGCACTCCGGTACCACGCTTGACCTGCTGCACACCTCAGCGGTGGCGGCGGCGGCTATCGGGGCATGCCTGCTTCTGGGGCGGCTGGCCGAGTGGGTGGACCTGGACCTGCTGCTGCCGCTGCGGGGAGCAGGCGCCATGACGCTGACCTTGTACACGGTGCACGTCTGGGTAATTTCCGGCTTCTACCTCCACCCCCTGCCCGTGGGCTGGACCGAGGACGGCATGTACTTTGCCCATGCAGCGGCCGCCGTCATCATCGGCATGGCGTTCGCCGTGCTGGGGTGGCGCGGTCCGCTGGAATGGGTGGCCCACGCGGCGAGCCGGGTGGGCCGGGGCGGCCTCAAAGCCCTGTACTGACCGGCAGCCATCGAAAGACTGGCTTCCACATATCGGCCGGGTTTTCCAGTTAACGCCAAGGAACCCGCGCCCAGGTGATGGGGGCGCGGGTTCCTTTCTCAACCCCTAACGGGGGTTGTCCGGCTACTGGGCAGTCAGGGTGAAGGTGGCCGCCTTGTCGCCGTAGTCATCGAATACCACAACCTGGACCGGACCCTTTTTGACGTCGAAGGCAATGATCCCCTGGCGGGCATCACCGGCGCTTACCTCATCGCTGGGCAAGGGCCCCAGCTTCTCATCCAGGTACACCTGCTCGCCCTCTTTGCCGTCGGCATCAAGGACCGTGAAGTTGGAGGGGCTGGAGAAGCTGGTGCCGGTTTGCGTCTCCCAGGAAACCTCCACCGCAAGGAAACCGCCGTTCTTTGGCTCCATGTAGTCCATGCCGGGAATCTTGTCCGTGTAAATGGAGTCGAGAACACTGATTTTCGCGGTGTTGCCTTCGGACACGGTGGCCACCATGGAGTTCGCTCCGGCCGCGCTGCCGCCGGTCGGGCTTCCGCTGGAGGGGGCAGGCGCGGCCTGGGAAGCCGAAGGAAGTTCAGGTGCAACGGGAACCTTCCGGGCGTCAATGGCCGCACCAACCATGGCGATGGACGCGATAGTCAACAAAATTCCGGTGATAATGCTGATCAGCCAGACGACGGCAGTGATGATCCACGCCTTCTTCTTGTTTTCCTGGTAGCCCTCCAGTGGACGGCCGTCCTTGTCCCGGGTGTTTCCCGTCAGGGTCATGATCAGGTCCACAATCGCCCAGATACCCGCACCGCCGGCCGTGAGCAGCTTCGCCACGCCGGAGCCGATCTTGCCCAGGTAGAAGCGGTCCACACCAAACGTGCCCAGCAGGAGGGAAAGGAGCCACGTGACCATGAAGGACTTCCGCGGCGCATCCGGGTAGGGCCCTTGGCCGTAGGACCCGGGCTGGTATTCCCCCTGCGGACCTGCCGGATGCTGCCCCTCGAAAGCGGGCTGCGCGCCAAAGGATGACGGCGGCGGCGGAATGGGCGGCGCCGCCGGCCCGTTCTGCTGCGGGTGGGGGTAATTCGGGTGGCTCATTGGTGGTCCTTCTGTGCGGTGACGAGGGGGCGGTGATCAAGGTGCGGTGATGAGGCATGCGGTGGTCAGGGTGCAGCGCTGCGCCGGCATCCGGGCACGCGGAATGACGGTGTGTGGAGTACAGGGGTGGGGATGTTGGGGGCCGGGCCTGAGATGCTGCAGCCCAGTGGCGCGGACAGTGCCAACGGCAGCGGCCAACCTCATGCTTTCCCCCAAAGCTAAAGAGTGTTTACTAAGTCAACCTACCGTGGACGGCAAAAGACCGCGATGGGCAGAAATGCCCATCGCGGCGGCAATGCCGATTACGGCAGTTGGGCAGGGCTGCCCTGCGAGCTAGGACGCGGCGGTGAAAAGCTTCACGGCGTCGCGCATGGACGCCCGGGCACGCTTGCGGTCTCCGGCGGCATCGTAGGCGCAGCTCAGCCGGAACCATGAACGCCAGTCGTCGGGAGCGGCCTCGGCCTCGGCCCGGTACTTTTCGAATTCGGCATCTGCAGCCGCCCGGACGATCCGGCCGCCGGGCGTGCGCGGGAGCTCGTCCACCGGCAGGCCGCCTTCGGCCTCCAGGACCTTGGCCATTTGCTCCGTGCGGGCACCGAACATCAGCTCGCGGATCAGGGCCCAGGCGCCAACAATGGGCAGCACCAGGTAGGCGGCGCCGATGGCCTTGGCGGTCAGGTTGCTGTCCGACAGGAGCAGGAGTGAGCGCTGGAAGGACACCACCAGGTAGAACACCAGCAACAGCGTTACCGCTGCCACCCAGATCTTGGTGCGGTTCTTCCGGAAGCCGGCTGCCAGCCCGTTCACGGCCTAAAGCCCCAGGTCCAGGTAACCGTCCAGGCCAACGGTGAGGCCGGGGTGTGCAGCAACGTTGCGCACGCCCAGGAGCACGCCCGGCATGAAGGAAGCACGGTCAAAGGAGTCGTGGCGGAGGGTCAGCTGCTCACCGGGACCGCCCAGGAGCACTTCCTGGTGTGCCACGAGCCCGCGGAGCCGGACGCTGTGCACGCGGACGCCATCCACTTCGCAGCCGCGGGCGCCGGCGCGTTCACTGGTGGTGGCATCGGGGCTGGGCGGCACCTGTGCAGCAGCACGTTCCGCAGCGATGAGCTGTGCCGTGCGGACGGCGGTGCCGGAAGGGGCATCCACCTTGTCCGGGTGGTGCAGTTCGATGATCTCCACCGATTCGAAGTACTTGGACGCCTTCGCGGCGAACGCGGAGGCCAACACGGAGCCGAGGGCGAAGTTCGGCGCGATCAGGACGCCCGTCTCCGGGTGCTCGGCCAGCAGGGATTCCAGTGCGGACAGGCGTTCGACGTCCCAACCGGTGGTGCCCACCACGGCGTGGATTCCGTGCTCGACGGCGAAGCGGACGTTCGCTTCGGTGCTTTCGGGGACCGTGAGGTCCACCAGGTACTGGGCACCAGAGGTGGTCAGCTGTTCCAGCGAGTCACCCCGTCCGAGGGCTGCGACGAGCTTCATGTCGGGAGCGGCGTCGATGGCCTTGACGGCCTCGGCGCCCATGCGTCCAGTGGCGCCGAGGACGGCCACCAGCTTGGGAACGGAGTGTTGTTCGGTCATGGCATTAACCCTACCGGCGGCAGTGGTTGGTGCAGGAACCGGGCGGCATGCGTTACCTCGCGGTGGGTCAGCCGCCTGCGCCTACCCATTCCACGGTGCCGTCGGAGAAGAACTGTTCCTTCCAAATGGGCACCTGTTCCTTGATGCGGTCCACGAGTTCGGAGCAGACGGCGAAGGCCTGGCCGCGGTGCGCGGCGGACACGGCGCACACCAGCGCGGGGTCGCCGATTTCCAGCATGCCGATGCGATGTGCTGCCCAGATGCGGACAGGCTGTTCAGCCCCGGCATCCCCTTCCGGGTCCTGTTCGGCAACAAGGCGGGCGACGACGTCGGCCATCACCTGGTGTGCCGTGGGATGCGCGCTGTAGCTGAGGCGCTGGACAGCCTTGCCGCCGTCGTGGTTGCGCACCACGCCACTGAAGCTGACCACCGCGCCCGCGGTGTCGCTTTCCACCGCCGCTATGGCCTGGTCCACAGAGATGGGGTCCGGGCTCAGGACTGCCCTTACTACTTCGAATGCTTCAGTGCCCATGTCCGCCTTCCAACTGGTCGCAGAGGTGCCCGATCAACGGGTCCAGGACGGTGAGCCCGTCCATAACCCCCTTAGGTGAACCGGGCAGGTTCACGATGAACGTGTGCCCTGCGGCGCCGGCGTAACCCCGGCTCAGGGACGCGAGCGGGGTTTTGGCAGCGCCCGCCCTCCTGATCGCCTCCATGATCCCGGGGATCTCCCGGTCCAGGAGCGGCAGGGTGACATCCGGCGTGCGGTCGTCGGGGCTTAGCCCGGTGCCGCCGCTGGTGATGATGACGGCGGGGTGCTGGGTGAGGAGGGCCCTGATGGCGGCACCTGCCGGGTCACCGTCGGGGACCACCATGGCCGGGAACACGTCAAAGCCATGCTCGGCGAGCCAGTCTGTAATCACGGGGCCGGTTTCGTCTTCGTAGATTCCGGCGGCCGCACGGGTGGAGGCAATGACGACGCCGGCCTTCCGCCCCTGTACCTCGCCGTGCACATGTGGGGCGGCTGCGCTGAAAGGTGTGGTCACAGTGCCCAGTCTCCGCTCTTGCCGCCGCTCTTGGCCAGCACCTTGATGTCCGTCAGGACCGCGTGCTTGTCCACGGCCTTGATCATGTCGTAAACGCTCAGCGCCGCCACGGAGGCCGCGGTCAGGGCCTCCATTTCCACCCCGGTGACGCCGCGGGTTTTCACCGTGGAGCTGATGGTGACGGCGGCCGGACCAAGGTCGAAGTCGACCGTCACCTTGGACAGCGGCAGCGGATGGCAGAGCGGGATCAGGTCCGGGGTCTTCTTGGCGGCCATGATGCCGGCCACGCGGGCAACGGCCAGCGCATCCCCCTTCGGGAGCCCGCCGGTGCCCAGGAGCTGCATCACTTCGGCGGTGGTCCGGACCGTGGCGGTGGCCGTCGCCTCCCGGGTGGTCTCTGCCTTGGCGGAAACATCCACCATCTGGGCGCTGCCGTCCTGGCGCAGGTGCGTCAGGGCGGGGGTCTGTTCTGCGTTCACAGCATCCATACTTCCACCTCGTCCCCGGCAGCGAGTTCCGCTACGCCGGCAGGAACGTGGACCAGGACGTTCGAACCTGCCAGCGCGTGCATCAGGTGCGAGCTCTCGCCGCCTTCCAGCCGTACCGTCCCGTCCGGCTGCAGGCTGCCCCGCCGGACCTGGTGTTTGGGCCCGGGGGACCTGAGTTGCTGGGCTTGCCCTTCAAGGTCAAGGCGGGCGCGCAGGGGCAGCCGGGCCGCCGGTGCCCCCAGCAAGGCCGACAGGGCGGGCCGGAGGAACATCTCGAAGGACACCAGGCAGCTGACAGGATTGCCGGGAAACCCAAGGAAGGGGACGCCGTCGAACGTTCCGATTCCCTGGGGGCCACCGGGCTGCATTGCGACGTGAAGGAAGTCGACCGGTTGTTCCGCCATGGCCTGCCGCACCACCTCGTAGGCTCCCTTGCTGACCCCGCCGGTGGTGACGATCAGGTCCGCGTCCCGGCCTTCGGTCCGCAGCAGCGCCTGGAGTTCCGCAGGGTTGTCGGTGGAGATCCCGGCGCGGCGGACGCGAAGGCCTGCCTGCGTCATTGCCGCTTCCAGGAGGGTTCCGTTGGAGTCGTAGATCTTGCCCTCCGGCAGGGGCCGGCCCGGTTCAACTACCTCGTCCCCGGTGGTGACGAGCAGGACGGTCACCGCCCGGTACACCTCCACCTCCGTTATGCCGAGGGCGGCGAGCAGTCCCAGCTGTGCCGGCCCCAGGCAGGTTCTGGCGGCGAGCGCCCGCTCCCCTGCCGCAATGTCGCTGCCGGCGGCGCGCACGTACGTTCCCGGGGCGGTGGCCGGCAGCGTCACAACAGTGCCGTCCTGCTCCGGAAGGAAGTGGTCGGGCACCGCTTTTTCAATAGGTACGACGGCGTCAGCCCCCGCCGGGATCATCGCACCTGTCATGATGGGCGCCGCAGCCCCCGGCCCAAGCGGCTGCGGGCTCGACCCGGCGGGAATGGGAGGCATGATGCGCAGCTCAGCGCCGCCGTCGGGGATGTCCGCGGAACGGACGGCATACCCGTCCATCTGGGAGTTGGCGAAGGGGGGAAGGCTGAGCGGAGCAAGGAGTCCGTGCACCAGCGCCCGGCCCAGGGCATCAGGCAGGGGAACAACTTCAGTGCGGGATTCTGCCGCCAGCGGGGCGAGGAGGTCAGTGACTGCGGCCAGATGCGCGGCGACGGAGCGGGCGTTGTGGGCCTTGCCCGCAGGGGCGTGATGCGCAGTGGTCATGGGTACGCCTTTGGTCGCGGCCGTCAGGATTTCACGTCCACTCTAACCGTGTGGAATCCGGTGGCCCCGTCAGGCGCGGGCGGCCGTGATGTTTCATCCTGGGGCCGGCCGTTCATGTCGGTCGCGCGGACCTGGATTTCGTACTGCCCCGGTGTGAGGTCGACGGCCAGCTTCCACTGGTACCAAGTGTCGGCGGAGATGCCGGGCGCCAGCTCGGCTTCCCGCCAGGGCCCCCGGTTGAGCCGCACTTCCACCTTCCCGATGCCGGTGTGCTGGGCCCAGGCGACGCCGGCAAATACAACGGTTCCCGGGCTGACCGGGCGCCCGCTGCGCGGCACGTCGATCCGCGACGACGTCTTGATGGGTCCGCGCTCGGACCAGCCCCGCGGGGTCCAGTACCCGGCGTCGTCGGCAAACCTGGTGACCTTGAGTTCCGTCAGCCACTTGGTTGCCGAAACATAACCGTAAAGGCCGGGGACAACCAACCGGACGGGGAAGCCGTGCTCCAGCGGCAGTGGTTCACCGTTCATGCCGACGGCCAGCAGGGCATCCCGGTTATCCGTCAGCACCTCCAGGGGCGTTCCGGCGGTCCAGCCGTCGGTGCTGCGTGAGAGCACCATGTCGGATCCCGGCTGCGGTCCTGCCAGTGCCAGCAGGTCCCTGACCGGCCAGCCCAGCCAGCGGGCGTTGCCGATCAGGTCGCCGCCCACGTTGTTGGAGACGCAGGCGATGGTGATGTGGCGTTCGGTCAGGGGTTTGGCCATCAGGTCCGCGAAGGAGAGCTGGACCTCCCGGGCCACCATGCCGGTGACTTTGAGCAGCCAGGTATCCGGGTTGACCGCCGGGACGGTGAGGGCTGTATCGATCCGGTAGAAGTCACGGTTTGGCGTGACCAGCGGCGGCATTCCCGCCACGCCGGACTCCGCGGCCGCCGGGATTGGCGGCGCCGGAGATGCCGGCGTTGGAAGGGTGATGCGGGCCCTGGCTTCGCTGACCGCGTTGGCGGCACCGCGCCAGATTCCCGCCAGGGCCCCGGCAACGGCGGCCAAAGCCGCGGTGCCGGCGAGGGCCTGGAGGAAGCTGCGGCGGGACCGGGATGGTGTGGGATCTGCTGTCCTTTCGCCGTCGCGGGTTGAGGCCGCTGACTGCCACGCCGCGAGCTTGCCCACCAGGAGCCGCAACAGCACGACGGCGGCACCCGCGGCCAGGAGCGGAAGCAGGAGGGCGACCGGGGCCACTTGGGAACGCGTCAGGACGGCGGCCGCCCCGGCGAGGCCGAAGATGCCCACCAGGACGGCCCCAGTGAACCGCCTCCGGAACTCAAGCACTCCAGCCAGTGCCGCCAGCCCGGCGATGACCAGCGCCATGCCCGTCAGCAGGGCAGCCTTATCGGCCGTACCGAAAAGGGAGATGGCCCAGTCCTTCACACCGGGAGGAACGGCATCGATCACCACTCCGCCGACGCCGGTCAACGGGGACAGGGACGGGCTGGCGAATCCTGCCAGCAACTCCCCCGCGGCGACCCCGCCGGCGACGGCCACCATCCCGGCGGCAGCGGCCCAACGCCCCCTTGTGTCCCGCACCCTAGCGCGCGGGACTCCCGGTTGCCGGACGGAACGTTCCGGCCGCCCCTGAAGGCCGCCGCCGTCGTCGTCCGCCCCGTACCTGTGCCCGGAACTGTTCACAACTCCCAGCATAGGTTCGTGGCACCCGGGTGACGCCGGGCCGGTCAGGGTGTGATGTGCCGCTCAAGGTGGCGTAGCCTGAATTCATGAGTGTCCAGCTAGGCATGCCCCAGCCGCGGGAGGAAGCAGCATCGGCCCTGCCGGGCGTTCCCCGTGCCAGGCCCGCGGATGCACCGGCCGGCCTGGCGGACCGATACGGCCGCCGCGCCACGGACATGAGGCTGTCCCTGACCGACAAATGCAACCTCCGCTGCACCTACTGCATGCCTGCCGAAGGCCTCGAGTGGTTGGCCAAGCAGGCAGTCATGTCCGCTGAAGAGATCGTGCGGATCGTCAAGGTGGGCGTGGATCAGCTGGGCGTCCGGGAGCTGCGGCTGACAGGCGGCGAGCCGCTGGTCCGGCACGACCTGGTGGACATCATCGCAGCCCTGCGGCGCAACCATCCGGACCTTCCGATCTCCATGACCACCAACGCCGTTGGCCTGGCGAAAAAGGCGGCCGCGCTCAAGGATGCCGGGCTGACGCGCATCAACGTCTCACTTGATTCCCTGCACGAGGAAACGTTCACCAAGCTGACCCGCCGTCCCTTCCTGAACCAGGTCCTGGCCGGTGTTGACGCCGCGTGGGCTGCCGGGCTGGGACCGGTCAAGCTGAACGCTGTCCTGATGCGCGGGATTAACGATGCCGAGTCGCCGCAACTGCTGGCCTGGGCCCTGGAGCGCGGGTACGAATTGCGGTTCATCGAGCAGATGCCCCTCGACGCCGACCACGGCTGGACGCGCCGCAACATGATTACCGCCGCCGAGATCCGCGGGCTGCTGTCCCGGGACTTCGTCCTCAGTCCCGATCGGCGGGAACGCGACGGCGCCCCTGCGGAGCGCTTTGAAGTACGACGGCGGGCGGCAGGTTCTCCTGATCCGGAGGGTCCCGTGCTGGGAACGGTGGGGATTATCGCCTCCGTCACCGAGCCCTTCTGCTCCGACTGCCGGCGCACAAGGATCACCGCCGAAGGCAAGATCATGAGCTGCCTGTTCTCGCGCGAGGAATACGACCTCCTGGGCCTGCTGCGCGCGGGCGCGAGCGACGCCGAGCTGGCGCAGCGGTGGCAGGACGCCATGTGGATCAAACCCAAAGCCCACGGCATGGACCACGTGGGACTGGACGCCCCGGACTTCGTCCAGCCGGACCGCAGCATGAGTGCCATCGGGGGCTGACCGGAATGCTTGTACGCTACTTTGCTGCCGCACGCGCCGCCGCCGGTTTCGAGGAGGAGAAGTTCGACCTGCCCGGCGGCGCCACGGTGGCGGACCTGTTGGAGGCTGTTGCGGCCATGGAGCGGCCGGAGCCTCCGTCGGGGACTCCCCCGCTGCCCCGTATCCTTTCCCGCAGCAGTTTCCTGCTCAATGAGGTCGCCGTGCGGGACCAGGCAACCGTGCTGGGTCCCGACGACGTCGTCGACGTGCTGCCGCCGTTCGCGGGGGGCTAGGCGTCCAGGCGTTCTGGCCCTTGGGGTCCTGCTGCCCCTTGCTCTCGCCCCCACTCTAAATGTCAGTGCCTCGTTGGATGATTCTTTTATGGCAGTCATCAGTGGTGTTGGGGCAGGTGTGGAGGGTGTTCAAGCCTCTGTGGCCGCCCTCGGTGCGCTGGATGCCATAAGTGTGCTGGACCGGGAGGATGCGTTCCTGGCCTCCGGGATTGCTGTTGGTCCGGGTGTTGATGTGTTGCGGCGGCGGTACGAGATCCGGCTGGAGCGGCTCGAACTAACGGCCCGGCTGGAAGCGCAGCTTGCCGCGATGAAGGCGCGGGATGCAGCGGAGGCGGTCGGGTTCCAGCAGGCCATGACTCCCCCTGACGCGTCGGTGCAGGACCGCACCTACGCCGAGATGTCCGCGGTGGAGGAGATCGCAGGGGTCCTGACCGTCAGCTCCGCCGCCGCAGGTGCTCTGGTGGAACAGTCCCGGAAAATCTGCTCCCTCCCACCGGTGTTCCAGGCCCTGTCCGCCGGTGCCATGTCCTGGCAGCACGCCCGCATCGTTGCGGACGAAACCGAGGGCCTCGATCAGGCGGGCGCTGCGGCGCTGGTGGCGCACTTCTTCGACCCCGACGCACCCCACCCCGCCCGCGGCGCAGCCCCTGGCGAACTCGTCCCCTCCCGGTTTAGGGCCAAGGTCCGTGCCTGGCGCGAACGCCACCACCCCGAGACACTGCAGAAACGCCACGCCAAAGGGGTTACTGACCGGCGGATGGAATACACCCCGGACCGGGACGGGATGGCCTGGGTCTCGCTCTACCTCCCCGGCGACACCGCCTGCGCCATCTGGAACCGCACCACCGCCACCGCCCGCGGCCTCCAAGGCCCCAACGAACCACGCACCATCACCCAACTCCGCCCCGACATCGCAGCATCCCTGCTCCTTGGATCAGCAAGCGAACCCGGCAAGGTCCCCACCCCGCGGGCCGACGTCCTGGTCATGGTGCCGGTGTTCTCCCTCCTCGGACTCACGGATGAGCCCGCAACGCTGGACGGGTTAGGGCCCATCCCGGCGTCCATGGCCCGGAAACTGGTCGCCGACGGGGCGGACTCCTTCTACCGCGTCCTGGTCGACCCGAGGGACGGGGCACCCTTGGAGATCGGCCGGAAGAACTACCGGCTCACCGAAACCATCAAACGCTGGATCAGGATGCGCGACGGCAAATGCACCTTCCCCGGCTGCACCAACGGCACCCCGGACAACGACACCGACCACCTGCAATCCTGGGAACACGGCGGAACCACCGGGGCCAGCAATCTGGCACAGCTCTGCCCGAAACACCACCGGCTCAAACACCACACCCAATGGACACCAGAGCCGGCAACAGAAGACAGATCACCCGGCTGGACCTCACCCACCGGCCGCCACTACAAACCCGAACACCCCCACCCAGAACCAACACACTGGCCACCGGGAATCCTGCCGGCGGAAACTATCGTGGCTGCCATGTCGGTGGACGCTCCACAGTGGCAGCAACTGCTCGCGGACATGCCTGATTGGGCCGACCCACCACCCGAAGATCCACCCGGCCAAAACCTGCTCGAGCCGGGCGAACTATGCCCGACAGATCCACTGTGGGAGGACTTCTACGCGCAGCCCTTCATTCTGCCACCCGACCCGTTGCAGGAACTGGGAAGCGCTGGAATCACAAACGTATTGCCAGCGCCGGAGCGGCTAGCCGCCCGACCGGTATCAAACGATGGGTATTGATGGGTCGGCAAGGCGCGCGGCCGGCATGCAAGTACCGGGCACTCAGACACGATGGAAGACAGACCGCATGAATGGCCTGTAGCTTGTGCCCTTTCCGTTCGTGGTGACTGGCGCTTTAGCGTCCGGCACCCCTTCACGCGCGGCCTCACGGGTTGCCCGCAATTCGCTGACATGCTGCAGCACGCCGGCCTCGACACTGATGGCGTGGCGCGTCCAGCCCGCACGGCTTGGCCGCTCAACCCGGATGACGCCGTCGTGCCAAGTACAGCGGACGGCGGCAGCGGGCGGCACCCCAGTACTGTCGACGTAGTACCACAGGACGTCATTATGGTCTGGATCGACCGTGAAGATGCCGTGGCCCTCGAAGTGCGTACCGTCAGCCTCGACATGCCGATAGCTCTGGACGACCCCGATGCCGCCGGCCATCGGGCTGTAGGAAACCTCAGCGTCCACGGTGCGCTCGGGTCCCCAGGGGCCGGCGGCGAGTATGGTGCTTCCCCGCCAGCGTCCCAACAGAGGTGCCAAGGCAGGATGCTCTGGCTTCAACTCGGGCCCGTCCACGAACACGCACCTCCTGCCGACGCTCACCCCCATACTCAGGATGGACTCTGCAGGGCAACAGCGCCAGCGTGCTACAGCCCGAAGGTTTCCGTCTCCTCGAAGGGGCCCACGACGGTGATGGTCCGCGGCGCGGCGGCGAGTTCGGCGGCCAGTTCCTGGACCTGTTCGGCGGTGACAGCCTTGATCAGGCGGAGGGTCTCGTCGATGTCCTGGTATTCCCCGGAGACCAGCTCGGCCCGGCCCAGACGGGACATCCGGGAGCCGGTGTCCTCCAGTGCCAAAACGATCCCACCGCCGAGCTGCCCCACTGCCTTGCGGAGTTCGTCGTCGGATATTCCGTGTTCGGCGAGTTTGTCCAGCTCTACGCCCAGCAGGTCCACCACCTGGCGGACCTTGGACGGCGTGCAGCCGGCATACATGCCGAAGTAGCCGGCGTCGGCGTAGGACGAGGCAAAGGAGTAGGTGGAGTACACAAGGCCGCGCTTCTCGCGGACTTCCTGGAACAGCCTGGAGGACATGCCGCCGCCCAGGACCGCGTTCAGGACACTCATCACGTAGCGGCGTTCGTCGGTGGCGACGATCGTGGGGCATCCCATGATGATGTTTGCCTGCTCCACGGCACGCTTGACCACGTGCAGACCGGCCGTCCCGGTAATCAGGGCGCGTTCGGTGGAACGGCGCTGCACGGGTGCCGCGTCGGACTGCAGCGACCAGCCGGCAGACTCGAGGGCATCCACCACAAGTCCGCATACGACGTCGTGGTCCAGGCCGCCTGCCGCGGTGATGACCAGTTCCTCCGGCTTGTAGTACCGGCGGTAGTGCTCCCACACCGAGTCCCGGGCCACGGCCCTGATCGCGGCGGGCGTGCCGCCGATGGGACGGCCCAGCGGGTGGCTGCCGAGGACCGCGGCGACAAAATGCTCGTGGGCAACGTCGGTGGGGTCATCGCTGTCCATGGCAATTTCTTCCAGGATGACGTCGCGTTCCTGCTCCATCTCATCCGGGTCCAGTACGGCCCCGGTGATCATGTCCGCAATGACGTCGATGGCCATGGGCAGGTCGGTGTCCAGGACCCGGGCAAAGTAGCAGGTGCTTTCCTTGGCTGTTGCCGCGTTGGATTCCCCGCCCACCTCATCGAACGCCGAAGCGATCTCCAGGGCGGTGCGCCGCTTGGTGCCCTTGAACAGCAGGTGCTCGAGGAAGTGGGTGGATCCGTGCTGACCGGGGGCTTCATCCCGGGATCCGACGCCTACCCAGAACCCGATGGTGGCTGACCGCTGGCCCGGCATCGCCTCCGTCAGTACCCGCACGCCTCCTGGCAGCACTGAACGGCGGACCTCGGACCCGCCGTCGGAGCCGTGGACCAGGGTGTCGCCGGCGTGGTTCTGCTCAAGCGGCAGGGGTGCAACAGTCATTGATGCCTTTCAGGAGGGGCAGCCGGATCTGGCTGCCATCGTAACAGCGGCGGGACCGGTGGATCATCCACCGGTCCCGCCGATTCATGCTTGTGCCGGGAAGCCCGGGCTATTAGACCTCGGCGCCCTCAGCAGGCTCCGTGGCGTGAACGCGCTCGGTCTCGTCGGCGCCTTCCTCTTCGGCCACGACGGGAGACAGGGACAGCTTTCCACGGTCGTCGATCTTGGTGATTTCCACCTGGATCTTCTGGCCCACGGAAACAACATCGTCGACATTGTCCACGCGCTTGCCGCCTGCGATCTTGCGGAGCTCGGAGATGTGCAGGAGGCCGTCCTTGCCCGGGGTCAGCGACACGAAGGCACCGAAGGTGGTGGTCTTGACGACCGTGCCCAGGTAGCGTTCGCCGATCTCGGGGACCTGCGGGTTGGCGATGGCGTTGATGGCGGAGCGTGCTGCGTCGGCGGACGGGCCGTTGGTGGCGCCGATGTAAACGGTGCCGTCGTCCTCGATGGAGATGTCCGCGCCGGTGTCCTCCTGGATCTGGTTGATCATCTTGCCCTTGGGGCCAATGACCTCGCCGATCTTGTCCACGGGGATCTTGACGGCGATGACGCGCGGCGCGAACTCGGAGAGCTCGTCCGGGGTGTCGATGGCCGAGTTGATGACCTCGAGGATGTGCAGGCGGGCTTCGCGGGCCTGCTTCAGTGCTGCTGCCAGCACGGAAGCGGGGATGCCGTCGAGCTTGGTGTCCAGCTGGATGGCCGTGACGAACTCGGAGGTACCGGCAACCTTGAAGTCCATGTCACCGAAGGCATCTTCGGCGCCGAGGATGTCAGTCAGGGCTGCGTAGCGGGTCTGGCCGTCCACCTGGTCGGAAACCAGGCCCATGGCGATGCCGGCGACGGCGGCCTTCAGGGGCACACCGGCGTTCAGCAGGGACAGGGTGGAGGCGCAGACGGAACCCATCGACGTCGAACCGTTGGAGCCGAGCGCCTCGGACACCTGGCGGATGGCGTACGGGAATTCCTCGCGGGACGGCAGCACGGGCACGATGGCGCGTTCGGCCAGGGCGCCGTGGCCGATTTCGCGGCGCTTGGGCGAGCCCACGCGGCCGGTTTCACCGGTGGAGTACGGCGGGAAGTTGTAGTTGTGCATGTAGCGCTTGCGCGTCACCGGCGACAGCGAGTCGATCTGCTGTTCCATCTTGAGCATGTTCAGCGTGGTGACACCCATGATCTGGGTCTCGCCGCGCTCGAAGATGGCGGAACCGTGGACGCGGGGCAGGACCTCAACCTCGGCGGTGAGCTGGCGGATGTCCGTCAGGCCGCGGCCGTCGATGCGGACCTGGTCCTTCAGGATGCGCTGGCGCACCACGTGCTTGGTGACCGAGCGGAAAGCTGCGGAGAGTTCCTTCTCGCGGCCTTCGAACTGGCCTGCCAGGCTGGCAAGGACCTCGTCCTTGAGTGCGTCGGAAGCGTTGTCGCGTTCCTGCTTGTCCGCGATCTGGAAGACGGCGGCAAGCTTGTCGGCGGCAGCGGACTCGACGGCGGCGTAAGCGTCATCCTCGTAGTCCAGGAAGACCGGGAACTCGACCGTCGGCTTGGCAGCGCGTGCGGCGAGGTCGGCCTGGGCGTCGCAAAGTGCCTTGATGAAGGGCTTTGCAGCCTCCAGGCCCTCGGCCACAACCTCTTCGGTGGGGGCGGTGGCGCCCTGTTCCTTGATGAGGTTCCAGGAGTTGTCCGTGGCTTCGGCCTCGACCATCATGATGGCGACGTCATCACCGGCAACGCGGCCGGCAACCACCATGTTGAACACGGAGTTTTCCAGCTGGGAGTGCTTGGGGAAGGCAACCCACTGGGATCCGTTTTCGTCGTTCACCAGGGCAACGCGGACACCGCCGATGGGGCCGGAGAACGGCAGGCCGGACAGCTGGGTGGACATCGAGGAAGCATTGATGGCCACGACGTCGTACAGCTCGTCGGGGTTGATGGCCAGGACGGTCACTACGATCTGGACCTCGTTGCGCAGGCCCTTGATGAAGGCGGGGCGCAGCGGGCGGTCCATCAAGCGGCAGGCCAGGATGGCTTCGGTGGAGGGGCGGCCTTCGCGGCGGAAGAACGAGCCCGGGATGCGGCCCGCAGCGTACATGCGCTCTTCGACGTCGACGGTAAGGGGGAAGAAGTCGAAGCCTTCACGCGGGTGCTTGCCGGCGGTGGTGGCGGACAGCAGCGCAGTGTCATCGTCGATGTACACCATGGCTGCGCCGGCGGCCTGCTTGGCGAGGCGGCCGGTTTCGAAGCGGATTACACGCTTGCCGAAGCGGCCATTGTCAATGACTGCTTCTGAGAACTGGATTTCGGGACCCTCCAAGAGAGTCACCTCCGTTTCTGTTTGACGGAAGTCCAGCCGCATCAACCCAGCCCAGCATCTGTCTACTGGCCCTGCACCCGGTCATCGATCGAGACCCACGGGCCGCCGGCTTCTGTCGACGAAGCCGTTCCCGGGGATCACTACCGAGGACCGCGAATGCGTGATGCGGTTGATCCTCCTGTTTAGTTTTTCATTTGAAGAGGGCGGCCCGTTCCGGATGGGAAGGGCCGCCCCAAAGCCAGACTAGCGGCGCAGGCCGAGGCGCTCGATGAGCGAACGGTAGCGGGCGATGTCAGTCTTCTTGAGGTAGCCCAGCATGCGCTTGCGGCGACCAACCATGGCCAGCAGACCGCGCTGGGTGTGGTAGTCGTGCTTGTGCTCCTTCATGTGCTCAGTCAGATCCTTGATCCGCTGGGTCAGGACCGCAACCTGGACCTCCGGTGAACCGGTGTCGCCTTCGGCGGTTGCGTATTCCTTGATGATGGACTGCTTTACAGCGGCGTCAAGTGCCACAATTACTCCTTGGGAATGT
Source organism: Arthrobacter sp. FW306-07-I (assembly GCF_021800405.1). NCBI lineage: Bacteria > Bacillati > Actinomycetota > Actinomycetes > Micrococcales > Micrococcaceae > Arthrobacter > Arthrobacter sp. FW306-07-I. Next base: position 1,620,312 of record NZ_CP084550.1, on the reverse strand, counting down.
GCCGTGAGGGCCCAGGTCAGTAACTCACTGCCGGGTCTGCCGCCAACGTCCTGAACCGGAAAACCGGAGGAGGCGCCAACAACAGGAGCCAGCCGCCACGGACTGCAGCCGGATCCATCGTCCAGTTTACCGGCCCCGGCCTAACCTTGTCGAAACAGTGCGGTCGCGGCAGTGTTGGCAGAACAGTCCAATCCGAACAGCGGGGCACTCAGCCCTGCAGCCGGTCCCGGATGGCCGCCATGCCCTGCAGCACTTCGGCGAAGCTGGTGCTCATCGGGGACAACCCCACCCGGATGCCGTGCGGCGAGCGGAAATCCGGAATAACGTCTCCGTCCCAGAGCGCTTCGACGGTGGCCTTGGTGAAGTCGGGGTGGTCCACGGTGATGTGGCCGCCCCGCTCCCCCGGCTCCCGGGGCGATGCCAGCTGCGCCCCCAGCGGGGCCAGCCATGCGTCGAAGACTTCCACGGCGAAATCGGTCAGTGCCACGGACTTTTCCCGGATGGCGGCCATGGACGCTTCCTCGATGAGGTCCAGGGTGCCCTGCATGGCAATCATGCCGAAGACGGCGGGAGTGCCGCTGAGGAAACCCCGGATGCCCTGGGCTGGTTCATAGCCGGCCCCCATTTCGAACGCGTCCTTGCGCCCCATCCAGCCCCAGATGGGCTGGTTCAGTGCGGGCAGGTGGCGGGCGTTGACGTAGGCAAAGGCCGGCGACCCCGGGCCTCCGTTCAGGTACTTGTACGTGCACCCGGCGGCAAAATCCACGTCCGCGCCGTCAAGGCCGATCTCCACCGACCCCGCGGAATGGCAAAGGTCCCACACCACCACGGCGCCGGCGTCGTGCACTGCCGCGGTGATGCCCGGCAGGTCGGCGAGGTGGCCGGAGCGGTAGGCGATCTGGCTGAGGAGTACGACGGCGGTGCGTGGCCCGGTGGCCTGGCGCACCTGCTCAAGGGTCACCCCGGCGGCGGGGTCCGGCTGGATCCACCGGAGGGTCAGGCCCTCCTCGAGGGCGATGCCCTCCACCAGGTACCGGTCGGTGGGAAAGTTTTCGGTGTCCAGCACGAGCTCGTTGCGGTCCGGGTCCTGCACCGCGGCAAGGGCTGCCCGGATCAGCTTGTACAGCACCACGGTGGTGGAGTCGGCGATGATGGTCTGCCCCGGAGCGGCGCCAAGGACCGCGCGGCCCAGCTGGTCGCCGATGGCCTGGGGCAGGGCAAGCCACTTCTCGTCCCAGCCCCTGATGAGCCGGCCTCCCCATTCATCCCGGATAAACGCGGCAACATCGTCGGCAGTGCGCTTCAGGGGCCGGCCCAGGGAGTTGCCGTCCAGGTAGGACAGCGGCGTGTCCGTGCCGATGAACAGGTCCCGGAAGCGAGCCAGGGAATCACGGCGGTCCAGCTCTTCGGCCCGCTGCCGGAGTTCGCCCAAGGCCACGTCGGTGCTGTTTTCCTGGTGGATGCTCATTGTCCAATCTCCGTCCTGACAGCGAATAGTTCCGGGAAGAACGTCAGTTCCAGGGCCTTCTGCAGGAAGGTCACACCGCTGGATCCACCCGTGCCGGTCTTCATGCCGATGGTCCGCTGCACGGTGCGCAGGTGCCGGAACCGCCAGAGCTGGAAGTTGTCCTCCAGGTCCACCAGTTCCTCGCACGCTTCGTAGGCGGCCCAGTTGTCCGCGGCGTTTTCGTAGATGTGCTTGAAGAGCGGGACCAGTTCCGGGGCGAACTCGTGGGCCAGCGTCACGTCCCGGTCCAGGACGGAACGGGGCACGTCGAACCCCTGCCGGGACAGGTAGGCCAGGAACTCGTCGTAGATGCTGGGTGCGGCCAGCAGCTCCGCCAGCATCCCGTGGGCCTCCGGGTCGGATTCGAAGATGGGCAACATCTTGCTGTTCTTGTTGCCAAGGACAAACTCCACCGCGCGGTACTGGGCGGACTGGAATCCGGACGAGTTGCCCAGGAAGCCGCGGAACTGCGAGTACTCGGTGGGCGTAAGGGTGGCCAGGACGGACCACTGCTCGGTGAGGGTCTTCTGGATGTGCTTGACCCGGGCAATGCCCTTGAGGGCCGAGCCCAGGTCGTCCTCCCGGAGCCAGGCGGCCGCGCTGCGCAGTTCGTGCAGGACCAGTTTCAGCCACAGCTCCGTGGTCTGGTGCTGGATGATGAACAGCAGCTCGTCGTGGTGTTCAGGCTGGCTGACCGGCTGCTGGGCACTGAGCAGGGTGGGAAGCTGCAGGTAGGAGGCGTAGCTCATCCGCGAGCTGAAGTCGCGGACAATCCCCTGGTCCAGGTTGCGGGTGTTCTTCTCGACGGACACGCACTGCCTTTCGTTGTTCTCATCCCTGGCGGATGAGGCTGGGGTCAGCGGCCGGCCAGGATCTGGTGGGCCTGGGCGACGTCCAGACGCATTTGCTCCACCAGGGCCTCAGGGCCACGATAGGCCACCATGCCGCGGAGCCGCTGCACGAATTCGACGATGACTGTCTGGTCATACAGATCGAAGTCCTCCACGGCTTCCTCCGGCCTGTCGATCACATGCGCCTCCACCTGCCGGCTGACGCCGTCGAATGTGGGGTTGGAGCCTACCGAGATCGCTGCCGGCCAGCGCTTGCCGGCCTGGTCCACCAGCCAGCCCGCGTATATGCCGTCCGCGGGGATCAGGCCGGTGGCATTTGAGGAAAGGTTTGCCGTGGGGAAGCCAAGCGCCCTGCCCCTGGCGGCGCCGTGGACCACTTCGCCGCGCATCCGGTGCGGGCGGCCCAGGACGGACGCGGCGGTGGCGACGTCACCCTCCTGCAGCGCCTCCCGCACCCAGGTGGAGGAACAGCGGCGGTCCGTGCCGTCGTCGTCATGCAGGGGGTAGCCCTCGGAGCCGAACTCGCTGATGACCTGGACGTCGAAACCGAATTTGTCGCCCAGGGCCTTCATGGTCTCAAGGTCGCCGGAGTTGCCGCGTCCGAAGCGTGCATCATGGCCGATGACCACCTGGCTGGCGTGCAGGCAATCAACCAAGTACTGCTCCACGAACTCTTCGGCCGTGAGGCTGGCAAGGTCCAGTGAGTACTTGACCACCAGGATGGCGTCCAGGCCCAACTCGCCGAGCGCCTCCAGCTTGTCATCCAGGCCCATGATGAGCTCCGGCGCCGCCTCGGGCCGGTGGATGACCGCCGGGTGGGGGTCGAAGGTGATGGCCACGGCCTTGGCCTGGGAGAGCCGGGCAGAACGGATCAGCTGGGACAGCACCTGCTGGTGGCCGCGGTGAACGCCGTCGAAGTTGCCGAAAGTGACAACAGATGGGCCGAAGTCCGCCGGGACATCGGACGGATCGTTCCAGATGTAGACCATCACCCTCGCCTTAAGCTGCGTGCAAGCATCAACGTTCCACCGGCCGTGCGGCCGGTGAACTCTTCAAGGTTACCCGGATTCTCTGCGCGGCTTTTGCCGTCACTCCGCAGCCTTGGCGGAACCCGCCGCGACCTTCGAGGGGCGGCGGCGGTACAGCCATACCAGGCCCAGGATGGGCAGCAGCAGGGGGATGAAGCCATAGCCGCGGCCGAACAGGGACCAGACGGTTTCATGCGGGAACTGCACGGAGTCCAGGATGCTCAGCGTCCCCACCACCAGGACCCCGGCGAGCTCAACCAGAACGGCCGCAACGGAGACCTTGAACCAGGTGGTTCCTGCCTTGGCCAGCGATACCGTCGCCAGGATATACACCACGGCGGCGAACGCGGAGAGCAGGTAGGCCAGCGGAGCCTCGGAGAATTTGGTAAGGATCTGGTATCCGGCACGGGCGGTGGCCGAGATGGCGAACACCCCGTATACCGCGATCAAAAGGCGGCCGGGACCGGTGTTGCGGGTATTGCGGACGGGTGCGTCGCCGGCGGCCGCGCGGGCCTGCTGCTCTTTCATTTCTGCTGCTTCTTCCACTTCAGTACCAGATCTGGTTCATTCGGGCAGCCATCACCAGCGCAGTGACACCGACCGCGGCCAGGACAAAGTTGCTCCATCGCGTCCGCTCCAGGATGGCCCAGTAGATCGCCGCGGGCGGCAGGAGCATGGCGGTGGCCATGTAGCCCCAAAACTCCCACGCTTCGCCGGCGATGGGTTCCCCGGCGATGACGCGGACGATCGAACCCACCAGGTAGACCACCAGGGCTGCTTCCACTGCCACGACGGACAGGAGGGTGACGTCGTTGGGCGCCTTCTTCAGGATCCCCGCCCCCAGGCAGAGCACCGTGGACACCAGGCCGACGACGAGGATGATCCAAAAGTATGCGTCCACGCCTACGCCTCCGCGGCTGCTGTGGCGGCCGCCCCGTTCCCATGTCCGGTCCCGGTTCCGGGCGCGAAGACAAGGACCGGTTTGGCGTAGCTGCCCGCATCGGCGAGGAGCGCCACCAGGCTGCCGTCGGGGGCGAAGCCCGCCGCAGGGTGCTCAGCGGTGGCGGCGCCCGGGGTACCGGCAGCCGTGCCGGCAGCGATCCGGCGGCCGAAGGAGATTTCGGCGGTTTCCTGGGCCGTGAGCTCACGGTTGGGCATCAGGGAACGCGCGGCCAGGGACATGTCCAGGACGTTGAGGTCTTCCGCGAGCTGTTCCAGGGTACGCGCCTGGTCAAGGGTGTACGGACCCACCTGGGTCCGTCGGAGGGCGGTGAGGTGTCCGCCGACGCCAAGGGCGTTGCCGAGGTCCCGGGCCAGGGCGCGGATATACGTGCCGGAAGAGCATTCGACGGTGACATCCAGGTCCACGACGCCGGCCGTGGGGTCCCTGCGGATGGCATGGACGTCGAACCGGTGGATGGTGACGGGGCGCGCGGCGAGCTTGACGTCCTCGCCGGACCGCACCCGTGCGTAGGCGCGTTCGCCGTTTACCTTGATGGCGCTGACGCTGCTGGGCACCTGCTGGAGCTCCCCCGTGAGTGCCGCGACGCCGTCGTATATCTCCTCGTCAGTGACGTCTGCGGCACTGGTGGTGGTCGTGACCTCGCCCTCCGCGTCATCCGTCACCGTGGACTGACCCAGCCGGATGGTGGCGGTGTAGGTCTTGGAAGTGCCTACGATGTAGGTCAGCAGGCGGGTTGCTTTGTTGATGCCGAGCACCAGCACGCCGGTGGCCATGGGATCGAGTGTTCCAGCGTGCCCTACTTTCCGGGTCCCTGCGAGGCGCCGCATCCGGCCAACCACATCATGGCTGGTCCATCCCTGCGGCTTGTCCACTATCACCAGTCCAGAAAGCACGCCTCCCAGTATATCGGCGCAGGTTGGAGCCGCCGTACGGACCACCGCGACGGCTAGGATGGCTGGCATGCCTGAGCTTGCCGCCCATGTCCGCGACGTGCCCGTGAACCAGATCCGGGAGATCACCGAGGCCGCCTGGCGGACCCCGGGCGCCATCGTGTTGAGCATCGGCGAGCCCGGCTTCCCGCTCCCCCGGCACGTCCTGGACGCAGGTATCGCCTGCCTGGACCGCGACGAAACCAACTACACCCCCAACGCCGGAATCCCGGCCCTCCGCGAGGCGTTCGCCGCCAGGTTCCGGGAGGAACAGGGCGTGGACGTCGGCGCCGACCGGGTGTACGTGGTCTCCGGTGCGCAGCAGGGCCTGCACTTCGCCATGAGCCTGCTGCTCTCCCCCGGCGACGAGATCCTCATCCCCAATCCCGGCTACCCCACCTTCGCCATGACCAGCCGGCTGCTGAACGCCGTTCCCGTGGGGTATCCGCTGCATCCGGAACACGGCTTCCAGCCACGTGTTGCCGACGTGGAAGCACTCATCACCAGCCGCACCCGGGTGCTGGTGCTCAACTCACCCTCCAACCCGCTCGGTGCCGTGCTCAACGGGGAACTGGTGCGGGAACTGGTGGAGCTGGCCCGACGGCACGACATCTGGGTCATCTCCGACGAATGCTACGAGGCGTTCACCTACGACGTCCCGCATGTCAGCCCGGCCAGGTTCGACGGCGGCACGGAGGCGGATGCGCGCGTGTTCACTTCGCTGACACTGTCCAAGACCTACGGACTGACCGGGCTGCGGATCGGCGCACTGGTCTGCCCGCCGGGGCTGGAACAGAAGATGGACAACGTCATGGAATCGATCGTCTCCTGCGTGGCCTCCGCCCCGCAGTACGCGGCGCTGGCGGCGCTGACCGGCCCCCAGGACTACGTCCGGCACGCGCATCAGCACTACCGCGGGAACCGGGACGCTGCTTCGGCAGTCCTTGCCGCAAAGGGCATCCGCTACCTGCCGGCACAGGGCGCGTTTTACCTGTGGGCCGATATGTCCCACGTATCCGGCGGCGACGTGCGGGGATGGGTCCGGCGCTTCCTTGCTGACTCCGGCGTGGCGTTGGCTCCGGGGACGGCGTTCGGCTCCATCGGCGAGGGCTGGGTGCGGATCGCGCTGTGCGGGCGGAAAGAGGACCTGCTGGCGGGACTTTCCCGGCTGCCGGACGCCCGGTCCTAGGTCCGGCAGGCCTCACCTCCGGCGCGGGCGGGCGCGGGCAGGCGCGTCAGCTGCGGGCGCCGGCGAGGGCCCTGTCCAGCCAAGACCGAAGGACTTCTGCGGGTGCGGCGCCTGCCTGGCGGGCGGCGACCTTCCCGTCAACGAGCACCATCAGCGTGGGAATGGCCTGGACGTCGAACCGCCGCGACAACCCGGGCGATTTGTCCACATCCACCTTCACCAGCTTGATCTTGCCGGGCCGTTCCCGCGCCAGCTTGTCCAGGACCGGGCTGACCATCCGGCAGGGTCCGCACCAGGCCGCCCAAAAATCGACCAGCACCGGTACTGGGGATTGCTCCGCCACGGCAGCGAAGTCGCCGTCACCCGCCGCCACGATCCAGGGCAGGTCCGCCTTGCAGTTGCCGCAACGGGGGTGGCCTGACGCCTGGGCGGGCACGCGGTTGGTCTTTCCGCAGGAGGGGCAGGCAAGCAGCGTGGGTTCCATGGTCAGTATTCCTTCCTGCTGTCAAAGGCGCGCCAGGCCTGGAAGGGGGCGTCCGACGTCGGGATGTCACCCCGGGTGACCGGCATCAGTTCCGGTGCGGCGCCGCTGAAATAGTCGTAGAAGAGGGCGTCGTCGAAGCCCGCGGCTGCGGCGCCATGGCGGTCCGCGGCGAAATAGACGTGCCCGATTCGAGCCCACAAAGCTGACGCCAGGCACATGGGGCAGGGCTCGCAGCTGGCGTAGAGGACCGATCCCGTGAGGTCGAAGTCCGCTGTTGCTGCCGCTGCCGCCCGGATGGCAACCACCTCGGCATGGGCGGTGGGGTCGTTGTCCCGGGTCACCCTGTTGACGCCGGAGTGGACCCGTCCGTCGGGCGTCACCACCACGGCCCCGAACGGTCCGCCGCCCTGGCCCACGTTCGCCGTGGCGAGATCCACTGCCTGTTCGAGGTATGGGGCCCCTTCGACGTGTCGGGTCCGGTCGAGGCGCTGGGCCCGTTCGACGTGTTCCGGGGAGCTGTTTCCGTGGTCTGCGGCGGTCATAGCACGATCCTAGCCACCGGTGACCCGTTGGGGGATGGAAAGGGGGCCAGGAAGGGGGGACGCCCGCAAACACTACCCGCCGGTACGGGCCTACTCTTGCGCCGGGGGATACATATTTTGCCTCTGCCGAGGCTTCCATATCCGGCCCGCAAGGGCCCCGCACCCCGGAGTACCCAATGAAGAGAAGACTCGCAGTCTTAGCCTGTATCACCGCCTCGGCCGCTGCCATAGCGTCCGGAGGCCCGGCCGCAGCTTCCACCAAAGCGCCGGATTACCAGGTACTTGCAGGCGGCCTGGTCTCGCCGCTGCACGTCGCTGCAGGAAACGGCAAGGCGGTCCTGGTGTCCCAGGATTTTGCCGGGAAACTAACGCGCATCAACCGGGACGGATCAACCGGGGACCTGGCGACCGGCACGCCGGAGGGCTGGGAAGTAGCCGGTTCCGATACCCGCGGCAGCACAACGTACTACCTGGAAAGCGTCGGCGCCGGTCAGGGTGACCCGGCCGGACTGCACGGATTCCTGAAGTCGATCGACGCCAAGGGCGGCGTGGACACCATCGCAAACTTTGCCGATTACGAGCGGCGCCACAACCCGGACGGCGACCAGCGCTACGGATTCGGCAATGACGTGAGCGCAGCGTGCCTTGCAGGGTGGCCGGCCTTCGCGCCTGCAAAGTACAAAGGCCTGGTGGACTCGCATCCGTATGCCCTGGCAGTGAAGGACGACACCGCGTATGTCGCCGATGCCGGGATGAACGCTGTCCTCAAGGTCAACCTGAAAGACGGTGACATCGACACCCTCGCTGTCCTGCCTCCACGGCCGGCGGTCATTCCCAAGGGATTGGTCATTCCCACCGACATGCAGGGCGGGACCTTCAAGGTGCCCGACTGCGTGGCCGGCCATAAGTATGCCTTCGAACCCGTCCCGACGGACGTCGCGATGGGACCGGACGGCATGCTCTATGTGACGTCGCTGCCCGGCGGACCGGAAGGACCGGAACTGGGCGCCCGTGGTGCCATTTTCAAGGTGAATCCGTGGAACGGGGACGTGGACCTCTGGGCCGACCATATCCTCAGCCCCACGGGTGTGGCTGTGGCCGGCAACGGTGACGTGTATGTTGCGTCGCTGTTCGGTGGCGAGATCCTGAAGTTTACCTGCGACGGCGACCGTTCGACGTTCCTGAAGGTGAACATGCCGGCTGACGTCGACATCAGGGGGAACAACCTCTACGCCACGGTCGACGCGCTGGGCGACCCGATGCAGCCGCCCGCCGGAAAGGTCATCAAGGCCGATCTCGGGTAGCAGGCCGTGACAACGCCCCGGCTTAAAGGACGGGGTGGGTTAAAAGCAGCCAGGGCCCGGGATAAGCTCCCGGGCCCTGGTGTGCGTCTTACTTGTTGCCGTCCTCGTTGAGGTCTTCATCGTCGCTGAGGTCCAGGTCCTCTTCGTCGAAGTCGTCCTCATCGATGTCCACGTCGCCGGACGCGTCGGACTTGTACGGGTCCGCGTCGCCTGCGTGCCGGGCGTTGGCGGCAAGGGCTGCCACCTCGGCATCCCGCTTTCGGGCCTCCCGCAGCAGCTCCTCCAGGTTGGAAGCATTGACCGGGATCTGGTCGGCGACGAATTCGAGGGTGGGGGTCAGGCGGACGGTGATGTTCCGGCCCACCTCCTGCCGAAGCACACCTTTGGCCTTCTCAAGCCCCTTGGCAGCATCGGCCTGGACAGCCTGGTCGCCGAGGACGGTGTAGTAAACAGTGGCGTGCTGCAGGTCGTTGGTCACGCGGGCATCAGTAACAGTAACGCCCTCAACCCGCGGATCCTTGATCCTCCGGCCCAGGGCCTCAGCAACAACAACCTTAATCCGCTGCGCCAACTTGGCAGCACGTGCCGGATCAGCCATGAACAACTCCTATAAGAAGAAAAAAATTAGGGACGTACGACGGCAACAACAGGGCAGCCAACGGACGTTTCAGTTATCTGCCACGCACCTGGGGCCGGGACGCCCGCACTATGGCGAGTGTACGACGGACCTGCGTTGGGTTTTTCCGGCGGCCTGGGAGTGGCATCGGGCCTGCCGAAGCTGGGTGCCCGACGTCGTCAGACGTTGGCCATCCAGCGAAGGGGCGGGGCCGCCGGAAAAATCCAACGGCCCCGCACCTGGCACTGCTGACAGCCCGAAGGCCGGCCAGACTAGACGCGCGGCTTCTCGCGCATCTCGAAGGTTTCGATGATGTCACCTTCGGTGATGTCGTTGTACGAGCCAAGACCGATACCACACTCGAAGTCTGTGCGGACCTCGGTGACGTCGTCCTTGAAGCGCTTGAGCGTCTCAACGGTGAGGTTGTCGCCGATGATCTTGCCATCGCGGCTGACGCGGGCCTTGGCGTTGCGTCGGATAACACCCGAGCGCACGATCGAGCCTGCAATGTTGCCGAACTTGGAGGAACGGAACACTTCGCGGACCTCGGCGGTGCCGAGCTGGACTTCTTCGTATTCCGGCTTGAGCATGCCCTTGAGCGCTGCTTCGATGTCATCGATTGCTGCGTAGATGACGGAGTAGAAGCGCATGTCCACGCCTTCGCGGTCTGCCAGTTCGGCAACCCGCTCGGCGGGCTTGACGTTGAAGCCGATGATGACGGCGGAGTCGACCGTTGCCAGGTTGACGTCGTTCTGCGTGATCGCACCGACGCCGCGGTGGATGACGCGCAGCTGCACGCCTTCGCCGACGTCGATCTTGAGCAGCGCGTCTTCGAGGGCTTCGACGGCACCGGACACGTCACCCTTGAGGATGAGGTTGAGGGTGTCGATCTTGCCTTCGGCGACGGCCTGGTCGAAGTCCTCCAGGCTGATGCGCTTGCGGCGCTTGGCCAGGGCTGCGTTGCGGTCGGCTGCTTCACGCTTCTCGGCGATCTGGCGGGCGGTGCGCTCGTCAGCGGTCACGAAGAAGGTGTCACCGGCGCGCGGCACGTTGGACAGACCCAGCACCTGGACGGGGCGGGACGGACCGGCCTCGGTCAGGGCGCTGCCGTCGTCGTCGAACATCGCACGGACGCGGCCGTGGGCCGTGCCTGCCACGATGGTGTCGCCGACGCGCAGGGTACCGGACTGCACCAGGACGGTGGCAACCGCACCGCGGCCCTTGTCCAGGTTGGCTTCGATCGCGATGCCGCGGGCGTCCTTGTTCGGGTTGGCGCGCATGTCCAGGGCTGCGTCTGCGGTGAGCAGGACAGCCTCGAGCAGCTCGTCAATGTGCAGGTTCTGGCGGGCAGAGACCTCCACGAACATGGTGTCGCCACCGTATTCCTCGGGAACCAGGCCGTACTCGGTCAGCTGGCCGCGGACCTTCTCCGGGTTGGCGCCTTCCTTGTCGATCTTGTTCACGGCCACGACGATCGGCACGTTGGCCGCCTGGGCGTGGTTGAGGGCTTCAACGGTCTGCGGCATCACGCCGTCGTCCGCTGCGACCACCAGGATGGCGATGTCGGTGACCTTGGCACCACGGGCACGCATGGCGGTGAACGCCTCGTGGCCCGGGGTGTCGATGAAGGTGATCTTGCGATCGTCGCCTTCGTGGTTGTGCGTGACCTGGTAGGCACCGATGTGCTGGGTAATGCCGCCGTGCTCGCCCGCCATGACGTCGGACTTGCGGATGGCATCGAGCAGGCGGGTTTTACCGTGGTCAACGTGGCCCATGACGGTGACTACCGGCGGACGTGCCTCGAGTTCCTCATCGCCTTCGGCTTCGAGTTCGGCGTCAAAGTCGATGTCGAAGCTGGAGAGCAGCTCGCGCTCCTCGTCCTCCGGGGAGACGACCTGGAGCTTGTAGCCCAGTTCCTCGCCGAGCAGGGCGAAGGTGTCCTCGTCCAGCGACTGGGTGGCGGTGGCCATCTCACCAAGGTGGAACAGCACGGTGACCAGCGCGGCGGGGTTTGCCTCGATCTTGTCGGCGAAGTCCGTAATGGACGAACCACGGCGAAGCCGGATGACGGTGTTGCCGTCGCCGCGGGGTACGCTCACGCCACCCAGCGACGGGGCACTCATCTGCTCAAGTTCCTGGCGCTTTGCGCGCTTGGACTTGCGCTGCTTGCCACGGCCAGCGCCGCCCTTGCCGAAGGCACCCTGGGTGCCGCCGCGGCCGCGGCCGCCCTTGCCAAAGCCACCGCCGGCGGGTGCACCGCCGCCGCCACCGGGACCACCGGTACCGGGAGCGCCACCGGGGCGTCCTGGACCGCGTCCGCCGCCACCGGGACGTCCTGCACCTGCGGGTGCGGGACGCTCAGTGCGGTTAGGCATCATGCCCGGAGTAGGACGGGGACCACCGGGGCGCGGGGCGCCTGGACGGGGACCACCGGCGCCTGCTGCGGGGCGGGGACCACCGGCACCGGCTGCGGGACGCGGCCCACCGGGGCGCGGTCCGCCGGCGCCTGCTGCGGGGCGGGGACCACCGGGGCGGTCGCCGTCGGTGCGGCTGCCACCCGGACGGGGCATGCCCTGCGAGGTGGCAAACGGGTTGTTGCCGGGACGGGGTGCACGGTCACCGTCTCCACCGCGGCCGCGGGGCATGCCCTGCGAGGTGGCGAACGGGTTGTTGCCCGGACGGGGACCGCCGGGGCGGGGCCCTGAACCACCCGGACGGGCGGAGGGAGCCGGAGCTTCAGCCTTGGGTGCCGGGCGGGCACCGGGCTTGGCGCCGGTGGACGGGGCACCAGCGGCTGGGGCACCGGAAGACGGAGCCGCGGGGGCGGCAGGCGTGGCGGGGGCTGCCGGGGCTGCTGCCTGTGCAGGAGCAGCGGGAGCGGCCGGAGCCGGTGCCTGGGCCTTGGGGGCCGGAGCCTTGGGCGCAGCCGGACCGGGAGCCGGTGCTGAAGGGCGTGTTCCTGCCGCGGGAGCAGGTGCCTTGGGCGCAGCGGCTGGCGCTGCGGCCGGGGCCGAGGACTTTGCCGCGGCGTCGGGGAAGGCGTTGCGCAGTTTGCGCACAACGGGGGCCTCAATGGTTGAAGAGGCAGAGCGAACGAATTCGCCCAGTTCCTGCAGTTTTGTCACTGCATCTTTGGAAGTTATACCGAGCTCTTTGGCGAGCTCATGTACGCGGACCTTGGCCACATTTCTCCTGTCTCGGTCCGCACCGAGCCAGGCACGAACCGTCTACTTCTTACTGCGGACCCCAGCCGCTGTTGATGCGAAGGGGCCCATTGCAGAGCGCAACAAAGTTGTCATCGTTACGCACTCATCGCTGGGAACTCATCGGGTTTCCATCAGATTTCTGACCCGCTTTCAGGTTGGACGGTTGGTGTTGCAGCCACCGGGGCGGCGTCAACGTTCGGACCTGGCGTGAACCAGCGTTCGACGGCGGTTGTTTCAGTTGCGCCCGGAAGGGCACGCCCGAATGCTCGCCGCTTGACCGCCAGGGCCAGGCACGATGTGCTGGGGTGCAGCCATGCACCCCGGCCAGCCATCCGGCGTCGTTCATCCACCAGGACAGCGGTTGACCCGCTGCCTTCGGCGACGAGCCGGAGCAACTGCGACCGCGGGCCCTTCTTCCGGCATCCGATGCAGGTACGCTCGGGCTGATTCCCTGTGGAAAGCATTTCTGCCACGGTCATCGTCCTGACGTTCTTTCTGCTGGCCGCAGGTTTTACTGCCCCGCAGTTGCGGAAACGAGCACGCCCAAGGCACACGGCTACCGGCTGTTAGGCGCGGTCTTATCCATTCTAGCCCCTCGGGGCCGTTCTGCCCGAAACGGGGTGGCTGCCGCGGCGCGCCAACCACCCGCGTCCCGGCAGTTATTTGTCGCGGGCCACCGCGGCGTCGGAGACGATGTCGATGCGCCACCCGGTCAGCTTTGCCGCAAGGCGGGCATTCTGGCCTTCCTTGCCGATGGCCAGGGACAGCTGGTAGTCCGGAACCACCACGCGCGCGGAGCGGGTGGCCTCGTCGGTGATGGTGACCGAATTCACCCGCGACGGCGACAGCGCGCTGGCAATGAAGGTAGCCGGGTTCTCGCTGTAGTCGACAATGTCGATCTTTTCGTCGTTCAGCTCGTTCATGACGGCACGGACGCGGGAACCCATCTCACCGATGCAGGCACCCTTCGCGTTGATCCCGGGGGTGTTCGCCTTGACGGCGATCTTGGTGCGGTGGCCGGCTTCGCGGGCCAGCGCGACAATCTCCACGGAGTGGTCGGCGATCTCGGGGACTTCGAGTTCGAAGAGCTTCCGAACCAGGCCCGGGTGCGACCGGGACAGCGTCACGGAGGGGCCCTTGGTACCGCGGTGCACGTCAATGACCAGGGCGCGCAGGCGGTTACCGTGGATGTACTTCTCGCCGGGGACCTGCTCGGGCGGGGGAAGCAGCGCCTCGAGGGACCCGAGGTTGACCTGGACCATGTGCGGGTTGTTGCCCTGCTGGATGGTGCCGGACACCAACTCGCCTTCGCGGCCCTTGAACTCGCCCAGGACGTTGTCGTCCTCAACGTCGCGAAGCCGCTGCAGGATGATCTGGCGGGCCGTGCTGGCTGCGATGCGGCCGAACCCTTCTGGGGTGTGCTCGAATTCGCCGATGGGGGCGCCGTCGTCGTCAATCTCCACGGCCCAAATGGTCACGTGCCCGCTCTTGCGGTCCAGTTCGGCGCGTGCTTTTTCGAAGGCGCCGGGCGACTTATGGTAGGCCACCAGGAGCGCCTGCTCGATGGTGGGGATCAGGAGGTCCAGCGGGATTTCACGCTCACGCTCCAAAAGTCTCAGTGCGCTCATGTCAATATCCATCAGGCCTCCTCAGAAGGTCCATTGTGTTCAGGTTCCAGACCGTCCTCCGGGAGGTGGCTGAATTCGATCTCGACTTTTCCGTTGCGGATCCTGTCGAAAGGAAGCTTTACGGGTTCACCCTGTCGGGGCTTCATGCCCTTCTTGACGGCGATCTCCGGAACGAGGGTGACTCCCCCGTCGTCCACGGACTTGATGCGGCCGGTCACGTTCTCGCCCTGGGTGACGTTGACCTTGACCATCCGGCCCCGCGCGCGGTGCCAGTGCCGCGGTTCGGTCAGGGGGCGACCTACGCCGGGCGAGGACACCTCGAGGTCATAGGGCCGGCCGTCGTCGTTGGGGTCGTTATCCAGCACATCCGAGAGGACCTTGGAGATGTCCGCGATGACGTCCAGGCTGACCCCGCCCGTCTCCTCCTGCGGCAGGTCCACCACGACATGGACCACACGGTGGGAGCCCGGGATGATGGCTACGTCCTCCAGGTACAGGCGGTTTGCGTGAACGGCGGGTTCCAGGAGAGCCCGGAGCCGCGCAGCTTCGGGGTTGTGGGCCGGCGCGGTTCCGCTTCCCGTGCCGGTGTGGTCTGGTGAAGCCGTAGCTTCTGCGTTGCTCACGATGCCGGCCGCCTCCCTATAGATGATGTGGTGTTTACTAGCGTAGCTATTTTACCGGCCCCGTGGTGCACCCGGGTGCCCCCTCAGCGTGACACCATGGTCTGTTGTGAAACACCCCCTCAAGGACACCCACCCGCGCGTGCGCGCGTTCCGGTTTGCCGTCTTTGCCCTCGCCGTGCTGGTGGTCCTGAGCCTCGGTTTCGCCTTGATTCCCGCGGAAAAGCCAGCTCCCGCCGAGCCTCCGTTCACGGAACGGGCCAGGGCGGCGGCGTTCACTGCTGCCATGGACCTGCGTGCCTCCGGGATGGAGTTGTCTTCCACTGGCGCAGCGGATTCCGCCATCCTGGACCCCGTTGTGACCTTGCTGACCATCCAGGCCAGGGCGTTGATGTCCCCCGCGCTGACGTCCCCTGCACCGGAAACCGGTGCAGCCACGCCGCCGGCACCTTCCACGCCGTCTTCCACCGCCGGCCCCGCCAGTGTTGCCGGACTCGTCCAGGCGCTGGCCGGCAGCGGAACCGCGCGCCTCAAGGACGCAGAAACAGCCGACGGCGGCATGGCCCGCCTCCTCGCGGGTGCCGGCACCGCGCAGATCCTCGCCGCCGGCCGACTGGCCGCCGCCACAGGAGTACCCGTCCCGGAGGCAACGGCAGCCGCAACGGTAGAAGAGGTGCCGGCCCAGGCAACTGCTTCCCCATGCCCCTCGCCATCCGCGGCTGCCTCGCAGAGGGGCGCTCGCCCGGGCACTGCTGCCGGCGTGCGCGAGGCGCTGGCCGCTGCCGTCACCGCAGAGGAGGAGGCTGCCTACGGGTACCAGGCGGCACTCCCCCGCCTCGGTCCCGCCGAGTCCGGCCCGGCGTCGGAGTTCCTGGCCCGGCACCGCGAACTGGCCGACGCCGGGGAGGAACGCCTCAGGCTCGCTTGTGGAACGGCCGTACCGCAACAGCCGGGATATGTCCTCGATTCCGCCTTCCTGGCCGCACCGGCAGCAGGCCTGGGCAGGCTCGAGGCAGCGACGCTCGCCTCCTACGGCGACCTGGTGGCACTGTCCCAGGGCCAGGACCGGAAATGGGCGCTGTCAGCGCTGCAGGCTGCCGCAGGACGGGCGCTTCGCTGGGGCACAGACCCCGGAGCTGTTCCAGGCCTGACCCTGGACGTTAACCAACTGCCCAACCTTCCCGCAGTTACTGGACGTCCTGCCGGTACCGGCCCCGCGCCGTCGTCCGCGGAATCCCAGGCCCTCACTGGGCCGTCACCACTGAAGGAATGGTCGTAAAGAAGACCACGCAGAGGGTGGCACTGGGAAGGCCGGGGTGGTTTCCTGAAAGGATGAACGCCGACGATCCAGCCGATGCCCCGGGGACCGGTGCCAGCCCGGAACTGAACAACCACCTTGAGACGGAACCGCACGGCAACGATATTGCGCACCGGCTGAACTGGTTGCGCGCCGGCGTCCTCGGCGCCAATGACGGCATCGTCTCCGTGGCCGCCATTGTGGTGGGCGTGGCGGGTGCCACGGCCGAATTGGGGCCCATCCTCACGGCCGGCGTCGCCGGCGTCGTGGGGGGCGCCGTGTCAATGGCGTTGGGCGAATATGTCTCGGTCAGCAGCCAAAGTGACAGTCAGCGCGCCCTGATTGAGAAGGAACGCCGCGAACTGGAGGAAGAACCGGAAGCGGAGCTCGCCGAACTGACCGCCCTCTACCTGGCCAAGGGGCTGACCCCCGAAACCGCGGCCAAGGTCGCCCGCGAACTTACTGCCCACGACGTCCTGGCCGCACACCTGTCTGCCGAGCTCAACATCGACGAGGAGGACATCGTCAGCCCCTGGCACGCGGCATTCGCCTCAGCCATTGCGTTCACCATCGGGGCTATTCTGCCAATGCTGGCCATCCTGCTTCCCCCACCCGGCATCCGGGTTCCGCTGACGTTTGCAGCAGTCCTGGTGGCCTTGGCCATAACGGGCGCCCTGGGGGCATGGATCGGAGGCGGCTCAAAAACGCGGGCAGCTGTGCGCGTGGTGGTGGGCGGCGCATTGGCGCTCGCGGCGACGTTCATGATCGGCAACCTGCTGGGGGCCTCGGGTGTTGTTTGACCCCGTGGTGCCGGCACTTCCCATCCCGCCGGACCTCACGGCCCGTTACATGCGCGACCGGGCAGGACGCACCTGGCTCGACAGCCTTCGGGGGCTGCTGGCTGACCGGCTGGAGCAATGGCAGCTCGACGTGGACCTGGCGCCCGGCAGCCTGCCGTGGAGTGGACACGGCGGCATCGTGCTGCCGGTGCGGCAGGACGACGGTTCACCAGCAGCCTTGAAGATCGCTTTCCCCCACGATGAAGCCAAGGTGGAGCGGCATGCACTGGCACTTTGGGGCGGCCGTGGCGCTGTTGCATTGCTGGCCTCCGACGCGGAATCGTGCGCCATGCTCCTGGAACGCCTCGACGCCGGACGGTCACTGGCGGACGTGCCCCTGGATGACGCTGCCGTTGTCTGGGGAGGGCTGGTGCGGCAATTGGGGCTGGCCCCGGACCACCGCGCTGAATGGCGGGAGTTCGCCGACATCGCCGGCCGAGCCGAACAGTGGAGCGACCAACTGCCGGCGGACTGGGAGCAGCTGGGCCGCCCGTTCCCCCGGTGGCTGCTGGAGGCAGCCCTTGAAGTGTGCCAGACCCGCGGTGCGGTGGGCCGCCGGTCGGCCCATGACCTGCTGGTCCACACGGACCTGCATTTCCTGAATGTCCTGGCGCGCCCGGGGAAGCAGGCCACGGGTGAAGCGCCGACGGCGGCGGGATACGCGGCCATCGACCCCCAGCCGATGATTGGCGAACCCGAGTTTGCCGTGGCTCCGCTGCTGTGGAACCGCCTTGCGGACCTGCCGGCGTCCCGGCCCGGCGCGGCGCTGCTGACGCGTTGCCACGACTTCAGCACAGCCGCCGGCCTGGACCCTGACGTGGCCCGGCAGTGGGCCATCGCCAGGGAAGTGGATAACGCGCTGGGGTACGCCGCGCAGGGACACCAGGGCGACCTGGCCCGGTCCCTTTGGGTCTCCAGCACCCTGGCCGGCAAAACCCTGGACGGCCTGCCGCATCCCCATTCACTGCCCGAGCCGGGACAGGACGGGTAGGGCGGCCGGCAAGGCGTGCGCGAACGGTCAGGAGTTCCGCACGGCGGCCAGGGCTGACCGCACGGCGTCGATTGCGGTACCCACATCCTCCCCCGCCGTATGCCAGTTGCTCACCGAAACCCGAAGGATGTCCCGCTCCCGCCAGCGTGACCCGGACATCCACACCTTCCCGTCCTGGATGACACGGGCCGTGACCGCGCGGGTGGTGTCGTCGTCGCCGAAAGCCAGGCACACCTGGGTGTAGGAGACGTCGTTGAGCACCTCCACGCCGTCCAGGGCGGCCATTCCTTCTGCGATTGCCGCGGCGGCACCCGCCAGACCACCCACCTGGGCTGCCACGCCCTCGCGGCCCAGGCTTTTCAGCGCGGCCCACACCGGTACTCCCCGTGCCCGGCGCGAGAGTTCCGGGACCTTCTCGAAGGGATCGCCCGGGCCTTCCGCGTCGTGCACCAGGTAGCTCGCGTGCAGGCCCATCGCAGCCCGCAGCGCCGACGGGTCGCGGACGATGGCGATGCCGCAGTCGTACGGCACGTTCAACGTCTTGTGGGCATCCGTGCCCCAGGAGTCGGCCTCTTCATAGCCCCGGGTGAGGTGCCTCAGTTCCGGTGCGGCGGCAGCCCAAAGGCCGAACGCACCGTCGATGTGTACCCACGCACCGTGTTTGCGTGCGACGGCGATGGCCTGGGAAAAGGGGTCGAAGGCGCCTGAGTGCAGGTTGCCTGCCTGGAGGCACACCAGGGCGGGCCCGGTTCCGGCGGCAAGCGCGGCGTCCAGGGCGGCGGGGAGCAGGCGGCCCTGCCCGTCTGCGTCGACTTCCGTTGGTTTTCCGAGGCCCAGGTAGCGAAGGCCGAGGTCAACGGTGTCGTGCCGTTCCCGTCCGACAAAGCAGCGGATCCGGGGTGCGCCGCAGAGTCCGTCGCGGTCCAGGTCCCAGCCGGCATCGGAGAGCAGCCGCCAGCGGGCGGCAGCCATGCCGGTGAAGTTTGCCATGGTGGCGCCGGTGACGAATCCGACGTCGGCGGTGGATGGGAGGCCCAGCAGATCCAGCAGCCAGTGTCCGGCGGCTTCCTCGATGGCAGCCGTGGCCGGGGTAGCGTAGCGCAGGCCCGCGTTTTGGTCCCAGGCGCTGACCAGCCAGTCCGAGGCCAGGGCGGCCGGCAGGGTGCCGCCGATCACCCAGCCGAAGAACCGGCCCGAGGGCATGGCCATGAGGCCAGGTTCTGCCTGAGTGGCCAGGAAGTCGATGACGCCCGCTGCAGGCATTCCTGCTTGGGGCAGTGGTCCGCCGAAGACTTCGGCGAGCTCTGTGGCGTTCCGGCTCGGTCCCACGCGGCGGTGCGGAAGGCTGTCCAGCCAGGCCTGCGAATACCCTGCGGCGGCTGCCAGTGCCGCGGCAAACCCGTCATCGCCGTGTGCCATACCTGCATGCTACGCCGGGCTGGTCCCCGCGACGAGGACCAGTTTCCAGGGCGGATCAGGAGAAGTTTTCCTGCCAGACGTCGTAGCCAAGCTTGACGATCAGGGCCGCCACGACCGCCAGGAAGACCACCCGGACGAATTTGCTGCCCTGCTTCACGGCTGTGCGGGCGCCGAGGTAGCCGCCGGCCATGTTGGCGCCGCCGAGCAGCAGGCCGATCCCCCACAGGATGGACCCGTGCGGCAGGAAGAACAACAGGGCACCGGCATTGGTGGACATGTTGACAATTTTGGCCTTGGCGCTTGCTTCCAGGAAGGCGTAGCCCATGGCGGACACCAGGGCGATGACCAGGAAGGAACCGGTCCCCGGGCCGATAAGCCCGTCATAAAAGCCGATCACAGCACCGATCAAACAGGCCACGACGTAGTGCTTATGGCCTTCGTGGCGCAGTGCCGTCAGCTCACCCACGCTGGGCCGCAGGGCAGTGAAAAGCGCGACGGCGACCAGGGCCACCACGATGATGGGCTTGAACACCCCGGCCGGCAGGGTGGCGGCCAGGCTTGCCCCGCCGAAGCTCCCCGCCAGGGCTATCACCGCCATGGGCACCGCGGTCCGCAGGTCCGGCCCCACCCGCCGGTAATACGTGACAGCACTGGTGGCGGTACCGAAGATGGATCCCATCTTGTTGGTGGCCAGCGCCTGAACCGGCGCGATGCCGGGGACCAGGAGCAGCGCCGGAAGCTGGATGAGACCTCCGCCGCCCACCACCGCATCAATCCACCCGGCTGCGAATCCAGCCACCACGATCAGGATGATGGTGGTGAGCTGGATCGACTCGAAGCCGGAGGTCACTGGTTGCGGACGGCGTTGACCACGTAGTCGACGGCCTTGTCTACCGCCACGTTCTCGGCGGCACCGCTGCGGCGGTCCTTGATCTCCACCACGCCGTCCACCAGGCCGCGGCCCACGGCCAGGATGGTGGGGACGCCCACCAGCTCGGCGTCGCCGAACTTCACGCCCGGCGAGACCTTGGGCCGGTCGTCATAGATGACCGACAGTCCGGCTTCCTCGAGTTCTGCCGACAGCTTTTCCGCCGTCTGGAAGATCTCGTCACCGCGGCCCACTGCAACCACATGTACATCGGCGGGCGCCACCGTGCGGGGCCAGACCAGGCCGCGGTCATCGTGGTTGGCCTCTGCCAGGGCCGCCACGGCCCGGGTGACCCCGACGCCGTAGGAACCCATGGTGACCACCACCTGCTTGCCGTTCTGGTCCAGGACCTTGAGGTCCAGTGCTTCGGCGTATTTGCGGCCGAGCTGGAAGATGTGGCCCATTTCGATGCCGCGGGCGGTCTCCAGCGGGCCGGAGCCGTCCGGGGAGGGGTCGCCGGCGCGGACTTCGGTGCACTCGATGACGCCGTCCCAGCGGAAGTCGCGTCCGGCCACCAGGCCGAAGACGTGCTTGCCGGCCTCGTTGGCGCCAGTAATCCAGGCAGTTCCGCTGACCACCCGGGGGTCCACCAGGTACAGCAGCTTGGTGGCACTGTCGGCGCCCAGGAGCGGCTGGTCGAGGGACAGGCCGGGGCCAAGGTAGCCCTTGACGATCAGCGGCTGCTTCTTGAGGTCTTCCTCGCCTGCCTGCTCCAGGCCGATCTCTCCACCGATCGGCAGGAAGGCGCCGATGTTTGCCTCCACCCTTTTGAGGTCCACTGCGCGGTCGCCGGGGAGGCCGATGACCACCAGCTGCCGCTCACCGGTGGGCAGCGTGACGGCGAGGACCACGTTCTTGAGCGTGTCCGCTGCAGTCCAGGCGCCGCCGTCGGATTCTGCCCGAGGGGCGATCTGGTTGGAAGCGGCAACCAGGGTCTCGATGGTGGGGGTGTCCGGGGTATCCAGGACCTCTGCCGCCGGGGCGTTGGTGAAGTCGATTTCCTCGGGGACCACCGTGGTGACGGCCTCGACGTTGGCGGCGTAGCCGCCGGCCGAGCGGACAAAGGTGTCCTCGCCGATCTCCGTGGGGAAGAGGAATTCCTCGCTCTTGGAACCTCCCATGGCGCCCGCGGTGGCTGCCACGGGCACTACTTCAAGGCCCAGGCGTTCAAAGATCTTCAAGTAGGCGGCGCGGTGGGCGGCGTAGCTGGCATCCAGGCCCGCGTCGTCCACGTCAAAGGAGTAGGAATCCTTCATGATGAACTCGCGGCCGCGGAGGAGCCCGGCCCGGGGACGGGCCTCGTCGCGGTACTTATTCTGGATTTGGTACAGGCTCAGCGGCAGGTCCTTGTAGGACGAGTACAGGTCCTTGACCAGGAGCGTGAACATCTCCTCATGCGTGGGGGCCAGCAGGTAATCAGCTCCCTTGCGGTCCTGGAGGCGGAACAGGCCCTCGCCGTATTCGGTCCAGCGGTTCGTGGCCTCGTACGGCTCGCGTGGCAGCAGGGCCGGGAAGTGGACTTCCTGGGCGCCAATGGCTGCCATCTCCTCGCGGATGATTTCCTCGACCTTGCGCAGGACGCTCAGTCCCAGCGGAAGCCAGGTGTAGATGCCGGGGGCAGCGCGGCGGATGTAGCCGGCGCGGACCAGGAGTTTGTGGCTGGCAACCTCGGCATCGACGGGGTCTTCGCGCAGCGTGCGCAGGAAAAGCTGGGACAGTCGTAGGACCACGGGTGGTATCCGTTTCTGGGGAAGTGCTGGGTCAGCAGGGCCGGACAATTCGTCTGGATACTAATCTACCGGCACGGAACATGCGGCAATTACGGGCCAGGGAACGCAGCCGGGCCGGCGTGCCCGGCAATGGCCGGACACAGTAGGGCCACGCCCGGGAATACAAAGCCCCTGGCCCCCCAATGAGGCTGGTCATCGCATCCGGGCGTGGCCCAACGCCGTTATCGCCTGAGTACTGGTGAGGACTGGTGAGACCGCCCACCCCACTTCCAGCGCAGCTAGAAAGAACTTATGTGATCGTGCGCACGTTTGACAAGTGTTTTTATTTTCGGATCCGCGTGCCCTTTACCTGTCGCGCGGCGTTACTTCCGCTGTTGTGCCTTGACGACGCGTTGTTACGTGACAGGCGGTTGTCTTACCTGACCAGCGCAGCAGCGGAGTCAAGGAGGGCACCAGCCCGGCGGACGGCGTCAGCCTCGCTCTCGCCTCCGGACGCAACCGAGGTGAGCACCACGCCCTGCTTGACCACCTGGGCCGTAACGGTTGACTGCTTGCGTCCATCGGGAAGGGCGCTGTCAGTGCGGTAGGCAACGGTACCGGGGAGGCTCCCGGCTCCCTGCACCGGAGTCACGGTTACGGCTATCTCCATGCCCGACGCGGTCATGGTCATGGAGGAGCACTTCGCCAGCTGGTCCGGCTGGTCCTTGACCTTGGCAAGGAAGCTTTGGTCCAGGCCGGCAATCAGGGACAGGGCTGTGGCGGCCCCGGTGCCGGCGTCCGTGCTCATGCCCATCGCCATGGTTGCTCCGTCGACGGAAGGTACGGCGCTTGCGGCGGCCAGTTCCTTGCACTCTGCGGGCTTGACGTCAATGGACGCAATCATTGCCTTGGTTTGTTCGAGCGTGGTTTTGATGTCGGCGCTGGGCAGGACTGACAGCCTGCGGTCTGCCGCGTCCCGGACCTGGCCGACGATGGCAGCGAGTTCCTCGCTGGTGTAGGCCTTGGCGGTTGGCGTCGGAGTTGCCGTTGGGGTGGGCGTACTTTGTGTGGAGGCCGCAGGCGCGGCAGGTGTGGATTCCGCTGCCTGTGGCGCGGACGTCCCGCCGCACGCAGAAACACCAACGGCAAGAAGGGCGCAGGCCCCGAAAGTTCCAAGCACGGACGTCTTCAATTTTTCCCCCAATATCCAGCACGGAACCGGCAGTTACCGGCTAGAACAGGACTGTAGCGAAGGTCCCCACCTGGCGGAAGCCCACACGCTCATAGGTGGACCTGGCCCTGGTGTTGAAGCCGTTGACGTAGAGGCTGGTCATCGGGGCAATCTGCTGGGCTTTTTCCACCACTGCCGCCATGTACGCCGCACTGAGCCCCTGGCCGCGGAAAGCCGGATTCATCCATACCCCTTGGACTTGGGTGACGTCGTCCGTGACTGCACCCAACTCGGCTTTGAACACCACCTCGCGGGCTTCGTTGAGGTGGACCAGGGAGTGCCCCTGCCTGATGAGGCCTTCCACCCGCCGGCTGTAGAACTCCCTGCCGCCCAAATAGGGCGAGTAGCCTACTTCTTCCTCGAACATGGCGGCGCATGCGGGAAGGATGCGGTCGAAGTCCGCCAGGTCCCCGTGCACCAGGCCCGGGTGGGGCCGTACCCGGGGTGCTCCGTCGATGACCATCAGGGGCTGGTCGGCCCGGACCTCGTGGGCCTGGTGCCCCAGTTCCGTGAGTTCGGCATTAAGTGCCAGCACGGCCTCGGCCGGACCGAAAGCCGAGGCGTACCTGCGCCCGGAACTGTTGGCTGCCTCCGCTACCAGGGGGGCCAGTGCGGGATCGAGCTGGACCGGAACCAAATTGGCCCCGGCCCAGCATGCGCCCGTCAGGATGCCGCCGTCGAAAACGCCGATGACGCCGGCCCCGCCGCTGGTGGGTGCCGCCGTCCCGGTGCCGCGCAGATGGGCCAGGATGAACACATTGGCCACCGGGTCCTGCTGGGCCAGCGCCGTCAGTGCGGGGGTGTCCTGGCCGTCGAGCGTACGGACAGAAAGCCCTGCCGGGTCGGGAGCGTCCCTACGAGACGCTAACCACGGGGCTACCCTTGACAGCATCTTCGCCATCGGCCTCCCCCATCTCTTCCGCGATACGCATAGCCTCTTCGATCAGTGTCTCAACAATTGCGCTCTCGGGAACAGTCTTGATGACCTCGCCCTTAACGAAGATCTGGCCCTTGCCGTTGCCTGATGCAACACCAAGGTCCGCTTCACGCGCCTCGCCGGGGCCGTTCACGACGCAGCCCATGACCGCCACGCGCAGCGGAATTTCCATCCCCTCGAGCCCGGCGGTGACCTGTTCCGCCAGAGTGTACACGTCCACCTGGGCACGGCCACATGACGGGCACGACACGATTTCCAGCTTGCGGGGCCGCAGGTTCAGCGATTGGAGGATCTGGTTGCCGACCTTGATCTCCTCCACCGGCGGCGCGGACAGGGACACGCGGATGGTGTCACCGATACCCCGCGACAGGAGCGCGCCGAACGCCGTGGCGGACTTGATGGTCCCCTGGAAGGCGGGGCCGGCTTCGGTGACGCCCAAATGCAAGGGCCAGTCACCCTTTTCCGCGAGCATCTCGTAGGCGGCCACCATCACCACGGGGTCGTTGTGCTTGACGGAAATCTTGAAGTCGTGGAAACCGTGCTCCTCGAACAGTGAGGCTTCCCAGACCGCCGACTCGACCAGTGCCTCCGGAGTGGCCTTGCCGTACTTCTTCAGGATGCCCGGTTCCAGGGAGCCTGCGTTCACGCCGATGCGGATGGAGGTACCGTGGTCCTTCGCCGCGGCGGCGATCTCCTTGACCTGGTCGTCGAACTTACGGATGTTTCCCGGGTTCACGCGCACCGCAGCGCAGCCGGCTTCAATGGCTGCGAAGACGTACTTGGGCTGGAAGTGGATGTCCGCGATGACGGGGATCTGGGACTTCCGGGCGATGATGGGCAGCGCTTCGGCGTCATCGGCGGACGGGCAGGCGACGCGGACGATGTCGCAGCCGGACGCAGTCAGTTCAGCGATCTGCTGCAGGGTGGCGTTGATGTCCGTGGTGGGCGTGGTGGTCATGGACTGCACGCTGATGGGGTAGTCAGACCCTACGCCTACCGAGCCGACTTTAATCTGGCGCGTCTTGCGGCGGGGCGCGAGGACGGGCGGTGGTGCTGACGGCATTCCCAGGCTGACCGAGGTCACGTGGACTCCTTGAGTTGAAAGGGTAAAAAGGCGGCTACGCGGAAATCCCGGCCAGCATGCCGGTTACCGGTGACCATTCCGTGATGCGCGTT
This sequence comes from Arthrobacter sp. FW306-07-I, assembly GCF_021800405.1. Lineage (NCBI taxonomy): Bacteria > Bacillati > Actinomycetota > Actinomycetes > Micrococcales > Micrococcaceae > Arthrobacter > Arthrobacter sp. FW306-07-I. Next base: position 1,594,917 of record NZ_CP084550.1, on the reverse strand, counting down.
CCGGCGATCACACCGGCTCCGGCGAACGGGTCCTGCTTGAGGATCGAGTTGAGGGCGGCTTCATCCAAGGCCTTGAAGATCAGCAGGGCACCGGCACCGTCACCGTACGGGCCGCTGGCTACGATGACGCCGTCCTGTGCCAGGTTCGCGGTCCATTCCCGGTGCGCGGGCCGGACCTCGTTGCGGGTTTCAGTGGAGCTGGCGGCATAAACGTACTCAACGGCAAAAACTGTCATACCGCTACCCTATCGCCATGGCTGGCTTGGTACCGTACGCGTCCGGCCGGCAGGGCGAAGCGACTTGGCGCGCAAGACCGTCCGGGGCCGGTCATGACCTTAGTGCAGGAAGAGGACTAGTGCAGGAAGAGGACTTTGACGGCGGCAGCGGTTCCGGCCGCCCAGAGCATCGACGTGAGCGTCCCGATGATGAAGCGCTCGGCTGCCACCGGCGTTTCCTTCAGCTCGGCGAACCTGCCCAGGCCCTTGATGGCAACGATGTAGGCGATGGCCACGGGCTGCCCGGTAAGGATGGCGAGGCAGACGCCCAGCCGCTCCAGTACGCCAATGATGGCACCCCCGCGCAGGATGCGCTGGGTAGGGGGCGCCGGCCCGGCAGGCGCGTCCGACGGCGGCTGGACAGGCGGGGCGGTCAGCTCATCGTCCACAGCCTGGCCGGCTGCGCCGCCTGCTGTTCCAAGGGCAGCCCCCGGGGCGTCGGCAGGGGTGTCGTCCACGGTAACGTCGCCCGCGGGATCCTGTTCGGCCTTGCGGGCTGCATCCGCCGCCTTCGCAGCGTCCGCGCGGTCGTCGATGGTCCGCGCGAGCTTGAACACCAACGCCGTCACCGGCCAGCCGGCGAAGCCGGCCACTACCAGGGCCACTGCCACCCAAAGTGCGGTCACCTGTCTCCTTCGTTGGGGTCGTCTGCATCACGGTCGTCTTTGAGGGGGCCGTTAATCTGCGAGTTCGCAAAGCCCAGAAGCATCGCCGCAGCGGGCCTGGCTGCCCATTCTTCCTGCCACCCGGACCGAAGCACGGTACGGCTCACCGACTGTTCCGAGATGCCGAGTTCAAGCGCCACCTGCTTCTGGCTTCCGTGGCGGCCCGGTCCCGGGCTGCGGGCACCCAGGCGGCTTCCATCCAGGCGGCCTTCATCCAGGCGGCGCAGGGCATCCACCACCCGCCACTGGGCCTCCGTGCGGTCCTGGACAAGCCGGCCGAGCAGCCGGAGCACCGCCTCCGCATTTGCGCATGCCTGGCTCCCCTCCCCGGCGGGGACACCGCCGGTCTTCGCCATGATGCCCGGCACCACCGACAACGGCACCTGCGGCCCGGCGGCCTTGGCCAGCTCAACTGCCTTGCGGGCGGCGACAAACGCAGTCCCGGTTCCTTGGCGGGGGCTGGCGCCTGGAGCCAGGGAGACAGTTCCGACGCCGATCCCCACGTACCAGCGACCGAAGCGGAGTGCATGGAGGGCAATCTCCACGACGACGGAAGGGTTGGGCACTACCCCCTGGACTTCATCACCCACGGTACGTTCGAAGACCGTCTGCTCCGTTCCGGACGGTTGCAGCGCGGCAATCCGGGCGAGAAGGTCCGGGACGAGGTCCTGGCCGCCGGTACTTCCCCGCTGGTCGATGGTCATGACGAACATTTCTCAACCATAGATGGCTGATGCCAGTGAATCAATCACATTTGACTGATATTTGGGAAATCAGTCGATATCGGCTGCGAGAAGGAGAGTGCAGTACCAACGCGTCCCGCCCATGCGGCTCCACAGAGGCTGCGGCCTAACCGAAGAGATTGACCGGCTTGACGATGTCCGCGTAGATAAGCAGGACGCTCATGCCCATGAGCAGCGCCGCCACAACGTAGGTAACCGGCAGCAGCTTGGCGATGTCGAACGCTCCCGGGTCCGGCCGGCCGCGCAGCTTTGCCACCTTGCGCCGTACGCCCTCATAGAGCGCCCCGGCGACGTGGCCGCCGTCGAGCGGCAGGAGCGGGACCAGGTTGAACACCGCCAGTGCGAAGTTCAGGCCTGCCAGCAGGCCAACGAGGGTTGCCACCCG